>NZ_JADPKF010000028.1:0-1609 GCF_023073815.1 Bradyrhizobium sp. 157 | reverse complement strand
CCTCAGTGCCGATCCCGTACAGAAGCAAGTGCCCGGCAGGTGGACAGCGCAAAAAGGGATTGACTAACTAAGGCCCGTTACAGAAGCCCGGATGGAGCGAAGCGACATCCGGGGTTCAAACCATCCCGCATATCGCTACGCTCATGCGGGCTACGGCCCTGAGCTGGATGCGTCGTTCCCCGCACACAAGCGAAACCTCGATACATGCCCGCTACGGATCCCACCAACAACGAAGAGCGGTGGCTGTGGACCTCCCTGCGTTAGAGAGACGAGAAACCACGAGACCGCGCTGACGCGCCTATCTGCCTGCTGTTGGGCGTTTACTTCAGGGTGTACAAAGTGTCCTCAAAACCTTTCCGTCCCCATTAACCTTTCATTAACCAAACCCGCCCACCCTCTCTCTACGGCAGGGGGCCGTTGATTCCTGATGCTTCAGCTCCGCGTTTCGGAGCTAGCGTTGATCGGGAGGTGTTGATGCCCCGGGAGTACCTTGGTGACGCGTACATTAGCGCGGCGTGTGACCGCGCGGGCGAGATTCCGCTGCCGGATTCTCCGGCCCTTCCACCCCACCAGATCGTGCCGATGCTGATCGGCTCCACCGTCGAGGCGATCGAGCGCGAGCTCGTGCTGCAGACGCTGGCGCGCTGCCACGGCAATCGCACTCATGCCGCGCGCGTGCTCGGACTTTCGGTGCGCACGATGCGCAACAAGCTCCGGCAGTATGCGTCTGATGGCGCCGACATTCCCGCGCACAGCTAGGTCGAGCAGAGCGTAGCGTCGGCAAAGCGGACCTAGCCCGCCGTAGCTCGGAGAGCGAAGGCGGAAGCGTGCGCACCATCATGAACACGGCGTAAGCTGGTGGGCACGGCGCTCTGCGCCTTTGCCCACCCTGCGGGCTGCGGACTGATTTGCTTCGCGCGCAAGCGCAATCTCGCTTGCGCGTGTGCGACAAACTGGCACGACGGGCAAATCAGCAAAAACCTGTCCAGCCCCTTTGGCAAAAATATTCCGCTTAACTTCGAGAGCAAATCATCTGCATAACTCCGCCCGTCTCACCCGATTGAGGGGCGGCTCGCGATCGTCACGAACGTGCGGTGAGATGCGATGGACGCTGATGGCGCGCTAGACGTACGCGCCCGACGCGTACGGCGAAGTCGTGTGGTCCTGGCGCCGCGGTGCTGGCGTTAAGTTACGTGGAAGTTGTCCGCGTGGCGACGGAGGCAACAAAGCCGTTCTCCGGGGAGAGCTCGCTATAAGCCGTAAAGCCATTGCGCAGGGAAGGCCGGGATGCTCCCGCTGTACCTGTATGCTCGTGTGCGCGTTCCTTATGCGCACCTGCACATGAGACCGCGGGTGCGGCAAGCACCCGGTCTTCCCTGCGCCCTCTGAGTTTCGGGAGGGCAAAAGCAGATGTAAGCCTCGGGCAGAACATGCTGCGAGATCGCGAAACTGTATCCACCGTCATTGCGAGGAGCGAAGCGACGAAGCAATCCACGTCTCCGCATGCTTCGCTTCGCTGCGCTCGCAATGATGGGGTGGACGGCCCCCGAACGGCATCGATGTGCCAGACTGGCGATGCTGAGTCGAACCAGACAAGGGGACCGTCCAT
>NZ_JADPKF010000071.1:0-1944 GCF_023073815.1 Bradyrhizobium sp. 157 | reverse complement strand
CCGCCCAGCGGCGTCGGTGAGCCGGGCGTGCCGCCCGTTGCGCCGGCGCTGATCAACGCGATCTTCGCCGCGACCGGCAAGCGCATCCGCGCACTGCCGATCGGCAAGCAATTGGAAGCGTAAGGGGAACGTTAGACCGCACGGGCCGTTTTCGTTGATCTAAGAGGAGCCAGATCGATGAAACCCAACTCAACGGCGCTCGCGGTGTCGCTGCTGTCGAGCGTGCTTCTGTTGACTGCCCAGGCGGCGACCGCTCAAACCACGTCGCCGCCGCCCGCGACCGCAACGCGGCCAGCAACAACACCGCCGGGGCAAACCTCCATGCCAAGCGAAAGCCCACCGGCCACGACAACGCAGACCACCGGCGAAGCCAGCCGGGATCCGACGATCAAGCAAATGAACGAAGATGAAAAGCGGAAGGTCGAGACCAAGGGCAAATAAAAACAAGCCAAACTGAAAGCGGCGGACGTCCGTCCGCCGCTTTTTTCTTGCCTTGCCGTCTCGGCAAATTACCTCTGGCAGTTACTTCTTGAGGGCAAACACCCAGACGACGCCGCCCTGCGGCACGTTGTTCTCGATACCGATGTTGTTGGTCGTCAGCGCGTCCTGGATGCGCTGGGCGTCTACACCCCACCCGGACTGGATCGCGATATACTGTGTCCCGTCCACTTCGTAGGCGACCGGCATGCCCATGATGCCGGAATTGGTCTTCTGCTCCCAAAGCAGTTCGCCGGTCTTGGCATGAAAGGCGCGGAACATCCGGTCGTTGGTACCTCCGACAAAGATCAGGTCGCCCGCGGTCGCCGTCACCGACCCAAACAGGTGCGATCTGGGGAAAAGATGCGACCACACCTTCTTTCCCGTCGCCGGATCCCACGCCTGCAGCTCACCAAAATGCGTAGCGCCGGCGCGAACCTTCAGACCGATATCTTCGGGCTTGGTCCCGAGCCACAGCTGACCGGGCACCAACGGCACCTTCTCGCCGGTAAAGCCGCCGCAGAAATTCTCGTTGGCGGGAATATAGACCAGGCGGGTCTTCGGACTATAGGCCGCCGACGGCCAGTCCTTGCCGCCCCATAACGACGGACAGAACTCGACCCGCTTGCCCATAACCGGCTTGTGAGCCGGATCGACGATCGGCTTGCCCGTCTCGGGCTCAATGCCCTTCCAGACGTCGGTATAGACATAAGGCCAGCCGGCCACATACTTGATGCTGTCCGGCTTGCGCTCGAGTACCCAGAAGATCGCGTTGCGTCCCGGATGGATGAGGCTCTTGAAGATGCGACCATCCCTCTGCAGGTCGATCAGCATTGGTGCATCCACCTCGTCCCAATCCCAGGAATCGTTCTGATGGTACTGGAAATAGGTTTTGATCTTGCCGCTATCCGGGTCGAGCGCTAGCACCGAGGTTGTGTAGAGATTGTCGCCGGGGTGAGTATCTCCCGGCCACGGGGCGGCGTTGCCGGTGCCCCAGTAAATGGTCCGGGTGTCGGGATCGTAGTTGCCCGTCATCCACGCAGAGCCGCCGCCCGTTTTCCAGTCGTCGCCGCTCCAGGTCTCGTGGCCCGGCTCGCCTGGGCCGGGAATGGTGAAGGTCCGCCACAATTCTTTGCCGTTATTGGCATCATAGGCGACGACATAGCCGCGCACGCCGAATTCACCGCCGGCGGCACCGACGATAACCTTTCCATCGACAACCAGCGGCATCAGGGTCAGGTACTGACCCTTCTTGTAGTCCTGGACTTTGGTATCCCACAGGACCTTGCCGGTTTTGGCATCGAGCGCGACCACATGGTCATCGGTTGTCGCCAGGAACAGCCTGTCCTGCCACAATCCCACCCCGCGGTTGGTCGGGTGCAATTGGAAGAGATCGTCGGGGAGCTGGCGTTTGTAACGCCAGTACTCATCGCCTGTCTTGGCGTTGAGGGCGATCACCTGGCCCTG
>NZ_JADPKF010000116.1:0-2249 GCF_023073815.1 Bradyrhizobium sp. 157 | reverse complement strand
CACCCTTGCACGATCATTCCACCGACACCTCTCCTGCAATTCCTGGAGACAGCCCTTCATCATGTCCCGCCTCTTGACACGGGACATAAGAGGATGAGGTCATCTAGCCCCTCATGGTGAGGAGCGCAGCGAAGCTGCGCGTCCCGAACCATGAAGGCCCATGGCCGGTCCGCTACTCCGCCGCCCTCGTCACGATCCGTATCTCCGACGTCAGCGTCCGGTGCACCGGGCACTTGTCGGCGATCTCCATCAGCCGCGCGCGCTGATCAGCATCCAGCGCGCCTTCAATCGAGATCACGCGGTCGATCTGGTCCAGCATGCCCTCGCGCGTCTCGCATTCGGCGCAATCCTTTGCGTGGACCTTGCTGTGCTTCAGCGTGACGGTGACGCGGTCCAACGGCAGCGATTTGCGGTCGGCATACATCCGCATCGTCATCGACGTGCAGGCGCCAAGGCCGGCGAGCAAAAAATCATATGGTCCCGGACCGCTGTCCTGACCGCCGACGGCAACGGGCTCGTCCGCCACCATCTCATGGGGACCTGTGGTGACGATCTGCTGGAACTTGCTGTTGCGGGTCTCGCGCACCACGACGTTGCGTGGCGCCTTGCTCGCAACAGGTTGCGCGGCGACAGGCTCGATATAGCGCTCCGCCCAGGCGGCGATGACGTCGGCGACATAGGCGCCGTCGCGCTTGCCGCTCAACAGATGATCGGAGCCCGACAGCGACACAAAGCTCTTGGGATGTTTGGCGGCAGCGAAAATCTTGGTGGCGCTGTCGATACCGACCGTGTCGTCGGTCGGCGAATGCATGATCAGCAGCGCTTTGTGGAGCTTTGCGATATGCGCCGCCAGGCTGTGTTCGGCGATGTCGTCGAGAAATTCGCGCTTGATGTGAAACGGCCGCCCGGCGAGCTGGACCTCCACCGTGCCGTGCATGCGGATGTCGTCGAGGCGATCTTTGAAGAGATGCGTGACGTGCACGGGATCGGAGGGAGCGGCGATGGTGACGACTGCCTTCGCCTCCGTTATCTGCCCCGCGGCAGCGAGGATCGCGGCGCCACCCAGGCTATGGCCGATCAGGATCGCGGGCGCCGTGCGGGTTTCGCGCAAATGATCGGCGGCGTGGACGAGATCGGCAACGTTCGAGGAGAAGGTCGCGTTGGCAAATTCGCCCTCACTGGAGCCGAGGCCTGTAAAATCAAACCGCAACACCGCGATGCCTTTTGCGGAGAGCGCCGTCGCAATGCGTTTTGCCGCCAGCACGTCCTTGCCGCAGGTGAAGCAATGCGCAAACAGCGCGTAGGCCTGCACCGGACCATCCGGCATATCGAGGGCCGCAGCAAGCTGATGGCCGCCTTCGCCGGTGAATTGAAAGCGTTCGTTCGGCATGGCTGTTTCCCCCGTTGGCGCTAGTCACCTGAATATCGCTGCTCAGCCCACGGATCGCCGCGATTGTGATAGCCGCGGACTTCCCAATAGCCCGGCTTATCCTCAGCGAGAAACTCGATGCTCTGCAGCCATTTTGCGCTCTTCCAGAAATAGAGATGCGGCACGACGAGCCGCACCGGGCCGCCATGCTCCTGCTCCAGCGCGGCACCTGACCAGCTATGGGCGAGCAGTGCGTCTTCCGCGGCAAAATCTTCCAGCGAAAGGTTCGTGGTGTAGCCGTCATGTGAATGCAGCACCACGAACCGCGTTTCCTCGCGCGGCCGGCAAACATCGAGGAGATCGCGGGTCGCCAGTCCCTCCCACCGGTTGTCGTAGCGCGACCAAGTCGTGACGCAATGAATGTCGGACACGAACTTGCTCTGCGGCTGCACGGAAAACTGCGCAAAATCCCAGAACAGCGGATGTTCGACCGCGCCGTAGACGTCGAGCCGCCAGCGCTCGCGCGGGATGTTCGGGGTCAATCCGAGATCGAGCGTCGGCCAATCCTTGGTCAGATGTTGGCCGGGCGGCAGCCGCGCTTCCTCCGGCCGCGAGATCTTGCCGGTGAGGAATTTGCCCTCGCGCGCCCAACGCTCCTTGCTGCGCGTCAGCTTGTTCTCGGGCGGCGGTTCGTTTTCACTGGTCATGTCGATCGCGATCCAGAGTTCGTTGTCAGGAGTATAGCGATACAGATATGAACCGTCATCGACGAAACTCTTACCCCTCATCCTCTTATGTCCCGTGTCAAGAGGCGGGACATGATGAAGGGCTGTCTCCAGGAATTGCAGGAGAGGTGTCGGTGGAATGATCGTGCAAGGGT
>NZ_JADPKF010000029.1:0-2635 GCF_023073815.1 Bradyrhizobium sp. 157 | reverse complement strand
ATCATGCGGAGGGCATGCCCCTACCGCGGAGAGAACCATGAACCCGGCAAGGATGTGTTTGGAGAGTCTTGACCGCAGGCCCGGAATTAGAGAACAGCCTGGGCCATTAATTGAGCTTTCCATCGGGTGCCGACTTCGAGACTCTTCCAAGCGATATCGCTACTAAGGCCGATCTCGTGGTTTCTCATCTGTCGCAGACCTTATCGAGCACCGCCCGCACCCGCGGCGTTGTCTCGGCTTCGAACGTCGGGCGAGTCCCGAGAAAGAATGGATGTCAAATCGACTAGGCTTGCAGAATTCGAAAGGTTAAGGCTACCGCACAAACCTGTCCATCGGCTGCGAGATACCAGATGCCGGTGTTTCCAAGTCCCTTAAGCATCAACGCCTGCTCGGCGAACATCCGCTTTGCGCAATCGGGTTGAAAACTCGAGCTTGCGAACAGCCGAAAGCGCGGATTCACTCAGGTATAGAAGCCTGGGATGAAGCAATGATTGGGCGAACAGCAAGCGCATCAAGCGACCCATCGTAGGCATGAAGGCAGATCTCTGGAAGAGCGCGGACTACCAATCGCCGGGCCTGAAGCACTTCCGGAGAAGCGCACCGCTTTGGGACCAGCAAAAAGTAGCCGATCATCGGCGCCAGGCAGATATCAGCTAGCCAACTCATTGCCGTCTGCTCGATCAGAGACAAGCCACGATCGAAGCTTCTCTTGCGCGCGAGGTGCCGCTCTGTCACGTTTCAAACGCATTCACCGTGTGTTCGCCGTCACGATGGGCGCCAAGAGCACGACGAGGCACATGAGCCCGGCTAGGACCCCAAATGCGGCCGGCAGTCCCACGTACTTGGCCAGTAACCCTATACCAGCCGGTCCAATGAGAATTCCGGCATAACCAACCGTCATGATCGCGGCAATCGCCGGACCAACGGGCATCGCCTCCTGCGTGCCGGCGCGCCGGAACAGAATCGGGGCGACATTCGATAGGCCAAGACCAATGAGCAGCAAGCCGGCCATGGCGATGACGGCTACCGGTGCGGCCAGCAGAGCTCCGAAACCGGCCAAGGCCAGTAGACTTCCGAACATAAGTGTCGCGCGGTCCCCCGCGCGTTCGACGACGGCGTCGCCAGCAAGGCGTCCCACCGTCATGGCTATGGAGAACAGTACATACGCTAAGCCGCCCTGCGTCTTTGGAGCAAGACCAGCGCCGACGACCAACAAGGCAGCCCAATCGAGCATCGCGCCTTCGATAAGGAAGGCGATCGCCGCAATCGCGGCTAGAAGGAGCACGATGGAACGCGGCAGAACGAACGACGGTCCCCGGTCCGCCTGCGCCGTTGGTACCAATCGCGGCCACGCCAGCATGATCGCGATCACTATCAATCCCGAGCAGACCACAGTCGAAACAAATGCGTCAATCTGCAGCGAGAGAAAAGCGGTCATGGCTGCAGACCCCACAAGTCCCCCGATGCTGAATTGAGCGTGGAAGCTGGACATCAGCGGGCACTCCGCCGTGCGCTCCACCTCGATCGCATGAATGTTCGCGGCCACGCTAATCGAGCCTATCGAGGCGCCTAAGGCGAATAGCGCGACGCCGAGCGACAACTTGCTAGCTGTCGTGAGGCACGGCAGGACGATCGCGAGACTAAGCCCACCCACAAGAATGATCAGCCTGACGCCGTAGCGGGCGCTCAAAACACTGGTCAGAAGCATCGCGATGATGGATCCAGCACCCAGGCAGAGCAGTAGTAGGCCAAGCACGCCATCATCCACCGCCAGCCGGTCCTTCGCAAATGGTACGAGCGGGGCCCAGGCCCCGAAGCCGACCCCGGGAACGAAGAATGCAAGACGCGTTGCTAACCGAGAGGATGGTTGACCAGCAGACGCCATGACAGGGACCTTATTGATAGACGACCCGCGGGCGCTGTACCAGCGACGGACTCCCGAGCGACAGAGAGTGCGCAGGTTCGGCGGTCGAGAGGACATCGTTTGTTGGCGCAATCGCCATGCCGGACGGTTCAGCGCGTGATATCGGATCGCGTCGATCGTCACTCTTCTAGTTCGATCCGCGACGACATCTTTGATTGCAAATACGATGCCACCGCGAAAACGCACGTGACGTCTCGATCCGAACTCGATACGATCGGCAACTGTGCCGGCTAGGCATGGAGCGTTGGGGGCTCTCAACAAGCTTGTTACTTGCTGATTGATGAGTGCGGTCGCGCACTGAAGGAGCACGAAGCACCCGAGTGCGCCTCGAGACCGCGCATTACGATTCCGTGGCGCCCTTCAGCGCGCCAACGCGGCCTCGCCTTCCGTAGTCATATCCGCGACAAATCAATATGGCTCAGTCGCAAAGCTGACAACGAGATGAAATTCCATCTTGCCGATCGCAATCGGTCTCAATGCGAGGCGATGGGCTTGCAACCCGGTTACTCTGGGCTTGCGTAGCCTGCCAAAGCTTGTGGCAACCGACATCGCGGTGTAGACGCCGACATAAACACTTTGATCATGGAAGCCACGCAGAGGCTTATGTGCCTGCTAGAGCGTTAGCCCATCTGACTGAATCGCTGCGGATTCACAAATCAGCGTTTTGGTGATTCAAGCTACCCGCCGGGACAGGAGGCCGGCGGGTATGGC
>NZ_JADPKF010000034.1:0-3433 GCF_023073815.1 Bradyrhizobium sp. 157 | reverse complement strand
CCCACCGATCAGACGGCCGTGCATGAAAAGCGATTGCGGGCTTTCATGACCGCGCTGCGGGACGACGTCACGGCAGACCGGCGCTTTGAGCTCGTGCCCTCCTCCTGCGCACCAAATTGTCCGACCGACGGACCGGCGTTGCGCGATCGGCTGCGCGCGGCGTCACAGGCCGGCGCGCAGATCCTGATTATCGGCATCGTTCACAAGCTAAGCACGCTGGTGCAGGTTGTGCGGATTGCTGCCATCGATATGACAACCCAGCGCGTCGTGTTCAGAAAGTACTTCCAGTTCCGCGGTGACAATGACGAGGCATGGCAGCGGGCGGAACGCTTCGTATCGGAGGAGGTCCGCGACCGGCTGCTTGAAAGTAGATCGCAGCAATAGGCCGCGCGCGTCTGCAATGGGTCGATTGTGTTGCAAAAGTCGATTTCGCCGATGACCAAAATTCTGCAGGCCGTGGGCGCGACTTTCGTGTACAAGATGTGAGGGACCTCACGGCCTCTCGCAAACTTCACAGGCGACTTCGGTAGCCCGATTGAGGCCATACGAATCAGCGATCGCTCGGTGCTTAGTTTTTTCGCGAAAAATCTTGAGCGCTGCAACTTTCGACTTTTGCAACACTATCCCTCCAAAGCGGACATCACAGGCGCCAACTGGCAAGTCCGCTTAGGCCCGCTTTTAAGCGAGCCGATTTGGTTCCTACGAGAATTCAGTTAGCCTTGCGGCCCAGGAAGGCCGGGATATCGCAAACAACTTGCTCGATCGAATTGCGCACAGCGGAAAAGCGGCTGTATAATTCCGGCCGCGGTGCACTACTCTCGATCCGCTCGGCGCTGCGATGATTTTCCTTGCGCAGCCTGCTAGCGAGTTCCGTAAGTGAGCCCGTTGGTTGCGTCTGGCGCGTCGCACCAAGATTATCGATGCCGGTCGCTACCACCGACACGCGGACAATACCTTGCAGGCTTTCATCAAAAGTGGCGCCGACGATGACGTTGGCGTCCTTATCGACTTCTTCGCGAATGCGGGTCGCCGCTTCGTCTACCTCGAACAGCATAAGGTCCCTGCCGCCGGTGATGGAGATTATGAGGCCACTGGCGCGCTTGATCGACGGGTCATCGATCAATGGATTGGAAATTGCGGCCACAGCTGCATTGAGCACGCGCTTCGTACCGGAAGCCTCGCCCCTGCCCATCATGGCTTTGCCCTTCTCGCGCATTACGGTGAGAACGTCGGCAAAATCGAGATTGATCAGGCCTTCCTTGACTACAAGGTCGCTAATGCAGGCCACACCGGAATAAAGCACTTGATCGGCCAGCACGAAGGCATCGGCGAAGGTAGTCTTCTCGTTGGCCACCCGGAAGAGGTTCTGGTTTGGGATGACCAGCAGAGTGTCCACGGCCCTGAGCAGTTCCGCGATGCCTGCTTCGGCAAAGCGCATGCGGCGCTGGCCCTCGAAGTGGAACGGCTTGGTGACTACACCGATGGTGAGAATGCCAAGCTCACGGGCGGTCTTGGCTATGACCGGCGCTGCCCCAGTGCCGGTACCGCCGCCCATGCCGGCAGTAACGAACACCATGTGCGCGCCGGTTAAATGATCGCGGATCGAATTGATCGCCTCTTCGGCCGCCGTGCGCCCCACTTCGGGCTGCGAGCCGGCACCAAGGCCTTGGGTGACTTCGGCGCCCATCTGGATGATCCGCTGGGCCTTGGACATGGCGAGCGCCTGTGCGTCGGTATTAGCGACGATAAATTCGACGCCTTGCAGCTCGGACGCGATCATGTTGTTGACGGCATTGCCGCCAGCGCCGCCGACCCCAAAAACTATAATGCGCGCCTTCATCTCGCTGATATCGGCAATGCTGGTCATTTTTCTCTCTCCCGATTGCTCCGCTAAGCCGGGGACACGCATGCGTACCCACGAGCAGCTTTGCGGTCTGCTGCCATTAAGTCCGCAGCTAGGTGCCCCGGGCGGGGTGCAGCTAGTGCGTGGCTGTCGATCGAGCCATCATCAGCTCTGCCATCGGTCCGAAGAAAACCTTCGAGCCGCGCCGGCGCCTCCTTAGCTGCCGTAGCCTCGGCGGTCGCCTGCTGTAGCACTTCAACCATCAGCCGATCGGCGCGCTCACGCTCGAAATCGACCCGGTGACCCGCTGCTGTTGCTTCGAGCCGCGCGATCTCCCCTGCAATGCCATGATCTTTGCAGCTAGGGCGACATTGCCTGCTTCACGTGATGGCAGACGCTTATGTCGTATTTCCGTGAGATCCACGCTCACCATTGCTTTGCCGTCATCTGAAAGTGAGCGCGGCAGCCGGAGCCGCTTGACAAGCGAACGAGCGGCATTAGGCGAGATTGTCAAGCGGGCGCCAAGTGCGGCACATGTCAGTGTTTCAACAGGCATCGGCTGTTCTCCTGGAACGAACCGCGCGGTCTATTAACCGAAAAGTAACCGGAAGTTAAGTTGCGATGGTTAAGAGATCGTTAACAGTGGGCGGATTCCGCCAATTGAGCGTCCCGCGACCAGGATGGATGGTTTGCCTATCAGGCTTCACCTCGGAAACGCGCCGCCCTCGTGGGACACGCCGAGCCAATCTCTATTGTCCGCCCTATGTCGACCGGCTGGTAGGAATGCCCGTCCCGGGTCAGTTGCGGAAAGCCTAGTAGCACCCTGCTCTCGTCCGCTCTTGCTCTGAAAACCGACATCCGCCGACACGACGGCGAAATCCGTTTGGGGGCCAGAAGCTGACGATAGCGAAAGAAGTAATCCCAGCTTCAAATGTGCATGACGTCGCAGCAGTTCTCCCAAGCTTCCGATTACTGGCGTGAGGCCGACAGCGGCGACGAATGGTGATGTGCGATCATCCATCGGCCGTCGCGTTTTGTGACAACCATGGTGAAGCGCGATGGGCGGGGAGTATCGTTTTCTGTCGCCCGAGCAAAATTATAAAATCCGGTCCCTACGACGGAGGTTTCGCTGAGAACGATCGTTCGTCTCTCGACAATCGTATTTTTTCGACCACTCCCTGGCAGTTCCTGAAAATATTTTCGTATCCCCTCTGTGCCTTCGGATATCACGGGGCTTGTCGTTCCGAGCAGGATCGCATCCGGGGCGTACAGACCTACAAGTGCGTCGCGGTCGTTTGCACTGTAAGTGACCGACCATTGGTCGATCACGGAATTGGCCTCTTCTGCCGGTCCCGCAAACGCGACTGTTCCCAAACTACCAAACAAAAAGCACAGCGCCAGCGCCTGAGGTTTCATCATAGCCTCCACGGGGTTGTCGAGTTTTTCACGATACTTCGACCGCGTTCCCTTTGCACGTGATCGAGGTCCGAGTTGGGTCAAACTGAGAAGTCCGGACGTGCAACCGGCAGGTCGGCTTTACCCCCAACTTCGGACATAGCCTTGCACCGCGCAAACTGACGCTTTGTGCCA
>NZ_JADPKF010000098.1:0-3793 GCF_023073815.1 Bradyrhizobium sp. 157 | reverse complement strand
TAATCTTCGTCATGGACGGTCCCCTTGTCTGGTTCGACTCAGCATCGCCAGTCTGGCACATCGATGCCGTTCGGGGGCCGTCCACCCCATCATTGCGAGTGAAGCGAAGCAATCCATCTCGCGGCATAACGGATGGATGGATTGCTTCGCTGCGCTCGCAAGGACGTGGATACAGTTTCGCGATCTCGCGACGCGTTGCGCCCGAGTTTTGCCATCAACTTCCCGCCCTCTTGTTCAGAGGGCGCAGGGAAGACCGGGTGCGCGCCGCACCCGCGGTCTCGTGTGCAATTTGCGCACTAAGAACGCGCACACGAGCATACAGGTACAGCGGGAGCATCCCGGCCTTCCCTGCGCAATGGCTTTACGGCTTACTTCGTGCTCTCCCCGGTGAACGGCTTTCTTGCCACCGTCGCCCCGAGAAGCTTCGCTTCTCCTGGGACTTAACGCCAGCACCGCGGCGCCAGAACCACACGACTTCGCCGTAGCGTCGTGCGCCTACGTCTTGTGCGCCTCTCGCGTCCACCGCATCTCACCGCACGTTCGTGACGATCGCGAGCCGCCCCTCCATCGGGTGAGACGGGCGGAGTTATGCGACTGATTTGCCCCTCGCGTGAAGCGAAATATTTTTGATTACCGGGCTTGATCATTTCGGAAAATCAGAAGTGATTTGCCCGTCGCGTTATCTTGCCGCGGCCGGCTGCATCAACTGTGCTTGTGCGCGAAGCAAATCAGCTCGCAGCCGTAGGATAGGCAACGCGAAGCGTGCCCACCTCACGCAGCGCGATCCCGGTCAATGCCGTCATCATTCAATGAAACGTAGAGTGGATATGCGACGGCCCGATTGCCCTGCTCGCACGCTCGCCTTGCCGCTGGTAGAGGCGCGATCTAACATGGTCACTCAAGCATAATAATCCTGCGGGCCTGAACTGCATTCCAGGGAGAAGACCATGAAGCCATTCATGACGGCCGCAGCGCTTGTTGCCGGTATCGCCGCCAATGCGGCAAATGCCGCGCCGCTGCCCGAGGCAAAGCCGGATGACGTCGGATTTTCGCAGCAGGGACTGGCCCGCCTTGACGATTTTCTTGCCCGGGAGATCGCCGCGAAGCGTGTGCCCGGCGCCGTGGTCGCGATAGCCCGCGACGGAAAGCTCGTGCAATACAAGGCGTACGGCCAGCTTGATCCGGTGAAAGGCACGCCGATGCCGCTGGATGCTGTGTTCGCGCTTGCCTCCATGACCAAACCGATGGCCGCCGTCGCGGGTCTGACACTTATGGAACAGGGCCGCTTGCCGCTTCGGGCAAAGCTTGCGGACTACTATCCCGCGTTCGCCGAGATGAAAGTGGGCGTGCCGCAACCCGACAGTTCACTGAAGTTCGATGCTCAGGTTTCGCCGATCTACATCCACGATCTTTATCGACACACATCTGGGCTGATGTATGGAGGACGCCCAGACAGTTCGAGCCCGGTCGCGCGTCAGTATCCGGAGGGCACCGCGCCGGCGATCGAAGGCGATACCCAGGCCTTCATCGATCGCATCACAAAGCTGCCGCTGGCGCACCAACCCGCTAGGGTTTTCGAGTACGGCTTCTCGATCGACGTGCTCGGCGCGGTCGTTGAAAAAGTCAGCGAGCAGCGGCTTGGCGATTACTTGGCCAGCAATGTATGGCAACCACTCGGCATGAAGGACGCCACATTCCACCCAACAGAGGCGCAGCGAGCGCGTCTTGCCCGGCCATTTCCCAATGACCCGCTGACGGGCAAGCCGCAGGCGATCAAGCTTCTCGATACGCCAACCAAGTTCGACTGCGGCGGCGCGTGCGCGTTTGCGACCGTGGGCGACTACCTACGCTTTGGACAGATGCTGCTCAATGGCGGCGAGCTCGACGGCCAGCGCATTCTCGGGCCCAAGACAGTGCACCACATGATCTCCAACCACCTTGGGCCGGAGATCAAGAACAACGTAGCTAATGTGGAGCCGCATCGCGCTGGCTTTAGCTTCGGCCTTGGCGTGGCCGTACGCACCAGCGAAGGTCTGTCGTCGGTGCCGGGTAATCCTGGCGAGTTCACCTGGAATGGCGCCTACGGCACGCAGTTCTTCAGCGACCCGAAGGAGCGCCTTGTCGTGGTCGTGGGAACGGCGGCACCCGGCGAACTTCGGAAGTACTACCGCGAGCAGGTGCAAGATATCGTCTACGGCGCCATGGTGCGGTAGCAGTCCGTGGGGTGGGAAAAGCCACCGTGTTGCGCGAACGCGCGCGGTGACAGGCTCCGCGTGCCCACCATCGAGAACACAATCGATGCTAAATGATGGGCACGGCGCACTCGCGCCTTTGCCCACCATTGCATGCACAGGCCAAGCCTGGCGGCCTCACGACGTCGTGCCTGCCTGATCGAGTTCGATTGGAACGTGACCTGCGGCCTAACGTTATATCGCTCCAGCACTAGCTGGTACCGAGGTCGCGCCGTGAGCGCCCTCAACGCTGAACAGTGCGTGGCGCGGCCCTCAATCCAGAACGGAGGAGGTTACGCCATGGATGCATTGCGCATTTCCCGCCGGCAATCGATCGCCGGCCTATCGGTCGCGGGACTCGCAGGACTGCTCATTCCACCTGCCTATGCCCAGCAGAAGCGCGAGACCACGGGGGTCGGAATCGGCAAGAAGGGAGCAGCGATCGACGACGAAGACATTCTCACCTTCGCGCTGAACCTCGAATACATGGAAGCTGAGTTCTATCTGCGCGCAACGACCGGCAAGGGGATCAGCGATACCGATGCCGGTATGGATGCCGGCAGAGTCGTGGGCGGACACGAGGCCCAATTCAAGGAGAAGGCGATACGCGAGTTCATTGAAGAGACGGCGGAGAACGAACTGGCCCACGTTCGCTTCTATCGCAAGACGCTAGGCCGAAACGCCATTTCACGACCTGCGATCGACTTCGACGCCGGCTTCAAGGCTGCTGCTCAGGCTGCCGGATTGCCTGCCGATTTCGACCCATTTGCCGATGACATGTCGGTCCTTCTGGGCGGCATGCTGTTCGAAGACGTCGGCGTGACCGCCTACGCGGGTGCGGCTCCCCTGCTCAAGAAAAAGGAATTCGTGGAAGCGGCGGCCGGAATTCTTGCTGTTGAAGCCTACCACATGGGAATGGCGCGCTCCCAGCTCTACATGATGGGCGAGAAGGCATGGGACGCCGCCAACGCAATCTCGGATGCACGGGATAAAATTGACGGGACTCCCGAAAAAGAAGACGAGGGGATCAGAGTTGACGGCAAAGCCAATTTCGTGCCTTCGACCCCCGACGGGATCGCATTCACGCGTACACCGCAAGAGGTTCTGCGTATCGTTTATCTGGCCGACAAGGCCGGTGTCAGCAAAGGCGGTTTCTACCCGAACGGAATGAACGGAGAACTCAAGACGACCTGACTGCGATACGCACTCTGCCGCACGTGTTCCAGGGATCCACGGGCTTTCGTCGCTTAGGAGCCTCAGGTGCGTAATTGCGCACCTGAGGCCCCGCCTTTTGGCGCGCGCTATGATGTGCAATTGCACATCGCTGCTGCATCATCCTCCGCTGCGGTTGCTGCCGCCGCACCGGAGTGTCGTGCGCAATCCAGGTTGTGATCGTGCCGGCATCCGCCCGCGCCGGCTGTTCGACGGGCATTCAAGCTAGACTAGAGCATAATGAAATTGGATTTGATTGCGACCACGAAGAAGGTGCGCTCCCTCTCCCGCTTGCGGGGGAGGGCTGGGGTGGGGGTGTCTCCGCGGGCGACACTGCCCGAGTGGAGAGA
>NZ_JADPKF010000040.1:0-4208 GCF_023073815.1 Bradyrhizobium sp. 157 | reverse complement strand
GCCAAGCCGCTGATGGCTGCAATCGCAGCCTGAGACTGAACCGATCCTGGCCTCTCATCGACTTCCCTAGGAAGGACGTTTTTACACAACCAAGACCCAATTCGGACATTCAGGTCTGGCGCTGCCTTCCCTTATGAAGGCGCTTTCGCTGGCACTCTAAAGCATAATGCGAGCAGCCCCGCCACAGCATCGACACTTCATACCGACCCCGGGGCTGGTCGACCAGTTCTTCAATGACTCAATTGGCACTCACGTTGAGAACGGTCAGATGCGCTGCCTAGCGTTATAGGCCACCTCGCACCTCCCAGTACGTAGGCGTTCCGTAGTATCGGTGGGTGCGTGATGATCGGCCTCGGTTTTGAGGACGGAATCGGCATCGGTGCCGAGTTATTTTCCGTTTGGAATGTCGGCCATGACCCGTCCAGCACATCGTATTCGAATGCAACGCCCTCTAGATCATTCTCGGCGAGCTACGCATCGGCAGCGTCGTGATCTGCAAACAACTTCTCGACCGGGCTGCCGCGGATCCCATGACCAACCTGGTCAAGGCACCACCGCCTGCTGGTGCGTTACGCGCGCTCACAAATCCTGCTCAGCGCGCAACTCGGCGCCAAGCAGGCTGTTGCCCAATAGGTACAGTGACAAACGATCCTCGTAGAACCGGCGTGAAATGTCGATCTCAGATTGTATCGCTCCGGAAATCCTGCTGAATATGCGCCGGCCTGGAGGTGATGTCTCCCCGGCGCCAGTTGCGCGGGGTGTGACGTTGAAAAGGTCCAGGGCACGTGGATTTCCGATAAAGCTGCGTGTGCTTTGCGGCGCCGATCGGAGTGGTGCCCTTGTCGCCGCCGCGCAATCAGTGGCCGCGGCTTTCGCGATCGTGCTGCTGGCTGGCCAGGCCGCACGGGCCGCCTGCACGCCCGCATCGCCGGTCAACAGCGCCACCGTGACCTGTACCGGCGCGACGGTAGATCAGAATGCACTTGCCGGATACGGCACCGCGACCGACACGAGCAACACCATCACCGTCGAGGCAGGAGCATCGGTGACGGGCACCAACGGTTCTGGCTTGCTCCTCGCGACGGGAACCGTCGTCAATCACGGGTCGATCACCGCCGCGGGCCGGGCAGGTGTAGAAGCGACTACTGGCCCCCTGACCTTGACAAATTACGGTTCGATCAATTCGGCGGGTGACGGCGCTATCCTTGCGTATACTAACAACTCGCACACGATCACAAACTTCGGGTCCATTGTATCTTCGGGCATCTGGAGCATCCGGACAATCGGCGCGCAGACGCTCGTCACCAACCATGGCTCTATTACGCACTCCGGCAACTTCACATCGGTTTCGGCCGGGGGAACTTTTATCAATTACGGCTCGATCGATAGCCAATCCGGCGGAGCATTTGCCTTTGGCAGCATCACGAATTATGGCGTTATTACCGCCCGGACATTCCACGGAACACAATCCACGGGAGGCCTGACAACAAATTTCGGTACTATTGTCGCGACAGGCGGAGGCACGGCCGGAATGTTCAGCGCGGGTAATGTGCTGAACATCGGCACTGTCAGCGGCGGTGTCGCGGGCCTTCACGTCGATGGCTTTAGCGCACCGATGCAAGGGCAGTCCGTCAATTCGGGCGTGCTAACAGGCGGACTGTACGGTATCCAGGCCGTCAGCGGTTCCGGACTTGCCGTCGATCTCGCGGTGACCAACTCCGGCACCATCAGCGGCGGCAACGCCGGCATTCAGATGCGGGGTAATCTCACCGCGACCAACAGCGGCAGCATCGCCGGCGGGAGCTACGGCATTCGCCACGTTGCGGGCGGCGCCTTCGTCAATCCGCATCTCGACATCACCAACGCCGGGACGATCTCGGGCAGCGTCGCCGCCATCCAGTTTCTGGGCGGCGGCAACACGCTGACGCTGGCGCCGGGCTCGGTCATAAACGGCTTGGTGCAGTCCACTGCCGGCGGCAACATCTTCCAGCTCGGCGGCAATGGAGCCGACACGTTTGACGTCTCCGCGCTCGGCGACACGGCGCAGTACCGCAATTTTGGGATCTTCAACAAGATCGACAGCTCGGTGTGGACGCTGACCGGCACCAGCGCTTTCGCAGGCGATGTCAACGTCAACGCCGGCACGCTGCTCGTCAACGGCTCAGTCGCCGGGGCGAGCGTCGTGTTCGTCAATCCTGGCGCAACACTGGGGGGCACCGGCACCGTCGCGGCGACATTTCTCGACAACGGCGCGACCTTGGCACCGGGAACGCCGACCAGCATCGGTACCTTGACGGTCAACGATGCACTGCTGTTCTGCGCTTGCAGCCTTTACTCGGTCAAGGTGTTCGGCCTGAGCGCCGACAAGACGCAGGTGAACGGCGGTGCGTTCCTCAGTGACGCGCATGTAGTCGCAACCTTTACGGGGTCGTCGATCGCGAACCGCTACACCATCCTGACCGTGACTGGTGGCCTCACCGATACGTTCGCACGCTGACGGGTGCCCCGGCTGGCTTCACGTCCCATCTTAGTTACGATGCTAACAACGTCTATTTGAACTATCAGTTCGCCCCGGTTCTACCCGCCGGCCTCAGCCTCAACGAGCAGAGCGTCGCAGGCGCCTTCAAGATCGGTGTTGGCAATGTCTTCAATGCCGGAGGTGCCATTCCCGTGGCGTTCGGCACGCTGGCACCGGCGATGTTGACCCAGATGTTAGGCGAGGGCGCGACCGGATCGCAGCAATCGACGTTCCAGGCCATGACGCAGTTCATGGGCGTGATGACCGATCCGTTCACGGCAGATCGCGGCGTTGATGCGCCCGGCGCGACGGGGTTTACCGAGGGTGACGATGCATTCAACGCCTATGCCGCCAGCGGCCGCAAGCGCGCGGGCGCTGAGCGTGATGCCTATGGCATGATCACGAAAGCGGTACCGCGCGCGCCGACGTTCGTGTCGCGCTGGAACGTGTGGGCCGCGGGTTTTGGAGGATCGCAGTCTACCGACGGCAATGCCGTTGTCGGGTCGAACATGGCCACCAGCCGCATCGGCGGTGCCGCCGTCGGCGCGGATTACTGGCTCTCGCCGCAGACCATCGCCGGGTTTGCGCTCGCCGGCGGCGGCACCAGCTTCAGCACCGCCAATGGATTGGGAAGCGGGCGATCCGACCTGTTCCAGGCCGGCGCTTTCATCAAGCATAAGGTCGGCGCAGCCTATGTCACCGGCGCGCTGGCCTATGGCTGGCAGGACGTGACCACCGATCGCACCGTCAGGGTCGCCGGCATCGACCGCTTGCGCGCGCAGTTCAACGCCAACGCCTTCTCCGGCCGCGTCGAAGGCGGCTACCGCTTCGTCACGCCGTGGACGGGGATCACGCCTTACGCCGCCGGACAGTTCACCACCTTCGATCTGCCCGCCTATGGCGAACAGGCGCTGTCCGGCACCAACACTTTCGCATTGGGCTACGGCGCGAAGAGCGTCACTGCATCGCGCAGCGAGTTGGGTGTTCGCACCGATAAATCCTGGGCAATGACGGATGCGATCTTCACCTTGCGCGGCCGCTTTGCCTGGGCGCATGACTTCAACACCGACCGCAATATCGCCGCGACGTTCCAGACGCTGCCGGGCGCATCGTTTGTCGTCAACGGCGCGGCGCAGGCGCATGATACGGCGCTCACTACTGCCTCCGCCGAGATAAAATTCATCAGCGGCCTCTCGCTCGCCGCCACCTTCGAGGGCGAATTCTCCGACGTGACGCGCAGTTACGCCGGGAAGGGCGTCGTGCGCTACGCCTGGTGACTTCCGATGTTGGCACGTCTGAGACATGCCGCCGGACCCGAAGAATGTCTGCTTATCGGGAAGGACCGGAATGATCTGCCAACGGCCAGAATGCCGCAATTGACCCGGAACGGACATCGAAAGTGGTCGGGAGCCGCCAAAGAGTTTGAAATTTGGACGGCTGGCGGTCCTAGAACGACGCCGAGACCGTCAGATCCGATGTTCCTAATCGGGTATTAGATCAGTTTCTGCCAACGAAAGCTCATACAGATAGAACGCCTCTACCCAAATTGAGCGCTTTGCAATCTGCTTCGAGCTAAGGCCGGCTGAACGGGTCAGGCGATCCATCAAAGCGAGGTTGCTGTCTGATGAAAGTAGGAGATACATTCTTCCGTTCGGGTGCAACCTCTGAGCGGACTGCTTGAACAGAGGCA
>NZ_JADPKF010000037.1:0-4551 GCF_023073815.1 Bradyrhizobium sp. 157 | reverse complement strand
ACGGCAATCGCTACCTGCGCGCGCTGTTCGTGCAAGCCGCTTGGGTTGTGCTGGTCAAGATCAGGTGTTGGGAGCGCTATGGCCTCAACTCTTGGATCCGAGCCGCCAAGAAACGATTGCATCACAACGTGCTGGCGATTGCGCTCGCTAACAAACTCGCCCGAATTGCCTGGGCGGTCCTCAACAAGGGACGCGCCTTCGCGAGCGTCAAGACGGAGGAGACAGCGTCCCAACCTGCTTGACCCTCGCGCCGTGCGCGGGGCCGTCAAGGCGCAGCCTGGCAGCAGAGAGCAAGACGTCAGGACAGCACGACGGCCGGCCTTGACGACCCCTTGCGCGCGGCGCGTCTGCGCGCGCAGGCCGGGACGAAGGAACGACCGCCAGGCACAAACAAAGGAACAGCGCGAAGTGAGGAGCTATCGATGACGTAACAACACCCCTTACCCGCCGAGGTCTGCGAGAAGATGAGACGACGATGGAGAATCGGTCTTCCCGGCGCATGCGAACACTGGTGACCCAAATGGCCCGGTCGAGGCCTGTCCGCTAACCAGATCACATGCGCGCTGATATCCATGATGGCCCGGAGCACTGCGCTCCAAGCAGAGGCCGGATACATTGATGCAAGACCGCATCTACCGGATCGTCGAAATCTTCTTGCACCGCACGGCCGGACCATACATTCGGGTCACAAGCGGCAGAAGGATCGCTGATGCGAAGTCCGGACTGCCCTCAATACCAGACCGGCCGCAAGCGACGAAGTTGGTCGGCTTGGGGCCATAAGCGGACGTCCACAGCATCTTTGTTGTTCACGGCTCCATGAGGAAGTCTTTTCGCCGGACTACAGGAGTGCCAAAGCAGCCTTCTCCGCGTCGTAAGGAAATATCCATTGCGCCGCCGACATCCAGGCTTGCAACCTCTGCGCCTGTTCGGCCGGATCGCTGCCAGCAGATCGGTAGAACCGACCGGCCAGGCGCGAGGCTGCCTGCACGCGGCTGGTCCGCTCGAATCTCAGGTCCTGATAAGCCTTCAAGCGTGCCGGAATCTCGTCGCGTTTGGCGTGTTCCAGCAGAACGGCAAGCGCAAAGCCATCCTCGATGGCTTGCCCGGCGCTTGTCCAAAATGCGGCACCATCGGATGGGCAGCGTCGCCGAGAAGCGTCACATGTGCGCGCGACCAATATGGCAATGGCGGCCGATCGTAGATGCCCCAGCGAAACGTATGGTCGAGCGCCGCAATCAACTCTCGGACCGGCGCATCCCAGCCCTCGTACTCGGCTGCGAGCGCCCTGACGTCGCCCGGCGCGGACCAGGTCTCCTCCATGTCGCACATGCTGGGGACGAACGCGACGATGTTGATCAGTCGTCCCTGTGACACCGGAAAGCAGATGAAGCTGCGACCCTCGCCCATCCACATGTTCAGGCCGCGCAGCTCCGCGCCCCATGAGAGCTTTTGCGATTGTACCAACCCGCGATAAGCCACGATGCCTTCGCTGGTCGGGTGCGCTGTCAGGCCGATCTGGCGCTGGACCACCGAATGGATGCCATCTGCACCGACGACCACGTCCGCATCGTAGACAGCGCCATTGGCAAAGGTCAGTCGCGCTCCGCTTTGCCTATCTTCGACGGCCATACAGCGATGTCCGAACCAGACGGGGCCTTTCACCATACCAAGCAGCATCTCGAGCAGCTCGACGCGGTGAATCTGATAGCTCTGCAGCGTGGGCGCACCCGGCCTCGAGACATGCTCTCCCCGCGATGTTCGCAGCGTGAGACCCTGGCTCCTCGTGGTGATCTTCTCGACATCGTCGCAAAGTGAGGTGCGTTTGAGCAAGACCAGTGCATTAGGAGGGATGGATAGTCCGGCCCCTGCCTCTCGTGGCGACTCGGCGCCTTCGAAGACGGCGACGTTCATACCCCGCGGGCCCAGAGCGAGCGCCGCAGAAAATCCGCCGACCCCCCGCCGACGATCGCGATATTCAGTCTGTCGGTCATTGCCCAACCCATATATCGAACGTCTTGGTTCGCGAGAGCGATCGTCAATTGCCAACGACATCATCGAGCAGCACCCATCTGGTGCCGTCGAAACGCGCCATCCGGGCCTTTCTCCAGCCGATCCGGTCCGATGGGGTCACGTTGATCGTCAGACCGGGCAGAAACGTCGGCAGCTGGAGCCCTTGAATGTTGGTGGCCTGCCTGATGAGATTTTCCCGCGATAGGTCGTCGCCGCACTTCCTCAGCACCTCGACCATCATCTGAGCGGTCGCATACGGGAAAATTGATTCCTCAATATCGTCGTTCGATGCCCGCTCCTTCATGAAAGCCCGAAACTCCCGCATGCCGGCATCGTTATCCCACATGGGATCCTCTGGTGTCTTCAGCCAGAATCTGAATATAGATTGAGACCTTGCCGTCTGTTCGACGGTCACTCGGGCAACTTGATCCCCGCATCATTAATGACCTTGCTCCAGTGCGCCATCTGCGACTTGATGTGTGCGCCGAACTCGCCGGGCGTGCCGCCGGCGGGCTCCGCTGCGATCTTCGCGAACGCCTCGCGAACGCTCGCCTTCGCCAAGGCCTTGTTGATTGCCTCGTTCAGCGTAGCGATGATGGCGTCTGGCGTGCCGCTCTTCACCACGAAACTGATCCAGTCCGCAATCACGAGCTCCGGGAATCCCTCCTCGACGACGGTCGGAACGTTCTTCAGGGCTGCCATGCGCGTCGGCGCCGTGACGGCAAGCGCTCGGAGCTTGCCGGAGGCAATCAGGTCCAGAACAGGCAGCGGGGTGATGAACTGATAGTGGTTGGTGCCATTGATGAGATCCCCGATCGCTTGCGGCAAGGCTCGGTACGGGACGTGGGTCACGCGCACCCCGGTTTGAAGCCTGAACTGTTCCCCCACGAGATGGGCTGGCGTACCCATCCCGCCTGACGAGAACGTGAGCTTATCGGGCTGGCTTTTCAGCAAGGCGACAAGCTCCTTCATCGACTTGGCGGGCACTGACGGATTCGCAACCAGAACATGATGAGCGGTCATGACCTTGATGACCGGAGCAAAATCGGTGTCATGACGAAAGGCTACGTTCGGCAGAAGTGCGGGAGATGCCGAGGCGCCCAATGTGAAGGCCAGGATGGAATAGCCATCCGCCGGTTGCCTGAGGACCTCGCCGGCCGCAACCGTCCCGGCGGCCCCAGGCTTGTTCTCAACGACAATCCGCCAGCCTTCGCTCTGCGCAAGCTCGTTGGCGACAATGCGCGTGATGATGTCCGGCGGCGCGCCAGCCCCGCCTCCGACGATGATGCGGATCGTGCTGGACGGGTAGGATTGCGCGAGCGCCGGTTGGGCCATCGCTCCCAGGCTCATTACCAGCAAGAGGCGACCCCACCAACGGATTCCACGAATTGTTTGCGCTGCCATTCTGACCCTCGTCATCGGTGCGCAGCATTTGCTGCCTTCGGATGTCCCGCTCGCGAAGGATCGGCCTTGGTTATGTAAGAAACCACCAAAATCGGAGTCGATTCCGTGGAGCGGAACGTTGCGTTCCGGTTAGCGGAATGCTGGACTCCGCGGAGCGGAAGGGGAAGAATGGCTGAATTCGACGCGGAGAAAATTGACGGTGCCAAGGGTCGAAACAATCAGAGGATTGGAGCGAGGACTACAAGTCCTTAGATTCCTTCACTCAGAGCCGATTTCGTCGCTGCACGATATCCATCGCGCAACCGCGATATCCAAGCCCAGCCTGCTGCGCATCCTCAACACGCTGGAGCAGGCGGGTGTGGTCGCGCGCCGTCTTGCCGACGGTCGTTACCGGCTCAGCGCTTTCACGGACGTGGCGCGAAAGCGGGACCGGCACGACCGCGTGGCCGAGGCTGCGGCACCCGTCCTAGCCCGGCTGTGTCAGAAGGTGAAGTGGCCGTCCGATCTTTTCGTGCCGGCCGGCGGCTTCATGGAAAGACGCGAAACGAGTGTCGCGCACAGTCCGCTCGTGCTCCTGCGGCGGGACGAGCGGGTTGGCGTCCGGGTGGGGTGGCTGATGACGGGGGTTGGGCGTGCTTATCTCGCCTGGTGTCCGGAGAAGGAACGGGAGGTAACTTTGCGCACACTCCGGAAATCCAACAACCCCGAGGATTGGCTCGCGCGCGACCCGAGGAAGCTAGAGCGAATTCTCAGTGAGGTGCCACAGAGGTTACGCCACACGTGACCCAAGCCATGTGTCTGGTCCATACGGAGGAACGCCGGTTGATGATGGGGCAGCCGCAATTGCCGTGGCGCTGTTCGACGGCCGGCGTGTTCATGGCTCGATCAATTTTCGCTGGATCAGGACGGCGTTCACCGTAGAGGACTTCGCCGCCCGGCACCTTGCCGATCTGCAGGACGCCGCGCGTGAGATCGTGGGCTCACTGCAGAGACCGCAAGGTAGCTAATTCCCCAACGTGTATATGGCGGGGTCGGCTTTGGGTCACAAGCGGCGGTAGGAAGCGGTGCGATGAGAGGTCCGGTCTAGCCGTCACAGCGGACGTGCGGGAGACTTCGAGCTTCTTCAGCTCAGGGCCA
>NZ_JADPKF010000059.1:0-4578 GCF_023073815.1 Bradyrhizobium sp. 157 | reverse complement strand
TAAGCACTCGGGCAGTGTCGCCCGCGGAGACACCCCCACCCCAGCCCTCCCCCGCAAGCGGGAGAGGGAGCGCACCTTCTTCGTGGTCGCAATCAAATCTAATTTCATCATGCTTTAGGGCGCCCTTCTCAGCTTCGCCGGCTGTGCCCTGACGGGATCAAGCAGCGACCAGTCGCCCTGCTCCAGCGTGTATCCCTTCGGGAATGGCGCGCGAAGCTCGAGCCCGAGCGAGCGAAGCACGCGATCGTCGCGGTAGTAGCATTGCAGGACCACGCGGACGAGCGTTGCCGCCGCAACGCCGCCGGTGGCGCGGAACTCCGTCGCGATAGCATCGCGCTTGGCGGCATCGAGCTCAGCCAGCGGCTTGCCGGCCAGACGCGCCAGATGATCGAGCGCGGCACGCACCATCGCAGTATCGCGCCCGAGCGTCACCAGCATGTCGGCCTGGATCGCGGGATCGTCGGCGCCGGGCACCTTGTACTCGTCGCTGGCGGGAATGATCATCGCCGCAATGGTGCGGAGATCGTCGCGTTGGGCTGAGGTCAATTCATTTGTTGCGAGCATGGCGGTCTCAGTCGAAGAGGTTGGCAAGGCGTTGCTTCATCTGGTCGGCGACGTAGAGCGCGATCGCCTGGATGGTCGAGGTCGGGTTCACGCCGCCTGACGTCACGAACACGCTGCCGTCGACGATGAAGAGGTTCTTCACGTCGTGCGACCGGCCCCATTCGTTGACGACGGAGCGTGCAGGGTCGGTGCCCATCCGCGCCGTGCCGAGCAGATGCCAGCCGCCCCAGGGAATCGGGTTGTTGATGCAGATGTCGGTCGCACCGGCGGTCTCGAGAATCTCCCGGCCGCGCGCCAGTCCGTGCTCCATCATCTTCCGGCTGTTCTCGCTGATCGTGTAATCGATCTTTGGCGCAGGGATTCCGTGGCTGTCCTTCAGCACGGGATCGAGCGTGACGCGGTTGTGCTCTTCGGGCAGATCCTCGCAGATCGCGGAGACTGCGAGGCGATGACCGTTGAGTCTGCGAAACACGCGGTGATGGTCCGCGCCCCACGGCAAGATGCCCTTTTGCTCGCTCGCGACGGCCTCGAACACCGGCCCTGCGCCGCGGCCGAACTGGATGCCGTAGCCGCGGACGAAACCGCGCGAGAGATCGGTGTCGTAGAATTCCTTGCTCCACAAGCAGGTTGGCGGCGCGCGGTTCGAGTCAGTCGGCTCCTTCACAAAACCGTAGATCTGCGCGTAGGGATGGAACATCAGGTTCTTGCCGACCAGGCCGGACGAATTGGCCAGGCCATTCGGGAATCGACCGGAGACCGAATTCAACAGTAGCCGCGGCGTGCCGACGCCGTTGCAGGCGATGATGACGACCTCGGCCGGCTGGAACTGCTCGACGCCATCCTTGTCGTAGTAGACGACGCCAGAGGCCATGCCATGCTCGTTGGTCAGGATCTCGCGGACGCGGCAATGGGTTTTTAGCTCGACGCCCGCGCGGATTGCCTGCGGCCAATAGGTGATGTCGGTTGAGGCCTTTGCGCCCTGCGCGCAGGCCGGCGTGCAATGGCCGAGATTGATGCAGCGCGCCCGCCCCTCGTAGTCCATCGTCGCGACGGTGGTGTCGGATGGCCACCAGTGCCAGCCGAGCTTGTTCATGGCCTTGCCGATCAGCGGGCCAGAAAGTCCAAGTGGCTGCGGCGGCATCGGCGGGTGGGTCAGCGGCGACAGCGGATCGCCTGAGAGACCCGAGACGCCCATCATCCGATCGTTCTCTTCGAAGAACGGCACCAGCGTGTCGTAATCGATCGGCCAGTCGTCGGCGACGCCGTCCAGCGTCTTCACCCGGAAGTCGGACGGGTGCAGCCTCGGCCAATGCGCGGTGTACATCACCGTCGAGCCGCCGACGCCGTTGAAGTTCACGACCTTGATCGGCGAGTTGTCGTCGTTGATCGGATAGTCCTCGGGCCGGGCGCGGACGTTCGGGCTGGTCGACCACTCGCCATAAAACTTCGCCTCCCAGTCGCGCCCCGTGCTCGGATATTCCGAGGGCTTCATCCAGCCGCCCTGGTCAAGGCAGAGAATATGCATCTTGGTTTCAGCCAGGCTCCACGCCACCGCCGCGCCGGACGCGCCGGCGCCGATGATGAGGACGTCAACGGGATCGTTCATTTCGGTCGCTTCGCTCCCTGAGTTGTCGTCGCCTTAAGGGCGATCTGGGCTCCACGATAGGGGCAGATGCGGCCGCCAGTAAAGCCGAGCGAGGCTGACTTGGCGGGACAAACACGCAACCCTGCCACGCCTTGATACCGGTTTGTCCGCGGGCGCGAGACCGGATAGCTTTTGAGCAAACCATAAACACGGGAGCGACGCCGATTCCGGACTACGACGCCATCATCATCGGCGCGGGCATGTCGGGGCTGTACCAGCTCTACCGGCTGCACGAACAGGGTTTTCGCGTGCGGGTGTTCGAGGCCGCGACCGATGTTGGCGGCACCTGGTACTGGAACCGCTATCCCGGCGCGCGCTTCGATTCCGAAAGCTATTCCTACGGTTATTCGTTCTCGAAGGAGTTGCTGGAGGAATGGGAATGGTCGGAGCATTTTGCCGGCCAGCCGGAGACGCTGCGCTATCTCAATTATGTCGCCGATAAATTCGAACTGCGCCGCGATATCCAGTTTCGGAGCCGGGTGACGGCGGCCACGTACGAGGAAGACACGCGGAGCTGGACCATCACGCTGGAGGACGGCAGCCGCTTCAGCGCGCGCTTCCTGATCACCGCAATCGGGCCGTTGTCGACGCCGACGCTGCCGAAGATTGAAGGCCGCGAGGATTTCAGGGGCGCATCCTTCCATACGGCACGATGGCCGAAGGAGCCGGTGGATTTTACCGGCAAGCGCGTCGCCGTGATCGGCACCGGCGCCACCGGCGTGCAGACCATCCAGACCATTGCGAGCCAAGTCGGCCATCTCACCGTATTCCAGCGCACGCCGAACTGGTGCGCGCCGCTGCACAACGGCAAGATCGACGCGGAGACCCAAGCGAAGATCAAGGCCGGCTATCTCGAGATATTCAGACGATGCCAGGAGACGTTTGCCTGCTTCCTGCATACGCCGGACCCGCGCGGCGCGTTCGAGGTGTCGGACGAGGAGCGCGAGGCGTTTTATGAAAAGCTCTATAGCGAGCGCGGCTTCGGCATCTGGCAGGGCAACTTTCGCGACATCTTGATCGACCGCAAGGCGAACGCGACGATTTCCAATTTCGTCGCACGCAAGATCCGCCAGCGCGTGAACAACCAGGCCGTCGCGGAAAAGCTGATTCCGAAAAATCACGGCTTTGGCACCCGGCGGCTGCCGCTCGAAACCTTCTATTACGAGGTCTACAACCAGGACAATGTCGAGCTGGTCGACATCAACGAGACGCCGATCGAGCGGATCACACCTCAGGGCATCAGGACGAGCGAACGGGATTACGAATTCGACATCATCATCTATGCGACCGGCTTCGACGCCATCACCGGCAGTTTCGACAAGATCAATTTCCGCGGTGCCGGCGGCACGCGGCTGAAGGACAAATGGAAGCGAGGACCGCAGACCTATCTCGGCATCATGGTGCACGAATTCCCAAACATGCTGATGCTGATGGGGCCGCACACCGCGCTCGGCAACATTCCGCGCAGCATCGAATACAGTGTCGACTGGGTGACCGGGCTGCTTCGGTTTGCGATGAAGAACAAGCTGACGCGCCTCGAAGCGACGCCCGAAGGCGTCGAGTCGTGGACCGATCATGTCAAGGCGCTCGGCGAAGGATTGCTGTCGAACGAGGTGAACTCCTGGATGACCGGCATCAACACCAATGTCGAGGGCAAACAGACCCGTATCGTCGCCCGCTACAGCGGCAGCGCGCCGGCGTACCGCGCCAGGTGCGATGAAGTAGCGGTGAAGGGGTATGATGAGTTGAGGCTGGGGTAGCATTTTTTCGTACCGGCGAACGCTCTACCTACCGTCATTGCGAGCGCAGCGAAGCAATCCATAGCGCCGCAAGTGGAGAGATGGATTGCTTCGTCGCTTCGCTCCTCGCAATGACGCTGATACGGTTTCGCGCTCTCGCGGCGCATTGCGCCCGAGGTTTGCATCTTCGTTTGCCCTCTCTCAAATCAGAGCAACTGTGGCGAGGTAGCCCGGTGCTCGGGCGGCCTCAAGGCTGGCGCTGGCGCGCCCCCGCCTTCGGCGGCTACGGCCTTGACCCCGCCCGTTCACCGGTCTGTTGGCTTTGCATGAGCTCGGCCGAGGACCGAGCGCATCAAGAAGTCTGTTCGATCAGCTCAGCGCATATCGACTGGGATCCCACTTCTGCCGTCGTGCGATCATGGTGTTGAGGATGATGATCAGCTTGCGCATGCAGGCAATGAGAGCGACCTTCGGCTCCTTTCCCTTGGCAAGCAGGCGTTGATAGTAGGCCTTCAGAACGGGATTGTTCTTAGTGGCTGCGCCAACGCAGGGCATGTAGATGGCGTTACGGACCCAGCGCCGGCCACCCTTGATGTGGCGCTCGCCGCGTCGCTTTCCGCTATCGTCGTC
>NZ_JADPKF010000125.1:0-4640 GCF_023073815.1 Bradyrhizobium sp. 157 | reverse complement strand
TTCGATCTTTTGGGGTTCATCTCCAATCCTCCTGCTGACGGCGGCGGAAGGGCTGGGCTGCGCTATTGGTCAGATTCCTAAACGGGATCGCCGGATGGCCGAATCGCTCGGCGGCGAGTCCATCACCATTCCCGGTGTCGGCCGCCGCATCGCCGATGATGTCGTTCAGTTCGCCCATGCCAATAACGTGACGCAGATCATCATCAGCAAGTCGACGCGCCCATGGTGGTTCGAGCTGATGCGCGGTTCGGTGGTGCATGATCTGGTGTGGCGCGCCGGCAATATCAGCGTCAATGTCATTGCCGGCGAGGAACTCGCCGCCGAGCCTGTTCCAAAGAAAACGGTACGCAACGCGGAACGATCCAAACCGTTCGATCCAAAACCGTATTTGATGGCGCTGCTGGTCGTGGCCGTCGGCCTTGCGCCAGCGTCGCGGCCTCGCTGTGCTACAATTTCTTCTTCCTGCCGTCGGTCTACACCTTCACGATCACCGAACCGACCAACGTCGCCGCCTTCTTCTTCTTCATGCTGATTGCGATCCTGGTCTCCAATGTCGCGGCGCCGGTCTGCACCCAGGCGGTTACGGCGATCGGCAGGCTCCGCACCACCGAATCGCTCGACGCCTTCAGCCGCAAGCTTGCGGGCACCGCGACGCTGGACGACGTGCTGTGGGCGACCGCCTATCAGACCGCGCTGATGCTGAAAGTACGCGTCGTGCTGCTGCTGCCGGAAGACGGCGTGCTCACGGTAAAATCCGGCTATCCGCCCGAGGATGAACTCGACAGGGCCGACCTTGCAGCGGCGAACTGGACCTGGTCCAACGATCGCCCGGCCGGACGCGGCTCGGATACGCTGCCGGGCGCCAAGCGGCTGTTTTTGCCGATGCGGACCGGCCGCGGGCTGATCGGCGTCATCGGCACCCTCGTCGACTGCGTCGAGCGGCCCGACCTGGCGGCGGGCACCGAAGAACTCTCTAACGCGCTACAGACCGTGCGCGCCCTCGACGTGACCAAGCTCGTCGAGTTGACGACAGCTCGCGAGAACCAGTCGCTCGCTGGTATCCTCGGTTGCTGGCTGGAGAGCCGTCGCGAAGACCTCTTCGTCGACGACGAGATGCTGAAGGATTTGAAACGGTCGGCACCGTCGTCGCCGCGCGCGGTGCTAGGCACGACGTCCCAGGCCGGCGAGGCGCATCCGGAATGGAACGTGGTGCTGCCTAGCGAATTCCTCCATCCTTCGTTCGAAGGTGGCTCTCCGGAGATGGCGCCATGATCTCGGTAGAACGCCTGGAGAAGCTTTCCAATGAACTGTCGTTCGAAGCCGCGACAATCGAACGCGTGGTCCGCCTCATAGACGTGCTCGACCGGCTCACCAAGGACAGGGAGACCATCTCTTCGCTTTGAAAGGAGGTACGGCGCTCAACCTGTTCTATCTCGGTCTCGATCGTCTGTCGGTGGATATCGACTTGAACTACGTCGGTGCCGAAGATCGGAAAAAACGATGCTCGCCGACAAGGCGCTCATCATGAAGCGTCTGCCGCTCCTTATGGGGAACTACGGCTACGAACTCTTCCGAACCCCGCGCGACGAACACGCCGGCGAAAAGTGGCGCTTCAGGTACGTTTCGGCCCATCGGCGGCCCGGCACGATCGAGGTCGACGTCAACTACATGTACCGCACGCCGTTCTTCGGGACGTCGCTAATGAATTCCGTTCCTCTGGGCGGCTACACCGCGAAGAAAATCCCCGTCGTGGATCTGCGCGAGATCGCCGCCGGAAAAAGCGTCGCGATGGCCGCGCGCTGCGCATCGCGCGATCTCTACGACGCATGGCGCCTGCTGCACGTCCGCGGGCTGGATTGGAAACAGGTCAAGCGCTCGCTACGCTCGCGATCGGGGCGGCCACACGGGACCTGAACTGGCGGACGGCCTCGCTGGACGGATATAGCTACGACACCAACGAACTCCGCGGAAAATTGCTGACCGTCGTGAAGAGCGACATGTTCGACAAGGACGGCCGCCCGGAAGCCTGGTGCGAGCTCGTGCTGGCCGAATGGCAAGAACGACTGGCGCCTTTGTTCGAACATGATCGCGGCGAGATGTCGTTCCTTGATGCTCTCTACGAAGAGGGACGGATCGACGTCAGCAGTCTCCAAGGCGATGCCGCCGTCAAGCACGCGATGGAGAACTTCCCCGCGCTGCAATGGAAGGCTCTGAACATCAGGAATCACAACGCCGGTCTTCCGCGCTTGTGGGCAGGCTCCGACGTTACGCCAGAGGGAGAGTAGAATTTCTCCTTATTTGTCACACCAGGACGAAACGGGAGGGCGGGAGAACGGCGGTGGATGCCCGTTTCAGCCGTCAGCGGGTTCGTGCACCGTTAAACCGAGACGCCTCGCGTGATCGAGCAGATGCTCGACCGACGAGGCCGCCCATTGCCAGCCGCCGCGCGGCGTCCGCTCCCGCATTGTCTCGAGCTGTGCCGCGATCGCCCGCAGACTGAGGTCCGGATCGGCAATGGCAATGCCGGCGACGAGTGTCATCAATCGATCCTCCGGCTGTCGTCGCGGCGCGCGCTGGACAAGTTCAGGCTTCGCGAGGCCTTCGCGCACAGCGATGCATCGGTCGAGCAGCCAGGCGTTGAGTTCCTCCAGGTTTTTGAAGCGGAGCCTCGGCGTGAAGAAGCGCTCGCGCACAGCCCGACCTGGTTCTCGACCTGGCCCTTCTCCCAGCCCGACGCCGGCGTGCAGGCCACCGGCTCGACAAGATAGTGGCCGCGCATCTGCTGGAAGCGGCGGTTGTATTGCCTCTCCTTGCCGATGAAGATCGTCTCCACAGCCGTCTTCATGTTGTCATAGATGCCGCGCGTGCAGGTGCCCCGGAAGAAGGCAAACGCCCGATCGTGCGCGTCGAACACCATCCCCTGGCTTTCGCGCAGATAGCCCTGACGAAGAACATCCGGCTATGGCACGGCCGCATATGCGCCACCTTCACCGTCGCGTCACCCCGTTCAGAACAACGATCTCGTGGCTCCAGTCGAACTGGTAGGCTTCGCCCGGCGCGAAGATCAGCGGAACATACGCATCGGCGGCGGCGCTGCCCCGCTCTTCCTCAAAGGCCCGCGCATGCCGCCAGACCGAGCTGTAGCTGCCGTCATAGCCAAGATCGCGAAGCTGCTCAAAAATCCGGATCAGCGTCAGCCGTTCCCGCGACGGCTTCGTCGCTTTGGTCGCCAAAAGCCGCTCAAGCTCATCGCGCCATGCACCCACCCGAGGCAACGGCTGATGCTTGCGCACGTAGCGGAACTCCGTTTGCCCCGAACGCAGGACGTTGCGGACCGCCTCCCGAGAGACCTTCAATTCCCGGCAGATCTGCTTGATCGATTTGCGCTGAACCAGCGAAAGCCGGCGTATCTTTGCAATCGGCTTCACAACCAACATCCAAAACAAATGCCTCCGATGAAACCGGAAGCAGTGTCACGCCCCTGCGTTAAGGGGGTCCCGTTTGGATGAAAACGACCCCTCAAGCAGGGTTCCTATTCCATGAAAAATGACACTGCGGTCCTATTGAGCGGCGAAACGGCAGGTCATGCCGGATGCCGAGCACCGCGCACAGGGGCTTCAACAACAGGGCCGAGAATTCCCATGTGCCGCTGCGAAAGCGGGAGCGGACGATGCGGGGCTTCCGTTCGCCGGGGAACCCTGCAGCGCTTCGTCTCGATATTCTCAACCTTCCGTAATCTCTTCGTCCCAGCCAGCTCAAGACGCTCCTCAGATAAGGTGACAGCGCCCGATCGCAGGCCCAGGCGGCCTGACCTGCGGCCTTCGCCGGCCGGTGTAGGCCGCAGCCCGATTCATTAACGCTTGAGCCAGGTCTCGGATTTTCTTTATCGGTCCGGGAGAACGCCTTCGTCAGCCAATCGTCAGCCAGGCGGTCTATCTAGGCCTGCCGCGCCTCATCAGCCTGAACCCAATGCAAACGCAGGAGTGCGAATCATCATGTATGGTCGAATTGGTGCCTCGTTCGATGTCCACTACAGTGGCGAAGCTGATGAAGCGAATCAGTCGGGAGCCACCGGGCAAACGGATGTAGGAAGCCAAAGATTCGCGAACATGTTTGCCCGGATGCATTTAGCCGGAGTGGTTCTACCGGCAATTCATCTTCGCGTAGGTGGACGAAGAACGGTCCCGGTGAATGGCAGCGCGCAATCAAACCTCCACTCTGTCTCTGAAAAACTGAGGATAGCGAGTGCGGCGTGATGCGATCGCGTGCCAGTCTCGGCCGATCTTGGGCTGCTGGCGTGTACTTTGGCCAGGATGTAGGCCACGCCGTCTTGGGTCCGGGCTGACCATGACGGTTGACGAAAACATGCCGCAGGTTCCTCAGACCTCATGCCCTGCGCCATCTGGGCGATTGCACTTATGGGCCAAAGCCTTGATACACCATGGCTGAGCGACATCAGCCCACAACATCATAAGCAGCGATTCTCGCCTTTATCAGAGATGGAATATGACGGGCATTGGCCGATCTGGTAGATCGCGCATTGGGGATGCTGGAGCCGGATCGAGCAGTTCACGCTCGCACTCAAGTCTAGTCCCTGGGGAAGGCAGTCAATCGTTCGATTCCGTCGTGGAGCGGATGCG
>NZ_JADPKF010000102.1:0-195735 GCF_023073815.1 Bradyrhizobium sp. 157 | reverse complement strand
GTTGGTCGGGTGCAATTGGAAGAGATCGTCGGGGAGCTGGCGTTTGTAACGCCAGTACTCATCGCCTGTCTTGGCGTTGAGGGCGATCACCTGGCCCTGGGGGGTGGCGACGAACATCACGCCATTGTTTACGATCGGCGGAGCCTCGTGCCCCTCAATCACGCCGGTCGAGAAGGTCCACACCGGCACCAGGTCTTTCACGTTCGAAGTATTGATCTGGTCGAGCGGGCTGTATCCCTGGCCGTCATAGGTTCGGCGATAGAGCATCCAATTGCCGGGTTCCGGGTTTTTCAGGCGGTCGGCGGTCACCGGGGTGTATTTCTCAATCGGGCCGGCAATGGCAGCGATTGAAAACAGGCACGTGGACGCAACAAAGCTCGACAATAGCCATTGCTTCATGGTCATGGACGTCATCTCCCTAGCTCTTTCTCTCTGCCGCCCTTGGTGGTGCGATCATCTGGGGCAGGGGATCCGATGCGACCGCGCCCCATCACCTTTGTTGAGCACCTACCTTTCCCACGAATGTCGCAGCTATGGTGAGCGAGCCGTCGGCTATTACCAGCGGGAGCGCCGGCAGACGCCGGGGCGCGGGCCCGAACACCACTTGCGCGCCTTCCCGCGGATTGAATTCGGAATTGTGACAAAAGCACTTGAGAACGTCTTTGTCGCCCGTCTCGGACTTCAGCCAGCCGGTGACAGAACATCCGGTGTGAGTACAGATGGCCGAATAGGCTGCGATGCCCTCAGCAGAGCGTGAGCGGGTCTCCTCATCCATTTCGCCGGGATCAAGCCTTATGACCAGGATCTCGTTCAACCGCGAGCCGTTGCGGACGACCGAAGTCTTGGGGTCTTTTGGCCAGGCGTGCAGTGGCGGTTCACCGCGCTTCACGTCATCGGGCGCGATGACGGCGCCGACGCGTTCGCCTTCGGAGACAACAAGAAGATCGCCTTTCTTCGGCCGGTCGCTGCTGCCGGGTTGATCTTCTTGTGCCGCAGCGAACCTCCGCCCCGTCAGAAACGCTCCGGTGGCGAGCGTCGTCAAAAGAAGCGAGCGTCGCGTTTGCTTTGGACACCACACTTGTCTTCTCCAGCTCCGCTATGAGCCTGGATCTCAGTGGCGCGTAACCTCGGCGCTTGATGGCAAGGATAACGAGGCCCGCGTCAGGAAGACGAGGTTACGCTCAGTCGTGCTATACCTCCAGAAGGCTCAGCGCGACTTTTCACCGCTGCCTGTCGCCCCGGTCGAGGTGCCTGTGGCTGAGCCCGTTGTCGGCGGAGCCGAGTCAGTCTTCCCAGGGGGGTGGGCGGAAGCACCGGGCTTTTCCTGCTCGCCGACATATCCGGACTCACCGGACTGGCGAGTCTTGGCGCCCTTGTCAGCCTCCTCCTGCATTTGTGGGTTCGGTGCCGGCTGCTGCTGCTGCGCCAGCGCTGGCAGGGTGATCATCGTTCCGCTCGCGACAAGCATCGCAACTACTGTGGTTCGCATGGAAAGTCCTCCCCGTCGTAGCGTCACTTCTAAGAATACCAACGCCCCGGCTCGCGATGGTTTCCTAGTTCATCCTCTTATTTTCAAGATAAGGGATGCGGCAAGACGCGCAGCCGCGCCGCTAGTGAGATACGCAACACAGAAGGCATAAGGCGCCGATTCGCGTAAACATGATCCCAGCGCCGAACGGCCTTAGCTGTCCTTCCGCTGATTGAACCTCGATAAGGTACTGTTGTTCTTCGATGCGACCGAGTTCTCGCAGGCCTTCACGCAGCTCACGCCCGAACAAAGGCCGACGTCGGCATTGCCATCACAAGCACGCCTATTCGGCTCATTTTTGGTTGCTGAGCGCGTGCTACCAGCGGGATACTACCTTGCCGCCGAGTATACCCAGTAAGACACGCCGTTTGCCCCACCTGCGCTAGCCGAGGCGATTGGGCACACGAGCGGACTGGACCAGCTCTAACCTAGCTGCCGTGGGCGAATGCTCAGGCAAGCAGGATTTGATCGGTGACGTCCGGTTCTCCGGAACAGTGTAAAGCCAGCAGGCTGCCTCCCGAGGATCAGACCCCGGATAGGACCGCGATTGCACGATTGAGTTGAGGATCACTACGATCCATGGAGTCCGGGTCAGCTTGGACTTCGATCGTGGGTGCGACGCCAACGCCTTCCAGCCGCTCGCCGTCGACACGCACGTCCTCGACAGCGAGCAACAGCAAGCCGCCCCCAATGAGGAATGCCGTGGCAGCGAGAACAGCTCCCTCGGTACGGGTACCGATGACCTCGCCAAGCCGGTATTTTTTGAAGCCATAGGCAAGGATTTCCTTGCCACTGCGGGTGCCACCGTTGACAAGCATGGCGACAGCCTTGCGCCATTTCACGTTCCGGAGTTCGCTGGCGCCATTGCGATCAGTGACTTGCATCGTCGGCGCTCGCGTGTTGAACAAATCAAGATACTCGGGAATTGCGCCACCCCAGCCATCGCGCAGGTCCCAGATCAGCGCGTCGGCTTCGTTCAGCGGACTTTGCGATAGAAGATGCTCGAGCGTCCGCTGATACACCGAGCCAGCGTAACACCAGACGTGAACATAGCCGATGCTTCGGCCGTTGGCCCGTATTATACGGGCGCTGGCCCTCAAGCCGTCCAAGAACATTTTGTTGGGCTCAATATCGACTGGGGTAGCCGATATTTGCATAAACGCGCCGCCACGACGCAGGCTCAGCACTACTTCCTTGCCAATTTTGTCGCGGAACGACTGTACCGGCTGAAAAGGTGCACCGTCGGCGGAGACGATCACATCGCCAGCGAGCAGGCCGGCTTGTTGGGCCGGCGTGCGCTCTATAACACCGGTAATCACGCTGCGGCCCTGCATGTCGAGACGCGAGAGGATGCCAATGCCGGGATAGGAGATACGGCCACCCGGAAAAGCGCGTTCCAGTCCGCGTCGCCTTAGCGCACCGGCAAAGATATCGCAAAGCTGGTAGTATTCTGGTTCGTACCGTGTGTAGTAGCGGGTGTGCGAAGCATGCAGCTCGGAGAGCATGCTATTAGTGACGCTGGCCAGCGCCTCTTCGGAACTCGCGCGTGTGGCGTTTGGCAAGTAACGTTCCCGAACAGCCGACCAATCGAGCCCGTGTAGGTGCGGATCGTAGAATCGGTCCCTGACGGTCCGCCATACCTCCTCGAACGCGGCGATGCGTGCGGACACGGGCTGGGATGTAGCCGAATCCGCTTGTTCTAGCTGCTCGGCCCACGCCGGAGTCAGGGCTGATGCCGCAGCCATTGATGTTAGCCGCAAGAAGTGGCGGCGCGACGGTACTGAGTTGATTGCCTCCTTCATCGTGCAACCTTGGAGCTCGTCGCTTCACATCAGGTTGGAACGTGATGATTAACAAGCTCTCTTCTAACTTTCATGGTGTTTGCCTGGTCAAGATCTACAGCCTGCTGTTTCGAGGCTCCATCCGATCGTTCGAACTGGTAATCAAATAGCATAAAGGGATCGCCAGAAAGATTGGAAGAGGCGTTTGTAGCGCATTTTTGAAATACCTTGGGCCATCTCGTCATGGCAGTTCGCGCCCTTTGCGCAGTCCCCCATGGCATTCTCTCGCCTTTGCGCGAGAGGATGCCTATGTTGTGAGGTACCTGAAGCAGCCCCAGAGTGACAATGGGAGGTATGCTCATGGACATGCCTAGCAAGGAGTTTGCGCTGGCGGGCAGCCTTGAGGAGCTGAAGATCAAGGGGCGGCTCGTTGTGCACGGTGGCCATCGCCCGATCCTCGTCATTTACGACCGCGGGCGCGTCTTCGCCCTCGACAATCGGTGCCCGCACATGGGCTTCCCGCTCGAGCGCGGCAGCCTCGAGGACGGCATCTTGACCTGTCACTGGCACCATGCGCGCTTCGATCTCGAAAGCGGCTGCACCTTCGACCTGTGGGCGGACGACGTTCCGATCTGCCCGTGCGAGGTGCGCAATGGTAACGTCTGGGTGAAGACCACGTTCACCCATGCCGATCCCGTCGCGCACTGGCATCAGCGGCTTGCGAACGGCCTTGGCCACGACCTCGGCCTCGTCATTGCCAAGGCCACGCATGGTCAGCTCGCGGCCGGCGTACCGCAGGCCGAAATCGTACGGCAGGTGGCACTGTTCGGGGCGCAAAATCGCGACGGCTGGGGCGTGGGCCTTACGATTCTGACGGCACTCGCCAATCTCCTGCCTGTGCTGCCGGACGAGGACGCCTATCTCGCTCTGTTCCACGGCGCACGCCGCGTGGCGGCGGACTGCGACGGCGAGGCGCCGCGGCGGGAACGCGCGCCGCTTGGAAGCCGGCCGGATCCGGCCGCGCTCAAACGCTGGCTGCGGCGTTGGACAACCGTGCGCCATCGCGAGGCGGCCGAGCGCACGCTGCTCACGGCGGTTGCGGCCGGCTTCTCCCCGGCTGAACTGGCCGATGCGCTGTTCGCTGCCGAGACCGAGCGGGCGTTCGCCGACACCGGGCACTCGCTCGATTTCATCAACAAGGCATTCGAGTGCCTCGACCTGATCGGTTGGCAACACGCGGCGGCTCTGCTGCCGACCGTCATCGGTCAGATGGTGGCGGCCCGGGGCGCCGAGGAATCGACTGCCTGGCGCCAGCCCGTTGACCTTGTTGCGTTGTGTGAGGAATCAACCAGCGAACTCGCGGACCTGTTTGCTGCCGGACGCGGCTCGCGTGACTGGTCGGGCCACGCCGCGCTTGCTCAAGAGCTGCTCGGTGACGATCCGGCCAGGATCCTTGCCGCGCTCAAGGGGACGATCCGCGCCGGTGCCGCTCCGGCTGACCTTGGCCGATCCCTCGCCTACGCGGCAGCGCTCAGGGTGGCGCGCTTCGGCAATGCCAACGAGCACGCCGACTGGGAGACGGCGCATCACGTCTTCACCTACGCCAACGCAGTCCACCAGATGCTCGCGCGGATGGGTACTGCCAGCATCGACGCTCACGTCACGGCTGTCCGCGGCGTATTGCACGGCGCGATGGCGCTCTACCTTGCTCGCTATCTCAATGTGCCGCCGGCGCGCATCCCGGGCGACGGCGGCGAGCAGCTCGATGATCTGCCCGCGGATCCAGAGACGATCGGCGCCGCCTTGCTCGACGCCTTCGACCGGCAGAGACAGGTCGATCTCGCCGCACGCCTGGTGGCACGGCATCTCACGCTCGGCCATTCGCCGCAGGCGCTGATCGCCACGCTCGCGCATGCGGTGCTGCGCGAAGATGCAGGCTTCCATGCGTATCAGATGCTGGAGGCGGGAGTCCGGCAATTCGGCGCGTGGGGCGACACGGACGAGGGCCGGCACATCCTCGTTGCGGTTACCCGCTATCTGGCGGCCCATTCACCGACCGAACGCGCGTCACTGCAGACAGCCGACATCGCCCGCCGCTTGATGCGGGGTGCCAAGCTGCATCAAGAGGCGGGATCGTCCTGACGTCATGCGTTCGATGGGTGGCAGTCAGCTGCAGGTGGTGGTGCATCCTGTCGGCTCGGCTTCATCCAGGCCACTACAGCTTGTAGCCGATCTGGCGCAGTAGGTCTTTCCGCCACGCAATGTCGGCGTCGGTTTCGACACCCAGCGGCGAGGCGCCATCCACCACGCCGAGCACGCCTCGGCCCAGCTCCGTTTGTGCGACGATCACCTGTGTCGGGTTGGCCGTCGCGCAATAGATGTGGCAGACCTCCGGCACCGCGCGCACCGCAGCCAGCACGTTGACGGGAAAGAACCCGTCGCCCAGAAAGATCAGGAAAGTGTGGCCGGCGCCGATGGCCAATGCGTTGTCGCGTGCGAGGGCCAGCGCGGGTTCGTCATTACCCGACCAGCGCACCAGCCGCTTGCCAGAGGCCTCGCAGAAGGCCAGCCCGAAGCGGATGCCCGGAACCGCGCCCACCAGCGCCTCGTGGAGGTCTTCCACGGTCTTGATGAAATGCGACTGGCCGAAGATGAAGTTGGCGTCGTCCGGCTTGACGATGGGCACCACGGTGAGTTCCATGGCTGCGCTCCTGCAGGGTGAGCTACGCATTCCATGCTAGGCCGCCGGAAGGTGATTGCAAGCCGCCACAGGCGGCCGATTTCGCTGCCACCCACGCTTCGGCTTCCTCGCGGGGCTCGAACACCTGGATCACTTTGCCGGCCGCGTTGATGGCGCGGAACATCACGGCGGCCCGCCGGGAGCGGCCATGGTCGCGGCAGCAAGTCCGCGAGCTTTCATTACCGGGAATGATGAGCGATAATCACCAGCGGGATGGAAGCGGTGCACAGAGATGGTGAGGGCCGATGCCAGAGCGGACATTCAGTCGAGAGAGCGAGATCGATGCCACAAGAGCAAGCGCCCGTTTGCCCGGCCTCGACATCGACATCATTCACCGGCAATCGCCGAATGGTGATTGGGAACAGATATCAATCAACCTGCGGGCAACGCCATCCTTCGAAGCGCTCGGGTCCTCGTTCGAGGCAGCTAACCCTTTCACGTTTTGGATGCAGGCCGCACGATTTATGTGGATGCCGTGGCTGCTCACGGCGCAGACGATGATGCTGCCGGCAAGCCGGCCGCGAACGCTCCCGAGCGCCGTCCACCCAGAGCGACAGGCGCCGACGGCTAACGGTTAGCGAGCCAAAGGATCAGGGAAAGGATCACGCTGACCAGCAGCGATGTTGCGAGCGGGATATAAACGCGGAAGTTATCGCGCTCGATGACAATATCGCCGGGCAACCGGCCCAAGCCGATCTTGTTGATCACTGGCCATAGCAGCCCAAGCGCAACGAGCGACAAGCCGAAGATGATGAGCAGACGCGAGATCGACATTGTGCCGAGCCTACGATCACAGTGGGCGAGCCGATTGAGGGAGAGCAAGCGGGATTTGGCGTTTTGGCGTGCTGCTGTGACCGCGTCCGTCGCACGGCTCGGCTGGTCAGTATAGCGTTTTCGAGCGAAGTGGACACACGCATTTGGGCAGGCTGACACCATGATTGCGCTGTTCACGGATTTTGGGTTACACGGCCCGTATACGGGTCAGATGAAGGCGGTGCTGCACCAGATGGCGCCGGGCATACCCATTATCGACCTCTTCGCCGATGCGCCAGTCGGCAATCCCAAGGCATCGGCGTATCTGTTGGCGGCCTATGCGACATGGTTTCCGGTGCGAACCGTCTTTCTCTGCGTTGTCGATCCCGGCGTCGGCGGGACGCGGCCATCCATTTTTCTCGAGGCCGACGGCCGCTGGTATATCGGCCCCGGCAACGGCTTGTTTGAGCTGATCCAGCGCAGAGCTCAAGAGACGCGCAGCTGGGACATCGACTGGAAGCCAAAGCATCTCTCGGCCAGCTTTCACGGGCGCGACCTCTTCGCCCCGGTGGCAGCTATGCTGGCGCGCGGTGATCCGCCCCCCGGCCGGCCACGTCACGATGGCGCAGATCGCAGGGCAAACTGGCCAGATGACCTCTGCGAGATCGTTTACGTCGATCACTACGGCAATGCGATGACCGGGCTGAGGGCGGCTATGCTGCCGCCCAGCGCAAGGCTCACCGCGGTGGGTCGGGTTCTGGACCGCGCGAGGACCTTCAGTGATCTGCCGCCAGGCGTGGCTTTCTGGTATGAGAACTCCAACGGGCTTGCCGAAATTGCCGTTAATCAGGGACGGGCGGACCGCGATCTCGGTCTTGCCATCGGCAGTCCGGTCGAGTTCGTCGCATGAACAAAGGCCTGCCGCTTTGACCCGAAGGCAACATTCGACCAAACAGCGCCCTCATCCGCATCGGCCGAAGCCGCTGGAGCGCCGCGACAAGCCGCAGGCTAGCGCTAACAGGCGCCTTGCTGAGCAGACCCGCAAGATCCTGCGCAAACACTACATGAGCAAATACCGGGTGCAGTGAAATCGCGAAGACTGAATTTTGAAGCAAGCCTCCGGCAGTTCTCAAGCTTGCCACGGAGAGACATCCCGCGTGTGGCTTGACTGTGCGTGTGTCGCGAAGGTGGAAGTGCTCCGCGACGTGGCTGCCGAGCGCGGACGTGAAAGATGCAAGCTCTTGAAATCGTCGGTGGCTGCGCGATAATCTGCTGCTGGACGGCGCGTCGCTCCGCAGTCTCCGCGAGGATGCCGGAGGCATCCAGTACAGGCCTTAATTGCCGTCACGATCCGCTCGGCCAGGCCTCACGTCCCAACCTCATGCGGCTGCTGCGCCTCAGCCCTGTCCGGATGCAAGGCTCATTGTGATGTTACAGCTTGGCACGCCGGCCGCGGTGTCGGCGGCCGCCGCTTGGTGACCGTCGCGGCCACCGACCACCAGACGGTCCCCGACACTTAGGGCGAGCGGTGGATTGAGAACTTAACCCATTGGTCGAGGGAGGATATGCCATGAGAGCGTCGCCAAACTATTCGCGTCGTCACGTGCTTCATGCTGGCGCGGCCGGCGTAGCAGCAACCGTCGTTGCCGGGGCGACAACGCCCGTTCGTGCGGCCGCCGAGGCCGGCATGCAAGCGCCACCCTCGGCGGCGACGGCGCCGCGGATTCTGCGCAAGCCACCGCTGCCTGAATTGGAGCGCATCGCCAAATCCTACAACTTGGCTCTTAGCCGCGACGATCTGACGTCGTTCCGCAACCTCATGGACGGCGTGCTGGCGTCGTACCGTCGCTTGGACCAGTTTGCGGAGCCGACATTGGCGGTGAAGTACGCGCGGGACGCGGGATTCCGTCCAGCCGCCTCGGACAATCGGCTGAATGCCTGGTACTGGAAGTGCTCGATCAAAGGCGCAACGTCGGGTCCTCTTGCGGGCAAGAAGATCGCCATCAAGGACAATGTGTGCGTCGCCGGCATTCCGATGATGAACGGTTCTAATGTGTTGGAGGGCTACGTCCCTGACGTGGATGCGACCATTGTGACCCGCATCCTCGATGCCGGTGGGGAGATCGTCGGCAAGGCCGTGTGCGAGCATCTTTGCTTCTCGGGCGGTAGCCATACCTCCGACACTGGGCCGGTACTCAATCCGCACGATCCGAAGCGATCTGCCGGAGGCTCCTCCAGCGGCAGCGCGGCGCTCGTCGTCGCCGGCGAATGCGACATGGCTATCGGGGGCGACCAGGGAGGGTCGATTCGAATTCCCAGCTCTTTCTGCGGAGCGGTTGGCCACAAGCCCACCCACGGCCTTGTGCCGTACACAGGCGTCTTCCCGATCGAACTAACACTTGATCATACCGGGCCCATTGCCCGTACCGCCGGCGATGCCGCCCGGCTTCTCGAGGTGCTCGCCGGGGCCGATGGCCTCGACCCACGCCAACCGGCGGGACTGCGTACGGAAGCGTATACCAAACAGCTCACCGGAGACGCCCGCGGCCTGCGGATCGGGATCGTTAAGGAAGGGTTTGGCTGGCCCAACTCCGAGCCCGATGTCGACGCCATGGTACGCGAGGCGGCACAGCGCTTGACGCGAGCGGGGGGAACCGTGAGCGAGGTTTCGATCCCCCTCCACCGTGACGGCATCCATATCTGGAACGCTATTGCCGTCGAGGGCGCCACCGCGTTGATGGTCGCGGGCAACAGCATGGGTACTAACTGGAAAGGGCACTATACGACGTCGCTCCTGGACTTCTACGGCCGTAGCCGGCGGGTGCGCGCCAACGACCTTTCGGAGACCGTCAAGCTCGTTGTCCTGCTCGGCCAGTACATGCAGGACAATTATCAGGGTCGCTACTATGCCAAGGCCCAAAACCTCGCGCGCGTGCTTCGCGCCGCCTACGATGAGCAACTTAAAGAGGTCGATCTCCTGCTCATGCCGACGTTACCTTTGAAGGCCACGCTACTCCCGGCCCCGGACGCGAGCCGCGAGGACTACGTTGCTCGCGCACTCGAGATGATTTCCAACACTTGCCCGTTCGACGTCACTGGCCATCCTGCCGCCACGGTTCCGGCAGGCATGTCGGCAGGGCTCCCCGTCGGCATGATGGTGGTCGGACGCCACTGGGAGGACGGCACGGTGTTGCGTGCGGCTGACGCGTTCCAGATCATCGGGTAGGCGGCAGCAGCGAATTGCCGGCTAGCGGCAACACCGGCGTCCAAGGTTCGGAAGATGCCGCCCAGCTTCTCAAGGTGCTCGCCGGAGCCGACGGCTCGACCCGCGCCAACCGGCGGGACTGCGTACGGAAGCCTATACCAAGCAGCTCACAAGAGACAAACGCCTTGACCACCCGAAGCACGCCCTACAGAATGAGAAAAGCCCAGCTCGTTAGGCAACTGAGCCATGGCCCGCTCAAGCTCGAAGCCTAGGCAAGCCATTCTGGGCGCCGCGGGAGTGCTTGGCGCTGTCGTGGCGACCACGTTATGTCTTTTCGCCGTTGGCGATGGGGAGCGGGCTGTCGTCACGTCGTTCGGCAGGCCGGTGCAGGTAGTCACCACGCCGGGTCTCGGCGTGAAGCTGCCTTACGAAAGCGTGACCAAGTTCGACGGCCGGCTTTTTGTTTACCAGCCCCCATTGAGTGAATTCCTGACGCTTGAGAAGACTGCCGTGACGGCAGCGGGCGCCGTCATGTGGCGCATAGCCGAGCCGAAACGTTTCTTTGAGACGGTTCTCAACAAGGCGGGTGCGGAATCGCGCTTGGGCGACATCCTCTCTGCGGAGCTTGGCGCCGCCATCGGCCGAAGTCCGCTTGCTGCCTTTGTCTCGGCCGAAGCCTATCGAGCAGAGGCCTTGCTCGCCGAGGTCGCCGCAAAATGCCGGAATGTTGCGCTTCGGGACTACGGCATCGAAGTCCTTGATGTGCAGCTGTTGCGCTTTGACTTCCCTAAGCGCAACCGGCTCACGGTCTACGCTCGCATGCGCTCCGAGCGCGCCGCAATCAGCATGCGCTACCGCTCTGAAGGCGAGGAGGAAGGCCTCAAGATCCGTTCCGCGGCTCAGGGCGAGAAGACGAGCATTCTTGCCGAGGCCTTCAAGGTCGCCCAGCGGCACCGCGGCGCTGGCGAAGCGGAGGCCGCCCGCATCTACGCCGACTCGCTCCGCGAGGCACCGCAGTTCTACGCGCTGCGGCGGACGCTCGACGCATCGCGCAAGTTCGTCAAGGAGGGCACGACGATGGTGTTGCCGGCGAACTCCGATCTCTTCGGCCTGCTGTACGACAGCGGTTTCTATGAGCGCGCCAAGCCGCCGGCAAGCTTGCTCGACATCGAGAAAGGAAACACCCATGAGATGACCAGCGGAAATCTTACGCCGCCTCCATAGCAACAATCTACGCTGCCAATACAGGAGGAATTTCTATGATTCGAATGAACGAGCAGTCGGCGCGAGCGGCCATCGTGGCTCTATCTTCGGTACTCATAGTTACTGGGGTTGCACCTGCCTCGGCCGCGGAAGTCCGCTATGACCCGGGAGACACTGTTTACTTCACCTATTGCCATGCGCATCCGCCGGCGATCCGCATCAAGCCAGGCGACACGGTGATCACAAGGACCAAGGACGCGGCGAACGACGTCTTCCAGCCGACCGACAAGACGGTGTTTCCGAGACTCGACCTTACTAGAGTCAACCCACAGACCGGGCCATTCTTCATCGAGGGCGCCGAGCCCGGCGATACACTCGTCGTGCGTATCGACAGGATCGGCCTCAACAGAGACTGGGGCTGGGGAGCGTCGATCCCCTACTTCGGAGCATTGGCGCCCGAATACAAGACCGCGATGGTAACCGACCCGGTGCCGGACCGGCTCTTTATCTGGCGGTTCGACAGATCGAGAATGGTCGGTGTGCTCGACCTACCCAACAGCAAGATCGGCAAAGTCGAGGTCCCGTTGCGGCCATTCTTCGGGACAATCGGCACCGCACCTCCTGGCAAGGAATGCATCAGCTCGCTGACACCCGGCCCTCATGGCGCGAACATGGACTTCAATGAGGTCGTTGAGGGCGTGACGATGTCTTTCCCGGTTTTCGAGCCGGGTGCGCTCTTTATGCTGGGCGACGGGCACGCCGCGCAGGGTGACGGCGAGGTGGACGGCGCCGCCGTCGAGACGTCGTTTGACGTCACCTTCACGGTGAACCTCATCAAGGGAAAAAAGATCAACTGGCCCCGGCTCGAGAACGACAGAATGATCATGTCGATCGGCAGCACGCGGCCGTTGATCGATGCGCTGCGGATCGCCTGCGTCGATCTCGTCAACTGGCTGGTGCAGGATCACGGCTACGACAAGATCGAGGCGGTTCAGCTTCTAGGCCAAGCAGCGCAGCTCGAGATCGCCAACGTTGTCGATCCAAATTACTCCGTGGCTTGTCAACTCGACAAGCGCTACCTGCCGCGGTGAGGTTGCACTGAATGGAGACTTCAGGAAGCGTAGGGCTCTGAACATGGGCGTAGCCTGTTGCGGAGAAGGCGCCACCTTCGAAGGCTTGTCGGCTGATTACAAGCGGCGGCTTTGGATCGTCATTGCGATCAACGCCGCGATGTTCCTGGTGGAAATGGGAGCCGGCGCACTCGCCGGCTCGCAAGCGCTGCAGGCCGATGCTCTCGACTTTCTGGGCGACGCGGCGACCTACGGTATCAGCCTCGCGGTCATCGGTGCATCCGTTCGGGTCCGGGCGCGTGCGGCCTTTGTAAAAGGCGTCAGCCTCACGATGATGGGCTTGTGGGTGTTTGGGACGACCGCTTATCACGTGCTTGTGCTCGGTGTGCCCCGCGCCGAGATCATGGGCGTCATCGGCTTCCTGGCTCTCGCTGCCAACGTGGCTAGCGTCGTCATCCTCGTGCGCTACAAGGATGGCGACGCCAACGTGCGGTCCGTGTGGCTTTGCTCGCGTAACGATGCGATCGGCAACGTCGCCGTGATGCTCGCTGCGCTCGGCGTTTGGGCAACCACGACCAAGTGGCCCGACCTGATCGTGGCCGCCATCATGGCGGGATTGTTCCTGTGGTCATCCGCTCAAATCCTGCGACAGGCGGTGCGTGAGCTCCGGACCGGGGAAATCTCGCTCCACACGCACGTGCCGCACACGCACGCGCCGCCGGCATGGGTCCGGCTGCGCGACAGGTTTGCGGCCGCGACCCGCGTGTTTGTTACTGACACCCGGGTGAAGAGCGCGGCATTGGCAAGCCTGGTTCTCCTCTGGCTCGCAAGCGGCTTCTTTACGATCCAATCCGGGGAGATCGGACTGCGCCTCCGGTTTGCTCGCATCGTCGCGGCCGACCTCGGCCCAGGCCTACATTACCGGCTGCCCTGGCCAATCGAGACGCACCGTCTCATCGAAACCGAACGCACGCGGAGTGCGGAGCTCGGTTTCCGCAGTCAGGCGGACGAGAGCTTGACGACGCGCACACTCGCCCGCGAGCGGCTCACAGTGGGCGGGCCCTCGAATCCAGTGCCGGAGGCGATCAAAGCCAAGGGCTCCTGGTTCCAGCGCGAGGTGGTGGAGGGCGAGTCCTTCCTCCTGACCGGTGATGCCAACCTCATCGATCTTCGGTCAACCGTGCAGTACCGCGTCAAGGATCCGGTGGCCTACGTCACAAACCTGGCGGAGCCTGAGGCGCTCGTCCGGAGCGTTGCTCGAGCAGCGCTGCGTAGCGTTATTGCCACTCAGCGAATCGATGCGTTGCTAACAAACGCCAGAGCCGAGGTCGAGGCGCGACTGCATGAGTTCGTTCAGGCGCGCCTAGACGGTCTGAACGCCGGCATCGCGCTCGTCTCGGTGCGCTTGGTCTACGTGCATTCGCCCCAGGAGGCACACGACGCCGAGCGGGACGTGGCTAGTGCACAGGAGGACAAGCTGCGCACGATCAACCGCGCCAAGGGATTCGCCGCCGAGGAGGTAAACGACGCCAAAGGGGAGGCCGCGGCGACGGTCGAGGGTGCCCTCGCCGTCCAGGAGGAACAGGTCCGCCGTGCTCGCGGCGAGGCGCTAGCGTTCAGCCTGCAGGTCGAGGCGTTTCGGCAAGCGCCCGAATTGGCCGCATTCCGCTTGCAGATGGAGACGATCGAGGACGTGTTGCCGAAGGTGCACAAGCTTGTCCGGCCGAAGGCGAGTGCCATCAAGGACTTCGACCTTTGGCTCCTTGAGCCTCCGATTAGCGCGGGCGGTAACCGATGAAGGCAGCTCACCCTGGAGTTGGCAGATGAGTCGCGCGGGCGGCAGACGGAGGGCAGCGCTCCGGATGCTGACGCCTGCCGCTATCGTGGTGCTGGTGCTGTCGTCCCTCGCGAGCCTCTACACGTTAGATATCACTGAGCACGGGATTGTCACGCGCTTCGGCCGGATCGTGCAGCTCGTTGAAGAGCCGGGCCTAGGCTTCAAGCTGCCCTTCGAGCGTGTGCAGCGGTTCGACAAGCGCCTCCTATACTTGAGCACTGCGCCCGTTGAGTACGTCACGGCGGACAGGAAGAACGTGTCCGTTGCCACGCTCGCTACTTGGCGCATCGCCGAACCGACGCGCTTCCTCGCGACGCTTGCCACGCGCGGCGACGCCGAGCAGCGGCTTACGGAGGCTATCGTCGGTGAAGTCGGTGCAGTGCTCGGCCGCCATAGGTTCGCCTCCGTCATCGCGCCGCATGCTTCGGACAACCAGTTCGGAGCGATAGTCGCGGAGGTACGTGCCGGCGTTCAGGCTCTTGTTGCGCCCGCCTACGGTATCGAGGTGATCGATCTCGGTGTGCGTGAACTCGCCCTGCCTCAGCAGAACCGGCAGAGCGTCTTCGAGCGGATGAAAGCGGAGCGGGCCCGCATCACCATGCAGTTGCGCTCCGACGGGAAGGCCGAGTCGAGGCGGATCATCGCCGAAGCTGATCGGCAGAAGGCACGCATCCTCGCCGAGGCCAACGAACATGCAAGGCGACTCGACGGCGAGGGGGAGGCTGAGGCGATGCGTGTCTACGCGCGCGAGTTTGGCGCCGATCTACCCTTCTTCAAGCTCGTCCGCACGCTCGAGGCCTATGATCGTATCCTCGACGACAAGACGACCCTGTTCCTGCCGGCCGAGTCCGAACTTCTGCAGATGCTGCAACCGAGCGGATCGGTCGCGCGGGATCTTAACCCGCCACCCAAGGCTCGTCCCAGGAATGGCGAGAACGTGGGCACTAGTGTCAAAGGTCAGCAGCCACCGTCACGCGGGGAATCGCCATGACAGCCAGCCACGAAGACGTGGTGCCGCAGGACCGCGCGGAAAGCGCCCCCAGACATCCGCGCTGGCGCGCTCACGCGCTCCGGGGGGGTGTCGTCTTCTTGCTCCTGGTGATCGCGGCCTACTTCGCCACGGGCTTCCATCTCGTCGCAACGGACGAGCAAGCTTTGGCGCGCCGCCTCGGCGCGCCCCATGCCCGCCTGGGCCCCGGCATGCACTGGCGTTTCCCCTGGCCCGTCGACCGGGTCGACGTACTTAAGACCACAAGTGTCTCGAAAGTCGGCGTGGGCTTCGCTTTGCCCGAGGGGGAGCAGGAGACCGTGATTGGGATGGAGCTGCTGACTGGTGACACGAACATCCTAAGCATCGCGCTCGTGCTACAATACGTGATACGCGATCCTGCCGACTTCCTGCTGCATGTCGAGGACACAAGAGCGCTGATCGGCGGACTTGCCGAAAGTGTGCTCACCCAGGTTTTGGCCGGCATGTCAGTTGATGAAGTCTTGACCACAGGCCGGCTTGCCATCCAGGATAAGGTGAAGGTACGGACTCAGGAGCTCCTCGATCGCTACCGAAGCGGCGTTCAGATCACGGCTTCCAGCATCATGGCCGTGACGCTTGACGCGGCGGTGGCACAGGCTTTTCAAGACGTGGCGGACGCCATGGCCGATCGCGAGCGTTCACGCAACGAGGCGCGGGTCTATGCGGCCAACCTCCTGCCTAAGGCTCGCGGGGAGGCGCACACATTGGTCCAGGCAGCGCAGAGCCGGCGTGAGCAGCGCATCGCGCAGGCCATAGGCACGACCACCCGCCTCAAAGCCTTACAGCGAGAGTATGCGAAGGCCCCCGAGCTCACGCGCAGCCGTCTCTATCTTGAAGCCATGGAGAAGACTCTGCCCAGAGTGAAAGCCTACATCCTGGACACGGAAGATGGACAGGCTCCGGTCAACCTGCGAGTGAGGGGGCGGTAGATTCTGTCCAGCGAACAGCACCTGATCCCCACCGGGGCACTCGAAATGATTTCCAACACTTGCCCGTTCGACGGCACTGGCCATCCCGCCGCCTCGGTTCCGGCAGGCATGTCGGCGGGGCTCCCTGTCGGAATGATGCTGATCGGACGCCACTGGGAGGACGGCACGGTGTTGCGTGCGGCAGACGCGTTCCAGATCGTCGGGTAGACGGCAGCAGCGAATTGCCGGCTAACAGCACCGCCGGGGTCCAAGGTTCGGAAACAGGAGGCCCGCGAGCTTTCTGACGCGAGCCTCTGCCATTTAGGAGTGATCCGTCGACAACGTTGCCCCACATGGCCGCGGATGAGCATGAAGGTTAATGCCAGGCTCGTCTGCCGACGCGGAGTCGGGGCCTCGTGCCGAGATCATGAGGAGGTCAGGCCATGGAGATCGAACGCACTACATTCGGCACCATCACGATTGACGGAAAGACTTATGACCACGACATGATTATTCGTCTGTCCGGCGAAGTGGCAAGGCGGAAGAAGAAGCTGTCGAAGAAGTACTACGGCACCTCGCATGTCCTCTCGAAGGACGAAGCGAAGTTCGTCTTTGAGGACGGGTGCGAGCAGCTGATTCTTGGCTCAGGCCAGATGGGCAATGTGCACCTATCGCCGGAGGCTGAGGCGTATTTTGCGAAAAAAGGGTTGCACGGTCCTGTTGCAGCCGACCCCTGAGGCGATCCATACGTTCAACAACTCGCGCGCGAAGAAGATTGGCCTTTTTCACGTTACCTGCTGAATCGGACCTGCCGAGACCCGAGCCCAAGATTGGTCGCATTGCGCTGACGCGATGCGGCGCGCCTGCGGTCAGCAGCAGATAGGGTATGCCGGGCTGAAGGGCTGTTGTGTGATACGTCTCTGACTCACGCGACTTCCGAGATCAGGCGCTTCAGTTATTCGATTCCCGACTGGCCGTGGCGTTATCGGGCGATTTCGCGCGGCGGCTCCGCGCGGCTTTGCCTCGTTCGCGGATGAGTTCGATCATGTAGCGTAACTCGGCTTTGGCGTGGCGATACCCACCAATGGGTTCGGGTCGGTCAAACCCGGACTAGTAGGACTTTCGATCTGTTGCGCATGCGGAATCCGTATGGCTGCCGGCCAACCACTGTCCCTCGTTCGACCAGCGTGCCGCATTAGCGACTGGGCTCTGGCGCGTGACTGGTCGCCGCATTTGCGGAATGGTTGGTCAGTGGCTTCAGTCCCGTGACGATGCGCAATAGAACGTAGAACACGGGTGTCAGGAACAGGCCAAACACCGTGACGCCAATCATGCCGGAGAAGACGGCAACGCCCATAGCTCGGCGCATTTCGGAACCGGCTCCGGTCGAGAGCACCAGGGGCAAGACGCCCATGATGAATGCCATCGAGGTCATCAGGATCGGACGCAGCCGCAGGCGGCTCGCCTCGATCGCGGCACGAATCGGCGAACGGCCTGCGAACTCCAGTTCGCGCGCAAATTCGACGATAAGGATCGCGTTCTTGGCCGACAATCCCACCAGCACGATCAACCCGATCTGGGTGAAAACGTTATTGTCGCCCTTCGAGATCCAGACGCCGAACATCGCAGCTAGCAACCCCATTGGCACGATCATGATGATCGACAGGGGCAGGGTCAGGCTCTCATAGAGAGCAGCCAGCACCAGGAACACGAGGAGGATCGCGAGTGGAAAAACCCAGATGCCGGAGTTGCCTGCGATGAACTCCTGATAGGTCAGGTCGGTCCATTCAAAGGCGAAGCCAGGCGGTAGCACTTCGGCCGCGATGCGCGTGGCCGCTTCCTGGGCCTGGCCGGAGGAATAGCCGGGCGCTGCCGCCGCGTTGATGTCGGAGGACAAGAAACCGTTGTAACGGATCGCGCGTTCAGGCCCGGCGCTCTGGCGAATCTTCAAGAGCGCCGAGAGCGGGATCATGTCGCCGGACGCAGAGCGCACCTTCAATTGCCTGATGTCGTCGGCCCGCGCGCGGAACGGCGCGTCGGCCTGCACACGGACCGAATAGGTGCGGCCAAATTTGTTGAAGTCGTTGACGTAGTACGAGCCCAGATAGATCTGCAGCGTGTTGAAGACCTCTGTCACGGGCACGCCGAGCTGCAAGGCCTTGGTGCGGTCAATGTCGGCGAACAACTGTGGCACGTTGACCTGGAAGCTCGAGAAGACGCCGGCGATTTCCGGTGCCTTCTGCATCGCGGCCATGAATGCCTTGGTCGCCTCGTTCAACGCGTCATAGCCGAGGCCGGCGCGGTCCTCGATCTGGAGCTTGAAGCCGCCGATGGTGCCGAGCCCGTTGACCGGCGGCGGCGGGAACATGGCGATGAAGGCTTCCTGGATCCCGGCATATTTCTTGTTCAGTTCGGCCGCGATCGCAGCGCCGCTCAGCGCGGGATCCTTGCGCTCGTCGAACGGCTTCAACGTGGAGAACACGATGCCGGCGTTGGAGGAGTTGGTGAAACCGGAGATCGACAGGCCGGGAAACGCCACCGAGCTCTCGACGCCGGGCTGCGTCAGCGCAATGTCGCTCATCTTGCGGATGACCTCTTCGGTGCGGTCGAGCGTGGCGCCGTCGGGCAGGCGCGCGAAGCCGACGAGGTACTGCTTGTCCTGGCCCGGGACGAAGCCGCTTGGCACCTGCTGGAAAAGCAGGGCGGTCAGTCCGATCAGGAGCACATAGACGCCCATCACCGCCGCCTTGCCGGAGATCACTTTGGAGACGCTGCCGCTATAATTCTCCGAGGAGCGCGAGAAGGCGCGGTTGAAGCCGCGGAAGAACCAGCCGAGCCCTTTCTCCAGAATGAGGGTCAGCCTGTCCTTGGGCTCATTGTGGCCCTTGAGCAGCAACGCCGACAATGCCGGCGACAGCGTCAGGGAGTTGATCGCCGAGATCACCGTCGAGATCGCGATCGTCAGCGCGAACTGCTTGTAGAATTGCCCGGTGAGGCCGGAGATGAAGGCGAGGGGAACGAATACGGCAATCAAGACCAGTGCGATCGCGATGATGGGGCCGGAGACCTCGCGCATTGCCTGGTAGGTGGCGTCTCGCGGCGACAGCCCGGCCTCGATGTTGCGCTCGACGTTCTCGACCACGACGATAGCATCGTCGACGACGATGCCGATCGCGAGCACCAGGCCGAACAGGCTGAGCGCATTGATGGAGAAGCCGAACACGTGCATCACGGCGAATGTGCCGACGATCGACACCGGCACGGCCAGGAGCGGAATGATGGAAGCCCGCCAGGTTTGGAGGAACAGGATGACCACCAGTACCACCAGCGCGATCGCTTCCAGCAGCGTGTGGATCACCGCCTCGATCGACGAGCGCACGAACTGTGTGGGGTCGTAGACGATCTGGTAGGACACGCCCTCGGGCATGTTCTTCTTGATCTCGGCCATGGTGGCGCGGACGCGGTCGGAGATCTGGAGCGCGTTGGAGCCCGGCGCCTGGAAGATCGGGATCGCCACCGCCTGTTTGTTGTCGAGCAGCGAGCGCAGGCCATATTCGGACGCACCTAATTCGATGCGCGCGACGTCGCGCAGCCGCACCACTTCGCCACGCGAACCGGTCTTGACCACGATGTCGCCGAACTGTTCTTCACTCGCGAGCCGACCTTCGGCGTTGACCGACATCTGAAGATCGATGCCCTTGACGCTCGGCGAGGAGCCGACCACGCCAGCGGCGGCCTCGACGTTCTGCGCCTGGATCGCCCTCACGATGTCGCTTGCGGTCAGGCCGTGCTCGGCGGCCTTCTGCGGGTCGACCCAGACGCGCATCGAGTAGTCGCCGGCACCGTAGAGCTGGACATCACCGACGCCGTCGATCCGCGCAAGGCGGTCCTTGACGTTCAGCACCGCGTAGTTGCGGAGATACGTCATGTCGTAGCGGTTGTTTGGCGACAGCAGGTGCACGACCATGGTAAGATCGGGCGAGCTCTTCTTGGTGATAATGCCGAGCTGGCGAACGACCGCCGGCAGCCGCGGCTCGGCCTGCTGCACGCGGTTCTGCACAAGCTGTGTCGCCTTGTCAGGATCGGTGCCGAGGCGGAACGTCACTGTTAGCGTCATCGCCCCGTCGGTGGTTGCCTGGCTGCTCATGTAGAGCATGTTCTCGACGCCGTTGATCTGCTCCTCGATCGGCGTTGCCACTGTCTCCGCGATCACCTTCGGATTGGCGCCGGGGTAGGTCGCGCGCACCACCACGGAGGGCGGCACGACGTCCGGATACTCCGAGATCGGCATGGCAAAGAGCGAGATCAGGCCGGCCAGGAAGATCACGATCGAAAGCACACCGGCAAAAATCGGCCGATCGATGAAGAACTTTGAGAAATTCATTGCTATGCCCCAAGCGCTGACGGTCGTTAGCGCTGCACGATTTGTCGGCCGCCGGCGTTCGACGCTTGCTGCGGTCCGCGCGAGCCCATCTCCGCAATTTCGGTCTTCAGGAGCGCGCCCGGGCGTACCCGCTGTAGGCCGTTCACGACGATGCGGTCACCGGATTTTAGGCCACCCGTCACGATGCGGAGCCCGTCGACGGCGCCGCCGAGCGTTATTCCGCGATAGACCGCGCGGTTGTCGTCGCTGACCACCATAACGAACTTCTTATCCTGATCGGTACCGATGGCTCGCTCGTCGATCATCACCAGCGTCTGTTGCTGAGGCTGGCCCATCCGCACCCGCGCGAACTGGCCGGGGATGAGGCGTCCATCCTCGTTCTGGAATACCGCGCGGACGCGTATCGTGCCGCTCTGGCCATTGACCTGGTTGTCGATCAACTGGATATGGCCTTTGGCCGATGTGCCGCCAGAGGTGGTCATCTCGACGGGTATTTGATCAAGATTGCCGCGCTTGCCCGAACTATCTGCAATGGAATTCAGCGCCCGCAGCACGATCTCTTCGTCCGCATCGAAACTTGCATAGATCGGGTTGACAGAGACCAGAGAGGTCAGGACCGGCGAGGCAGTCCCTGCGGCCACGAGGTTTCCGACGGTCACCTCGATCTTGCCGACGCGGCCATCGACGGGTGCACGGACCTCGGTGTAGTCTAGATTGAGCTTTGCAGTCTGCAGCGTTGCCTCGGCCGCCTTCACATTGGCGATGGCTTCGCGATTGGCGTTCTCGCGCTGATCGAAATCGCGCCGCGTGACGACGGCGTTGCCGACGAGCTGCGCGCCGCGCTCGACTTCGCTCGCAGTGAAGATCGCACGCGCTTTTGCTGCCTCGAGCTGCGCGCTCGCCTTATCCACTTCGGCGGCGTAGGGCGCGGGATCAATCTTGAACAGGACATCGCCAGCTTTCACCAGCGCGCCCTCGGCAAAGTTGGCCGACAGGATCGCGCCAGCGACGCGTGGGCGGAGCTCGACGCGGTTGACGGCTTCGAGACGTCCAGAGAAGTCATCCCACAGCCCGGTCCGACGCGGCTCGATCACCGCGATCGTGACGGAGACGGCCTGCTCGGGTGCGGTCCCTGTGGTCGCCTGGGCCGCATGAAAATAGCGGCCGCTCGCGATCGAACCGGCCGCCGCGAGGACGCCGATGATGGCAACGCCGCCGACAACGCGTCGGAATCGGCCGGAATGGGAGGTATTGGCGGATGGGGGCATTTGCGCGCTCCATAAATGTAGTGCTCGCTACAGATATGAAGCTGGACGACGGTCCGCAAGATACTTATGTACTGCACACTACGAAAATCTTATGTCGCAAGCCGCAAGACTGGAAATCAAATAAAAGAAACCATGATAAATCAGAAGGTTGAGGATCGAACGCCGAGCGAAAAACGGCGTCGGCTTCGAGGGAGTAACGCGAATGGCCATGGGACGCCCGAGAGAATTCGACGCCGACGCTGCATTGGATCAGGCGATGGAAGTCTTCTGGAGACATGGCTATGAGGGCGCGACCATTGCCCAGCTTACCGAGGCGATGGGCATTAACCCGCCGAGCCTCTATGCGGCATTTGGAAATAAGGAAGGTCTCCTGAAGGCTGCCCTCGACCGGTACACGGCCAAACGTGCGGCCTGGATGGAGGGGGTTTTGAACGCGCCGACCGCCCGAGACGTCGCGGAGCGGATGCTCATGGGTACCGCAGACAGCCAAACCGATCCCAACAATCCGCCCGGTTGCCTGCTCGTGCAAGGCGGCCTTGCCTGCGGTACCGGTTCGGAGAATGTTCCCTTCGAGCTCGCAGCGCGCCGTGCACTGACCGAGGATCAGCTCCGCGAACGCTTCGTCAGGGCGAAGAAGGAGGGCGATCTGAAGCAAACCGCCGACGCTGCCGCGCTGGCGCGCTATCTTTCGGCGGTGTCCGCCGGCATGGGCGTGATGGCGTCATCAGGCGCCGATCGCGAAGTACTGCGACAAGTGGCGAACGTATCCGTCAAAGTTTTCGAAGAACAGTCGACAACGTGAGAGGTCATCTTCTTGCCGAGCCGAACTCCGCGACGGACGACGCGACATCGACTACCTAAGGAAGAGACGGCATCGCCCGCGCTGGCTAACACAACGGCTGAAACCACCACGAGATCGCGCTTTCTTGTGGCGTGGCACCTCAACCAGATTGTGTACGTGACTGCCCACTCACATTGATCGCGGGTACCCCTGCGTTTCCAGCAGTGCTGAACCGACGACATTGGAAAGCAGATCAGTATACTGTTGGATAGTTGCGACCGGGCTCGGCCCGACCGCCGCTCTGCGATAAGGAAGACGTAATGAGCGAGATGATTGGCTACCCCGATCCCGGCCTCGATCTGTCGGACGGCTTCAAGCCGCACACCTCGCACTGGGGCGTGTTCTCGGCGCGTCACAGCGAGGCTGGACTCGAAATCAGGCCGTATGCGGGGGATCCTGATCCGAACGGCATCATCGGCAACTTCCCCGGCGCGTTGCACCATCAGGCGCGCATCGGCCAGCCGGCGATACGCCGCGGCTGGCTTGAGGGTGGCCCCGGCCCCGATGATCGCCGCGGCCGCGACGAATTCGTCTCCGTTAGCTGGGACAGGGCGCTCGACATCCTGGCTGGCGAGCTATCGCGCATCCGCGACACAAGCGGCCCCGGTGCGGTCTTCGGCGGTTCCTATGGCTGGTCGAGCGCGGGCCGCTTTCATCACGCGCAGAGCCAGGTTCACCGCTTCCTCAACATCGCGATGGGCGGCTATGTGCGTTCGGTAAACACCTATTCCTCGGGCGCGTCCTCCGTGCTGCTGCCGCAGATCCTGGCGGGTTACGAAGACATCACCAAGCGCAACGTCACCTGGGAGCAGATCGCGGCCGAAAGCGAGATCGTGCTGGCGTTCGGCGGCATGGCGCTGAAGAACTCCATGGTGGCCGGCGGCTCGATCAGCAAGCATGTCGAGCGCGGCGCCATGGCCGCGGCGCGCCGGCGTGGCTGCGAGTTCATCCTGGTCAGCCCCCTGCGCGACGATCTGCCCGCGGAGGCCGGTGCCGAATGGATGACGGCCGTGCCCGGCACCGACACGGCCCTGATGCTCGGGATCGTCCACACGCTGGTCAGCGAAGGCCTGCACGATCAGGCCTTCCTCGATCGCTATACCCAGGGCTGGCCGATCTTCCTGCGCTATCTGACCGGCGAGACGGATGGTCAACCTAAGAGCGCCGAGTGGGCCACCACGATTTGCGGTATCGACACGAACACGATCAGGAAACTTGCCCGTCGACTTGCCGGGCGGCGCGCGTTGATCACCGTCTCCCATTCGCTGCAGCGCTCGGAGCATGGCGAGCAGCCGGTGTGGATGGGCATGGTGCTGGCGGCTGCTCTCGGCCAGATCGGCCTGCCTGGAGGCGGCTACGCTTATTCGCTCGGCGCGATCGGTTATTACGGCCGCCGCGTGAACGACGTGCCGGGGCCGACGCTAGGGCAAGGCCGAAATGGTGTCGCGGATTTCATTCCAGTGGCGCGCATCGCCGATATGCTGCTCAACCCCGGCACCACCTATCGCTACAATGGCGAGACACGCGTCTATCCGGACATCCGTCTCGTCTACTGGGCAGGCGGCAATCCCTTCCATCACCACCAGGATCTCAACCGCCTGCGCAAAGCCTTCGCCCGGCTCGACACGCTGGTTGTGCATGAGCTCGCCTGGACCGCCACGGCCCGCCACGCCGATATCGTCCTGCCCTGCACGATGACGCTCGAGCGCGAGGACATCGGCTATTCCACCAACGATCCCCTGATGGTCGCCATGCACCGGATCGCGGAGCCGTTTGGCCTTGCGCGCGACGACTATGAGATCTTCGCCGATATTGCCGAACGTCTCGGCGCCCGTGACGCCTTCACCGAAGGCCGCACGGCACGGCAGTGGCTGGCGCATCTCTACGAACCGACCCGTGCCTCGCTCGCCGCGCGCGGCCTCCCGGCCCCGAGCTTCGAGGAATTCTGGGAGCGCGGCAGCCTGATCGTGCCGCAACACCTCGACGACGGCGGTAAGCTCCGCCGCTTCCGCGAAGATCCGATCGCTCATCCCCTCCCGACACCAAGCGGACGGATCGAGATTTTCTCGAAGAAGATCGCGGGCCATGGCGATGCGGACTGCCCGGGCCATCCGGTTTGGCTCGAGAAGACCGACGCGCCCAAGCGGGGCTCGCCGTGCTTCCTTGTCGCCAATCAGCCGGTGACGCGTTTGCATAGCCAGCTTGACTTCGGCGGACATTCGACCGGGGCCAAGCATCGCGGCCGCGAGGTCGCGCGCATGAATCCGCGCGACGCGGACGTTCGCGGGATCATGGATGGCGACATCATCCGCCTGTTCAACGAACGCGGAGCCTGTCTTGCCGCGGTGCACATCACCGACGGCATCGCTCCCGGTGTCGTCCAGCTACCGACCGGCGCGTGGTACGACCCGATGGATCCGGAGGAAGAGACACCGCTCTGCGTTCACGGCAATCCGAATGTGCTCACACGCGACATCGGTACCTCATCCTTCGCGCAAGGCTGCACCGGCCAGCTCACGACTGTCGAGGTGGAGCGGTTCAACGGCAATCTTCCGCCGATCCGCGCTTTCGATCCGATGTAGCGGAGGTGGCGTCGGCTCCTGACTTGCGACGCGCATCCTCGAACAAATCTAGCTCGGTTCAGCGCCTCTCCGCGCGGCTTTGGGAGGTTATGAAACAGCGACGTCGCGAGCTATGCTACCCTCCGGTAAGAAAACAGTGGCTCGGCGATAGTGGGTTTCGCGATGTAGCGCTCCCCGCTACGAAGGGCGCACAGAATGCGTACGGCGGGTGAGAAAGCTGCGGGCAAGGCGATCAAGCAGTCTCATGGTCCGCGTCCTGTTACCCACCGACCTCACCCGTTTGTGATTGCGACGACCGACGGTCACCTCGCAGAGTCACTCCCGCCAACCCCGCTCGAATTGCCGTTCTGCTCGCGCAGTGCGCGCTTCCGCTTCCGGCCAACACGCAGAATTTGCCCCAGGTGTATCTCGAAACGCGCAATGAGATCGTCGTCCCATCCCTCCAAACTTGTGTCGTCTCTTTTCTTCTCTGGTTTGCACACCGGAACTTCAGTTGGTTTTTGCATGGGGTTTAGCTCCCGCGTGGGGGATCAATGCTGGCGAATCAATGGTTTGCGGCGGTCCAACCTCCGGGTGGTCCGCCGGTGCAAGGCTGAAATTTTCGTTCGCCGGCACGGCAGTGTCAGCTGCATCGTCAGGTGCTCGTATTCCACATTCGGCGGCGGATCGGTTGATCTGCGCGATCATAAGGGCGGCGGTCTTGAAGGAAACATCGATGGCGTGGCTGAGTTGAAACGGCTTGATAGATTCGGTGCCGCAGCCGGTCAGTAGCAGGGCCTTCAGCCATTTGCGAAGTGGGACGTGACTGTACTCAAAGATTGTGCCCGTTCGTACCGAGAAGAGTTTCCGGCAGCCATAGCACTTGTAAGTACCTGTCGACGTACTGCCCCCCTTGAGGAGACCGGTCCGGCGAGTTTCGCCACAATGTGGACATACGACACCGGTGGCCCAAAGGCAGGCTTGGACAAGTTCCAATGCTGCACCCTCATCTCTGAAGCATCGAGAGAGGTCGCGGTGCATGCTTGGGTCCGTTTGCTTCCTAGAAGTCCCCGAAGTGTTCCATTCCACTTTCGATCTCATTCTCGGAAATCCTTACGCCAATAACTACTCAGAACCGTGCGTTTATGAATCCTTCGCGCGTCATCGCGGAAGTGTTGTGAGTGGCATTGCCATTACTTCTGCGAAAGAGAAGTCGACATTGCAGTTGTATCTGCCTGATTGTCGACTCCTAGTCCTGTTTCTTTCCTCCTGCCTGTTTCCAATCTCGGTTGTTCATCTTGGCGCCGCTTCAATTTCGGAAGAATGACAGGGACGCTAATCACAATGAAAAAACATTCGAAACCATTGTTTCAACCGTTGTTCCCACGTTGATGCCGCCCCAATTTCTGAAAACAAGGCATGTGTAATCACAGTACAAAACATTGGAACACACGCGAGCCGATGGGCTGCGGCGACATAGATTGCGTCGCAGACTATGCAACCCCCGCTCCGAATGTGGGATTGTGCTCATCGAGAAATCAGGCTGCATACGCATTGCGCACCGTGGGTTAGAATAATCAAGTTGCGGCGCATTATTAGTTACGCATTAATTCGAGACAAGTTGGTGTCAAAAAATTTGTTCCTAAGACAGCTGCATTGATTTCCTTCAGCGGAGGGCGGGCAAATGCAATTGTTCCAGTTGAGGGAAAGCGCCACCACAGAAGTCGAACTGTTCATCGATAAGCGCATCAAATCGCGATCGGCTAGATATCCGATTGGGGGCGTACCGAAGCGGGTGTTCGATATCCTCGTTTCTTTCTCAGCCCTGCTGGCCTTTGCTCCGCTCTTTCTTCTCATTGCATTGCTTCTGAAAGCCAGCGATCGCGGCCCCGTTCTTTACCGGCAGCCACGCGTTGGCTTTCGCTCTTGTTCCTTCGGCTGTTTCAAATTCAGAACCATGGTGATCGACGGCGACGCAGTGCTCGCGCGCCATCTCCGCGATAATCCTGAAGCTGCGAAGGAATGGGCCGAAACACGCAAGCTAAAGCGAGATCCGCGCGTGACTGCGGTCGGGGATGTGTTGCGCCAGATGAGCTTGGATGAACTGCCGCAGCTCTGGAATGTGCTTCGTGGCGAAATGAGCATCGTTGGTCCGCGGCCGGTCGTCAGCGAAGAAATCGCAATGTACGGATCGAGCGCCGGCCACTATCTCCTGGCTCGTCCCGGCCTGACTGGCGCATGGCAGGTCAGCGGCCGGAATGACGTTTCCTATGAACGCCGGGTGTACCTCGACCGAAGCTATGTCGAGAACTGGTCGTTCTGGAGGGATATCAAAATCATCTTGAAAACTATACCGGTGGTGATTAGAGCCAAGGGCACATACTGATGCGCGTCGCAATAGTCCATTATTGGCTTGTCGGCATGCGCGGTGGCGAGAAAGTTCTCGAAGCGATATGCGAACTCTATCCATCGGCCGACATCTTCACGCATGTGGTGGCGCCAGAGTCGATCTCCGCGACAATCTCTAAGCATCGAATCTTCACGTCGTTTATCGCCAGGCTCCCGCGTGCAAAATCCTGGTACAAGAAATATCTCCTGCTCATGCCGCTTGCGCTCGAGCAATTCGACCTTCGTCGCTACGACCTGATCATCAGCAGCGAATCCGGTCCCGCCAAGGGTATCATTCCTCCCCCGCATGCGGTGCACGTTTGCTATTGCCACTCCCCGATGCGCTACATCTGGAACATGTACCAGGACTATAAGCTTGCATCCGGTTTTCTGACGCGCACAGCGATGACGCTGTTCTCGCACTACCTGCGCAATTGGGATCAGGGCTCATCGGCCCGCGTCGACTTGTTCGTTGCTAATTCCCACAATGTGGCATCTCGAATCCGCAAATACTTTCGCCGCGAATCCGACGTGGTCTATCCACCGGTCGATGTCGACGCGTTCGAGCAGGTCCCGGCTTCTGATGTCCGCGACTACTATCTGATGGTGGGGGAACTGGTTGCCTATAAACGGGCTGACTTGGTCGTCGACGCCTTCAACGCGTCAGGCAGGAAACTTATCGTGATAGGCGGTGGAGAGATGCTTGTTACTCTCAAGCAGCGCGCGCGGCCCAATGTTCAGATTCTGGGACCACAGCCGTTTGCGGTCCTTCGCCATCACTACGCACGTTGCCTTGCTCTGATTTTCCCCGGAGAAGAGGATTTCGGCATCGTTCCGGTCGAGGCGATGGCGAGCGGACGGCCGGTCATCGCGTTCGGCCGCGGCGGCGTTACCGAAACCGTCATCGACGGCGTGACGGGTGTTCTGTTCGCGGAGCAGACGGCGGAGGCGCTGGAGAATGCGATCGCTCGCGCGGAGACGATTAGCTTCTCCACGAGCGACATCGTCCGGCATGCTGCCGGCTTCAGCCGGGAGCGCTTCAAACATCAAATGAGGGAGTCGGTCGAACGGGCATTGCGCGAGAGCGCGACAATTGCTGCCGGCCACCGAAATCAAAATCCATCTCGCGCGGAGCCGCGAATTGTCTATGCGAGCAGGTCTTTGGGAGGATGAGGTCGCTTTCTCTTCTTTGAGTGGTAAATATCATGAAGGTTGTCACCTTCAACGTTAAGTATAGTCCGAACCTCGGTGACGGCGTGATCGCCGATTGCCTCGAAACCGAGCTTGCGCGGCGGCTACCCGATATCCGCATCGAAGCACTGGATCTTTCTGGACGCATCAATCGCGACAGTTCGGCGAGGTCCGGCAGTCGTGTTCTTGCTTTGAAGACATTGCAGAAGATGCCGGCAATCCTGCGCGATGTACTGGTAGAGGGTCTCCTTCGCCTTCACATGCGTCGGAAATGCCGACCGGTCTGGCGCGAAGCGCTACGGGACGCCGATCTGGCGATCGTCGGGGGCGGGCAGCTGATTCAGGACGGTGATCTCAACTTCCCCGTTAAGCTATCGATTGTAGCGTCGGAGTGCAGGCGGAACAATGTTCCGATCGCCTTATTCGGGCTCGGTGTCGCGGAAAGCCGTTCGAGGCGAGGTGCGGCACTGATTTCCTCGCTGTTGCACTCTGACGAGCTGGTGTTTGCCGGTGCGCGCGACGGCGAGTCTGCGAGCCGCCTACGGCGGCGCCGCGTCAATGGCGTCGTCGTGACGCCGGATCCCGGCTTGTTGGCGTCCCGGTTATGGCCCTTATCCGGGCGAGGACCGCGTAAACGCCCCGTTGTTGGCGTGGGGATTACCCACCCGGTCGTTCTGCAACATCATGGCGAGAGACAGCCCGACGACACAACCATCAGAGATCTCTATCAAAGTCTGATCCGGCGACTGCTGGCCTCCGGATATGACGTGACCGGTTTCTCCAACGGGGCGCCGGAAGATCGGGCTTACCTGGACGACGTCGTTGGCTCGATGATGAGCAATGCTGACGAACGGCTGACGCGCGCGCCGGACTGCAAGACGCCTCGGGAACTCGCGGAACTGGTCGGAAGCTTCGACGCCGTCATCGCGCACCGGCTGCACGCGTGCATTCTTGCATACTCCTATCGCGTGGTTCACGTCGGCTTGAGTTGGGATCCAAAGCTCGCTGCGTTTTTTGCGAATGTCGGACGGAGCCGGTATCTCGTCGATTTCAACGATGACGTTGTGCGGGCAATGCCAGAGCTGCTGGCCGCTGCGCGAGTGCAGAAGATCAGCGCTGTCCAACATGAGCGCGTACTCGCATTATCGAGCGCATCGATCGACCGGTTGGTCCTGCTGCTTAAAGGCGAGACACGGCCAAAGCTGATCGAGTCTTCCGAAACCGAAAGCGCCTTGCAGGCGATGCAGCTAGCAAGGTTCGCGCATGATCATTGAGGTTATAGGCGTTGCGACTGTTTTGGCTGGCCTCTGGGTGTTGTGGCAGGGGCCAGTCGCGGCGTTTTGGGTGCTGAGCCTGTCTGCCCTGCTTGGGGCGGCCGCAGCCTTCAAGCTCCCCGCGCTGGGGGACGCAAGCGTCCCACCGGTCATAGTCGTGGCCCTTTTTCTCGTGATCTCCGTTGCGCTGCGTCCGCGCCTGCGCGAGGCAGCGATTGAGAGTCTTGCGCCGTCGGGTCCCGGTTTCTGGCTGCTGTTGTTTACGACTTACGCCGTTGCATCCGCCTATTTCATGCCGCGGCTGTTCCAGGGCCTCACCCACGCCTATTCTCTTGCGCGAAACGACATCGACGTTGGTATCGTCAGTCTTGTTTTGATGCCCCGAGCCAGCAATACGACGCAAGCGGCCTATCTCATCGCCGACCTCGGCTGCTTCATGTGCGTCAGGGCGCTCATGATCCGGGGGCAGGCGAAGGCGATCACCAACGCGTTGATCGTGTGTGCGGTACTGCTGCTCGTCTCGGCCGTCGTTGATGTTGTCGCTTATCATACCGACACGGCATTCCTGCTGTCCTGGCTCCGCAATGCCAACTACCGCATGCTCGATGCCGGAGAAATCGGCGGCTTCAAGCGCATCGTCGGCACATTCACTGAAGCTGGCGCCTTCAGCTATGTCGCGCTAGGCTTCTACGCATTCTGTCTGAGCCTTTGGCTGGACGGGTTTCGCACTCGCATCACCGCAACGCTTGCGCTGCTTCTCGCGCTATGCCTGTTGCTGTCGACCTCGACGACTGCCTACGGATCCTTTGCCATCTTCTCCTCTCTCATATTGGCCGGCGCGCTTGTGAAGCTCGCCAACGGGCAAGCGACGAGGAGGGACTGCGGATATCTCGTCATTTTCTCGATGATCCCGTTCCTGCTTGGAACCGCCATCATGTTCGCGCCGTCGATCTGGTCGGCCATGATGGGGCTGTTCGATGCAACTGTCTCCAGTAAGCTCGAAAGCCAGTCCGGGATCGAACGCATGCGGTGGAACTACTTCGCGATGAAGAATTTCTGGGACACTGCGGGTTTCGGCGCCGGGGTCGGTAGCGTCCGGGCATCGAGCTTCGCGGTCGCGTTGCTTGCCAATACCGGCGTGCTCGGCCTGCTCCTGTTCGTCGTGATGCTGGCGTCGTCATTCACGCCGGGAAGGCTGCTTTCGTTTGATGATGCTGTCGCGCGGGCAGGCTTCCGTGCATGCCTCGCGCTCATTGGCGCAGCCTGCCTGTCAGCGGCTAGCGTTGATCTTGGATTTGTCTTCTTCATCTTCTTTGCGCTTGCGGCCAGCGCGCGACAATTGCGCAAGCGTGAGGCACCGCAATTTGCTGCCAGCAATCCCGCGATCGGCGCGCGGCACTACCAACTGCAGGGGGCTAGCTCATGAGGCAACCGCATTATCCGGCACCGCATGCCGCTGTTTCAGGGGAACGCAGCGACGAAGTGTTCGGCGTCTGGCACATTGTCGCCTTTCTCCTGCAGAACCGCAAGGCGATCGCTGCCTCCATCGCAGTGACCGTCTCTGTCGCGGTAATCTATCTTCTCCTGGCGACGCCGGTATTCGTCGCTAGGACCAGTGTCATTATCGACCCCAATCGCGGTGCCGAACTGTTCAATGCGATTCAGATGCCTGCCCCGATGATGTCGGATCAGTCGCGCGTCGAGAGTCAGATAGAGGTAATCAAGTCGGACCGGGTCGCAAATTCAGTTATCTCCCGCCTGAAGCTCGAGCAGCGGCCGGAGTTCGTGTCCGGACCTTCGGTGGTCGAGGCGCTGCTGGCGCGGATCACCGCGACTTCGACGGCATCCGCAGCAGGGGAGGTGGGCCGAGATGAGAGCACGGATTTGCGCGAGGTCGCGGCGCGCTTTGCTAACAGGCTGTCGACGAAACGAGTCGGACAATCTCTCGTCATAGAGATTGCCTTCTCGTCCGCCGATCCAGACCAGGCCGCAGAAATTGCCAACGCCACGGCCGAGTCGTTCATCAGGGCGATTGTTGAGGTCAAGTCCAGGCTCGCGGAAGCGCAGGGCAAGTGGCTCTCGGAGCGGCTGGAAACGCTGCAGCAGCAGGCGTTCGAGGCAGCGCGCAAAGCCAACCGCTTCCGCTCCTTTGGTGACTCCCTGTCCAGCCAGGACGCTCAGGCAAAGCTCGAGGAATTCGAAAGTATCGCGAGCAGCTATCGCAAGATGTACGATGATTTTCAGCGCCAATACAACGAAACGCTGCAACGCATCAGCTATCCTGATGCCGATGTACGGATCATTTCCCGGGCGGCGCCGCCGCTGCGCAAGAGCAGCCCGCGGACCTTGCTCGTCCTTGGATTCGCGATCGTTCTGGGGGGGCTGGGCGGAACGGCTTTTGCAGCGGTGCGTTCCAGCGGCGATCGCAGCGTGCGTTCTCCAAGGCAGCTAAGCGCAAGTGTCGGAGTAAGCCTGCTTGGTGCGATCAATGACCTTTCAGAGCCGAGGATACTGCGCGAGGGGAAGCTGCCGTGGTTCAGCAGGAGCAGATGGGTGCGCGGAGCCGCGGGTACCCTGAGGGGGATAGTGGGCGGCCGGCTGGATCCTTCGACGAAGAAAGATCTTCGAAGGATGAGAACAAGTATCGCGGCGCTGACCGGTAATCCGGAAGTTCTATGCATCGGCGTGGTCGCGTGTTCGAACGGCGAGGGGGCCACGACGGTTGCGGCATGCCTGGCTCATGAGTACGCCCGAAGCGGCGCAAGAACCATTCTCGTTGATGGATGCGCTGACAGGCGGACCCTGAGCAAGGAACTCGCCGCCGGCAAGACGATCAAAGCGAAGCCGAAAGGGCAGCTCGGGTCAGAGCCTGCGACGGGGCCCGGTGCTCTGGGGTTGGCATTATTGCCGTCTGCTGAAAGTGATCTGCAACCCAATGATACCGATCGGCGCCCGATAGAACGGATTGCGGAAGTAATTTCGGAATCCCGGCTGAAGTTCGAACGGATCGTCGTCGATTTGCCAGCGCTGTTACCTTCGGATCAATGGAAGTCGCTCATTCCATACGTCGATGAGGTGATCGTTGTGGTCCGCTTCGGGAAAACCACCGTCGAGGAAGCAGAAGACGGCACGATGGAACTCAATCTTGCGGGCGGCAAGATGCTCGGTGCCGTTCTCAACCGTGTGCCGGCCATTGTTCGGAAGACCTGGTCATGACAATTGCCGGGCACAGAGAAGGCTGTTTGCGATGACCATCAGAGCGATTTGCGAACCGTCCGCTTCTCCCATGCTGTCGGCCATTCGGAGTCGTCCGCGACTCAAGGCGACGATGAAGAAGTGTCTCGAAGCGATTGGCTATGACACGACCGATTGGGTGCGTGTGGCGATGTACCGGCATGCGTTCGACTTTATCGCGCGGCTTGGACCCGAGCGTCTGCATGTGATGGAAGTGTCCGCCGGCTCGCAATGGAGAAGCAAGTTTGCCTTTGCGTCATTCACCGGGACCAGCTATCCGGCGTTCGATATCTGCAAGGACGTTCTGCCGGAGCAGTTCGACCTTATCATCGCCGATCAGGTCTTCGAGCATCTTAAGTGGCCGGCGCGTGCTGCGCGCAATGTCTATGCGATGGTTCGGCCAGGTGGCCACTTCCTCATCGCAACACCATTTCTAGTGCGCTATCATCCCTCGCCGATCGATTGCAACCGATGGACGTCTGAGGGACTTTCCTGCCTGCTGCAGGAGGCAGGATTCCCCGAAGCCGAAATCCAGACCTTCGCCTGGGGCAATCGTTCGTGCCTCAAGGCGAACCTGTCGGCATGGCGCAAGCGCGGCTTCTTTGGCTCGTTACGCAACGAACCAGACGTTCCCATTATGGTGTGGGCGTACGCCAGGAAGCCGCTTCAGCCTGCAAAGGCAGAAACCATTGCCTCCCTGCAGGGACGCTCGATGCCTGTCCAATCAAACGCGGGCATCGAGTCGCTGTGCGGGGCCAATCCTGCTGGGCTCGCGAGCGAAGCATTCGATGCGGCGACACCGCTTAGCGCCGGTTTTAAAGCAGAGGATGCTGGATGAGTGGCATGAGCTCCAATTGGTCCAAGGAACGTGTGCAGCTTGAGCCGCTCAAGGTTGCAGTTGGCATTGCAACAGCGGGTCGTCCGCTCGTTCTCGCACGCATCCTCGAACATCTGGACGCGCAGACGCGTGTTGCCGACGCGGTCATTGTCTGCGGGACCTCTCCAGCCGATGTATTGGGGATCGATCGCGGCCAGACGGGGCTTCGCTTCATCACGAGTTCTCGCGGTCTGACGGTCCAGCGCAATGCGATCCTCAAGGAGGGAGCGGGCTTCGACGTTATTGTTTTCTTTGATGACGATTTCGTGCCCTGTCTCTGCTATCTGGAGGTGGTAGAACGGGTCTTCGAGCGCGCGCCCGATGTCGTCGTCGGCACAGGACACGTTATCGCCGACGGCATTCGTGGTCCCGGGCTGGCCTTCGACGAAGCGCTGACGGTGCTCTGCGAAGACGGTCAAGCGGAACCGACGCTGGAGATTTCGGACGTCCATAACGCATACGGCTGCAACATGGCGATACGCATGGACGCGGTGCGCGCGGGACGGCTGGCGTTTGACGAGACCCTGCCGCTCTACGGCTGGCTGGAGGATCTCGACTTTAGCCGTCGCATGGCAGCATATGGCCGGATAGTGAAGATTGGCGCCGCGCGAGGCGTCCACCTCGGCGTGAAGTCGGGCCGTCAGTCGGGCCGCCGGCTTGGTTACTCGCAAGTCTCCAACCCGCTCTATTTGGTTCGCAAAGGCACCTGTTCGCGCCGTAGGGCGCTGAAGCTCATGAGCCGAAATTTCATTGCCAATTTCGCCAAGACGTTTCGCCCTGAGCCCTACATCGATCGCACAGGTCGATTGATGGGCAACCTTCGCGCGATGCTTGACCTGGTGGGCGGCCGTCTGTCACCGGAACGTGTGTTGAAACTGTAGGGCGTCACGGATGCTGCAAGTGGTTGACAACTGTTGTCCGACATCCGGCTCGCCAAGAACGCGGCCAGTGCCCGATCGCGTCGTCGTCATCAACGATGTATCTCAAGTGCGCGGAGGCGCTACGAATGTGGCGTTGCATTCCGCAGCGTTGTTGAGCAGCGGCGGTATCCCGGTCACTTACTTCGCTGGCGATCATGGCGTGCATTCCGAACCGCGGCTGCGCAACGCAGATGTCGTGGCCGTCGGCGGCGAACATATCCTTCGAGCGGCGTTGCTGCGGGCAACCCGAGACGGGCTCTACAATGTTGCGGCCGAGCAACGCCTGGCCAGCTGGATCGCCTCAAACGATACACCTGGCACAATCTATCACCTGCATGGCTGGTCGAAAATCCTGTCACCTTCGGTCTTCCATGCGCTACGTCCCGTCGCAAGGCGCCTGATTATCAGCGCTCACGACTTTTTCCTGGTCTGTCCGAACGGCGGCTATTTCAACTTCCGAAGCGAAAGTCCCTGCGAATTGCGGCCGATGAGCGCGTCGTGCCTGCTCACCTCGTGCGACCGGCGCAACTATGCTCACAAGCTCTGGCGATCGGTCCGTCAGGAAATTCGTCGTGCGGTATTCGACTTTACCTCGATGGGTGCCAAGGTTCTTGCGGTTCATGAAGGTATGTTGCCGCATCTTGAGCGCGGCGGCATTCCGCGGACACAGCTTTTGACGCTGCGCAACCCGGTCACACCGTGGCACGCGCGCCGCATTGAAGCCGAACGAAACAAGGTGTTCCTGTTTGTCGGTAGGCTCGAGGAGGACAAGGGTGTCGACCTTTTGCTTGCGGCGGCCCGCGACGCGAACGTGCCGGTCCGTGTGATCGGTGGCGGCCCGCTCGCGGACGAGCTTGCCGGGCTTTACCCGGAGGCGGAGTTCGTCGGATGGAAGGGCGCAAACGAGATGGATGCTCTCGTACGAGATGCGAGGGCCTTGGTCATGCCGAGCCGCACCCGTGAGACGTTCGGATTAGTAGCGTTCGAGGCACTTGCCAGCGGCCTGCCGGTCGTGGTCTCCCATTTCGCGATGATCGCCAGCGAGCTGTCAGACGTTGGAGCAGGCCTATCCTGCGATCCCTACGACCGGGCAGCTTTCAGTAGGTTGCTGTCGATGCTGGCATCCGACGACCAGTTGACTGCATCGATGAGCGGTCTGGCTTACGCCAACGCTCGGCGTTATTTGCTGACTCCGAACGAGTGGGTGGAGCGACTTGTCTCGCACTATAGCGACGCCTTGCAGGAAGCTGTGAGATGAACAAGCTTGCGGCGATCCAGATGTTGCGGGCCACTGCGGCGGTTCTTGTCGTGCTGCTGGATGCGATCGTGCCGTCCACAATGACTTGTATCCCCGTTATCGCTCAAGGGAGCCTCTAGTCATGCAGCACGCAACATGGAGCGCCATCGAATCGTCGGCAGTCGCGATGGGTATCTACCGCTTCTATCGCAAATTGGTTCCGCCATCAGCGCGTACCTTGGTGCGCTGGCTTGTGATGCCTCGCTGGAATGCGGCTGCCGCGCTGGTCCGTCATCGTGCTGCGAACACAGTGCTGACGGGGCCGTTCAAGGGGATGCGTCTGAGTCTGACACCGGTGTCTAACCGGAATCTTCTCGGCTATCTTCTCGGCACGCAGGAGGCTGAACTGCATGACGTCGTGCGCCGGGTGATCGCGCGCGGCTATTCGCGCATCATCAATGTCGGCGCGGCTGATGGATACTACGCGCTCGGCTTCCTGCGAGCGATGCCTAACACGAGGGTTACCGCCTTCGAAAGCGCCGCCGAGCATCACGCCGGCCTGATGCGGACGGCGGCTGTGAACGGCGTGGCCGCCAGGTTTACGCTCAAGGGCTTTTGCCGGCCGGATGACCTCGCCGCCGAACTTGCCGGATCCGAGGAACCGACGTTGGTGCTCGCCGACATTGAAGGCGGGGAGCTTGATGTGCTCGACCCTGTCAGGGCCCCACGCTTGTCCGACGTCGACATACTGGTGGAAACGCATGACGCGTTCGTCCCCGACTGTACCGCCAAACTGAAAGCCCGATTTTCGAAATCGCACAGCATCGAGCAGATTGTTTCACAGCCTCGTTCGCTTGCGGATTTCCCGTCTGCGATCATTCCCGAGCTTTCGAAGTTCATGCCGCGGACCGCTGTCGAGCTCATGAATGAGCGGCGTACCGGAGTCCAGATATGGCTCTATCTCACCGCCAAACGGCAGCCGGATGTCAAGCGGTCGCAGTCGTAATGCGCGTGATTTCGGACGGAGGGAGTCCGTGAACATCTTGCTCGCCAGCGGCACGGCATATCTTCCCCACGTTGTCGGTGGTGTGGAAGTCAATACACATGAGCTTGCGCTCGAACTGAACCGTCGCGGGGTAAGGACGTCGGTCTTGTCGCGGTTGCCGTTACGGCGCGTGGACGGTGCATTGCGAGCCGTCAGTAACTTCATTCACGGGACCGATGTGTGCGTGGACCGGCAGCTTGGCTACGATGTGTACTTATCACGGAAGCCATGGGGCAGTCTTGATGGGCTGCCTCTCCCTCGTCTCGTCGTCGTTCAGAACGGGAACATGGTCGAAATCGGCAAGGCGTTCGCCTGCCGTGGCGTGCCGGCGATCGCCTATCTACACGGACTCGAATTTGACATCGGCCGCAGGCGCTGGACCGGCTCGACCGGAAGCCTGCCGTTTCGCGCCTACATCGCCAATTCTGAGTTTACCGCCGCACGGCTTCGCGATCGGTTCGGGGTTCAGGCATGCGTCATTCCGCCTGTGTTTCGGGCGGAGCGCTATCGCGTGGCTGGTGATCGCCGCTGCGTCACTTTCATCAACCCGGTCGTCGAGAAGGGCGTAGAGATCGCACTCGCGATTGCCGAGCAATGTCCGGAAATCCCGTTCCGATTCGTGAAAGGATGGCCCTTGGGAATGCGCCAGGCCGCGCTGCTTAAGGGGCGGATCCGCAGGCTAGCTAATGTCGAACTTGTCGAGCGCAGCGGCGACATGTCGCCGATTTATGCCTCGACACGTGTGTTGCTGGCGCCGAGCCAATGGGCGGAGACCTGGGGCCGCGTCGTCTCAGAGGCACAGTTCAGCGGAATTCCCGTGCTGGCGAGTGATCGCGGCGCATTGCCGGAGACGGTCGGTCCAGGCGGGGCCATCATCAAATACGATGCTCCTGCCTACACCTGGGCCACCGAGTTGAGGCGGATGTGGTCCGACGATCTATATTACCAGCAGTTACAGCAAGCGGCGCTGACGCATTCGCGTCGTCCGGAACTCGATTTTGGGCAGCAGATTGACGCCTTTCTGGCGGTTGCCACAAGGATTGCTGCATGACCCTGTCAACGCTTCTGCCACGCCCGGACATAATCGACATACATGTAGGACGGACTAGGCGTCTCGTCGATCGGCCATCCCGCGCCAAGTCCAAGATCGATCAGCAGGTACATCGGCTGATGATGTTCGGCGGGCGTCGGCACGCTTCCGACCTCACGGCGATCAAAATAGAACCGCGTCCATTCGGCGTCGATCTTCACGCCATAGGTGTGAAAGCCCTCGTAGAGGGCGTTGGGCGGCACAGCGACGAACCTGTGAGTCGAGCGGGATTTTTTCGGTTCCTTGCGATCCCACACATGGATCGCAGCGGTGTAACGCGCGGGCATATGGCCGTAGTGCTCGACCACGTCTACCTCGGACGTGTGAGTAGAGCGATCCAGACCGATCAGCCAAAACGCGGGCCAAAGGCCCTTGCCCGCTGGAAACCTGGCGCGCATTTCGAAGTACCCGAACTGCTGCGCAAAGCCTTTGCCCTCCCGATCGACGGATGCCAAAAGTCCGCTGCGCCACTTCCCATCGGCGCCCTTCGCGACTTCGATGCGGAGCTGGCCGTCTTGCGTCGTGAAGGGAAAGCCGGGCTTCGGATCGGCGAAGGCCGCACTTCCGAAGTCGCCGTTCCACGGCGTGTGAGCGATCCACCGCGTTCCCGGTCCCCACGCGGACACGTCCAGCGAGTCGAAATCCTCGCTGAAGGTTTGCATGAAATCCGAAAGGTTGAGTTTGTCGCCGGTGTCGGCGTGTGCGTTCCTTGCAAGTCCAGCCAGAACAAGGAGCAGCAGGAGTACGCGAGCGACCATGTAAGCACCTCACGCTGTAACGGAGGAGGCCTCCAGCCCAAACAGACTATATCAATGCATCACGGCGATGTCATGCATTGCGGATATCGGAGGCTCGCCAGATTCCAGTGTCATCATGCAGCCGGCCGACGTGCAAGCTCGAAGCCGAAAGGGAGCGCTGCATGTCCGGCTTCGTGAAAAACTCGATGCTCGGTGCGCTGGCGGGAGGCGCAACCGCGCTGGCGAGTTTCTTGAGCAGCATTGCCGTGGCTCGCGCGCTTGGCGTCACAGAGACGGGATCGGTTGCCTATATCATCTGGATTGTCTGGATGGCCGCGCCTTTTGTCGATCTGGGCCTGTCATCGGCTGTTGGACGGTTCTTGCCGTTTTTGTGCGGGAGCGGGCAGCACTGTGTGGCGGAACACCTGGAAAGGAACCTCGCGCAACGGCTCGCGATCTCGGCGTTTGCCGCTGCCTTCTGCGCCATCGTGCTGGTGTGGCTGGTGGGCGACCGATCCATCGCAGAGTTCCTGAGCGGCGGTGTGGTGACGGGCGCATCGATGCCGCTGGTCGTCCTCACGATCCTGCTTGTCGTTGGTCAGGTACTGACTACCCATAGCTACGCTCGTTTGAGGGGGCGGCAGGAATTTGGCATAGCCGCGCGCATCGCAGGCGCTTCGCTCTTGCTTCAGGTCTTTGCTGTGATCGCCGGTTCGCTGCTGTTCGGGACAACAGGCGCGTTGGCCGGTTACCTTGCAGGCATGCTGCTTCCTTCCGTAGTGTGCCTTTCGACGCTATATGGGCCGGCGTCGATCGATCGCACCCTGAGCCGGCGCGTGACCTCGTTTGCGCTCTTCTGTTGGGGCGCGAACGTCACCAGCGCTTTTGTCTGGTCGCGGATCGAGCTGTTCTTCCTTGAACGCTACTGGGGGATGGATTCGGTGGCGATGTTCGCAGTCGCCCTGGCGCTGACCCAACTTGCCATTCAGGGTCCCATGTTGTTGACGAGCGCAGTGCTCGCGTCGCTTGCCGAGAAACGCGGGAGGGACGATCTGGATGCAATGAGAAAACAGTTCGCAGGCGCCACCCGGCTTCTAGCGGCGTTGGTGTTCCCAGTATGTTTTGGCACCGCTGCGATCATTCCAGAGCTGTTGCCCGCCCTCTACGGTGGGAAGTTCGCCTCCGCTGTACCGGCGGCGATGGTCCTTGTTTCCGTTGCGGCGCTGAGCGTATTGTCGACAGTCGGCACCAGTCTGGTGCAGGCGCTCGAGCGAAGTGACTTCATATTCGCAAGCTCGCTCTGCGGCGCTGCATGTGCATTGGCCGCTGGTTTCCTGCTGATTCCCGAATTCGGGGTGATGGGCGCGGCTTTTGCGCGAGTGGCTATCCAGATACTGATGATCGGCCTTGGCTGCTGGTTTATCGTCGCGCGGCTTAGATGCGCTTTTCCAATGCTCGCGGTATTGAAGCTCTGTCTAGCTGCACTCGCCAGCGCTGCGGCGGCATTCTGTTGCATCAGAATCATCGGCCATCCCTCAAGCATACCCTTGGCTATTGTCGTGGGGGGAGCCGTCTATCTGGTTGGGTTGCGCGCGGTAAACGCGGTCGAGCCTGACGATACGGCTTTCCTGACCAATCTTGCGCGATCTCTGCCGCCGGCTCTCGCGGAGATCGCAACTCGTCTGACGAATTTCGTCAGCGCAACGAAGCGGAATGAAGGAATGCTGTTGCCGTGAGATCAAAACCGGACAGTGCGCGCCGGATGGAGATGCTGATGACCACTTCAATTTGGAACCGTCGTGTTATGCCCGGGTGCCTGGGCGCCGTGCTTGCGGCTCTTGGCGTGCTTCAACTTTTTCCCGCACCGGCGCTCAGCGCCGAATATGTTCTTGGCCCGCAGGATAAGATACGCCTGAAGGTCGTCGAATGGCGCGCCGGCAAGGCCGAATACTACGAGTGGGTGCCGTTTGGCGGGGAATACACCGTCAACCCTGCCGGTCGCGTGTCTTTTCCGATGATCGGCGAGATCACCGCGGAAGGCCGGACCAGCGACCAGCTTGCTCGAGCGGTCACGGCAGAATTGTACAAACGCACCGGCTTGATGGGCGCGCAGGAAGCGGCGGTCGAGATCGTTCAGTATCGGCCGTTCTACGTGCTCGGCGATGTGGATCGTCCTGGTGAATTTGCCTTTCGTCCCGGCTTGAGTGTTTTGCAGGCAGTGAGCGTTGCTGGCGGCCTGCAGCGGCTAAGTGAAACCGGGAAACGGGACCAGATCACTGCGGGGGGAAACCTGGAGGCTGCGCGTCTGGAACTGCGGCGGACCTACATCCGTCGCGCCCGGCTCGAAGCCGAACTTGCCGAACAGAAGACGATCACACTCCCGCCCGAGCTTGCCGGCGAGGACGTCGGAAGCCTGCTGGCGGAGGAAGCAACGATCCTGACAACGCGGCGCGACGCGTTGCAATCGCAGCTCACGGCCTTGTCGGAACTACGGTCGCTGTATGAGAACGAGATTGTGTCGCTGGAGAGCAAACGGGTGACACAGGCGAAGCAGATAGCTCTGGCTCAGCGTGAATTGAATACCGTCGGCACACTTGTCGATAAGGGGCTTGCGGTTACGTCGCGGCAGTTCGCCCTTGAGCGCATGACCGCCGATCTGCAGAGTGGGATGCTTGATGTGGAAACCGCGTTAGTGCGAGCCAAGCAGGAAATGCGGAAGACGGAGCGCGATGCAACAGATCTCGTCAAGGACAACAAGGCGAAAGTCTCGGCCGACCTCCGGGAGGCCAAAGCGAGTATCGAGCAGTTGATCAATCGGATGAATATGTCGGAAACGCTTGCTGTCGAAGCGACGATGTCGCTGCGGATGGCTCCAAATGAGGGCGGCGGGAGGTCGCTTGTCTACTGGATACAGCGGCGCAAGGATGGCGCGCTGATGACATTCGCGGCGGGCGAGGGAACACTCGTAGAGCCCGGTGATGTTGTCCGCGTCGAGGTTCATCGCGCGCCGAATGCTGCGGCGTCAGCGTCGCGCAAGGGTGTCGCGACAGCGGAATCCAACTCGGGGAGTTACGCCACCATTGTTTCGCAGTCGGGCGAGCAGTAGAGCAGAACACTCAGCCAACTGAGCGTCAGCTGGTGGAATTGTCGGTGTTGCGCGCGCGCGCGACATGCGGATCCGCATGCCGCCCCCTAAGCCCGGGCGAACGGGCCTTCAGCTTTGTGAGAAGAATTCGAGCGACGACGGCTCCAACGTATCCGACCTGCAGGAAAAGTAACGCTGACAGCAGCTCGATTGCCAGCACCTTCCAGGAGGCGCTGACCGGGCCGATCAGTAGTCCGTATACCGCGATGAATGCTGCGACGCCTATTGCAAAAGCGCCGAAACGAAGAACGACGCCGCAGGCAAAGCCTGCGGCTATGAATAAAGTGCTTGCGAGCATTCTCAGCTACCTTCTCGGTCGGTCACGTCAGCGATCCAACCGAACGTCCCGACCTCTGTCGATAGGCTGCGTCCGAGCCGACAAATAAGATCGAAGATGAATGAAGAAACCGATAAATCGTGCCCAAAAACTAGCGGGAATCGCATTTCGAGAGCTTGAAGGACGATCACCCCGTCGGGTCTGGATAGTCCACGGGCTAAGCAGAACGTTTGCCGGTTAAAAAGCTAAGAGGTCGGAATGAAGAGCGCAAGAGATTTTGCATGCGACGTGTCCGGCTCAGCCACTATCGCGACGCTCCCAATCAACTCATCCGGCCGTTCAAAGCCCGCCATCGAATGGATGCTACGGGATGCAGCGGCATCGGCCCCCTCAGTTACTGTGTGCTGCGCTCCTTCAATGTCGCAGGGGCCGATCCGGCGGTCGTTCGGGGCGGTCCACGCGAGAGGCATTTCATCTCATACATGTGGCGGTGCAGGCGGCGCTCGGTCGGCGGCAGGCGTGGACGTCTTTGGCGCCGATTATCCAATAGCAGACGGATCCTGCATTCGTGACTATGTGCACGTTACCGATCTCGCGCAGGCACATGTCGATGCGCTGACATAGCTGCGAGGCGGCGGGAAGTCCCTGACCTGCAAGGTGGGATATGGCCGTGGCTACTCAATGTCGTTAAGCGCGTAGCCCGCGTCGATTTCGACGTGAGGGTGCGCGAACGAAGACTCGGCGATCCTGCTATCCTTGTTGGACCCAAGTTACCGCGCCAGCATGCCAAGGTTCGTTGCCGCGTGCGCAGCACTGAAAGCCTCAGAGGATGAGGTAATCAGGAACCAGATGCGCCGAGCCAATAACCACACCGAAGTCGGCCATGTGATCGCCGTTGACATCGGCTGACAGAATCCCGTTGCTCAATCGAAGCTGTCCCGCTTCGGCAAAGGGATCCGATCCTATGAAGGTAAAAGCTTGATTGCCACTGACCAGCGTGTTGGCATCGATAGTACCAAGGTCGATGCAATCTCCTGCGGCCCCTGAAAACGCGATGATGGTGTCCCGCGCAGAATATGGGCTTTCCACGGTACTTTCGAAACGGAACGTGTCCGCCCCGCCTTCGCCGTCCAACCGATCGATGCCAGGACCACCGATCAGAAAATCGTTCCCGTTTCCACCATAGAGTTTATCGTTCCCACTCCCTCCGAGCAGCCTGTCAGTGCCGGCATCGCCATACAGATACTCATTGCCGGCCAGACCCGACAGCGTATTGGCGTTTCCATTGCCATAGAGCTGATTGTTTCCGCTGTTTCCGGTCGCGTCGAGGGGGCCTGAACCAGAAAGACGCAGCTTTTCGACGTTCTCGGGTAGGATGTACGATACCGTGGCATTGACGGTATCGAACCCGCCTCCGGGCTGTTCGCGTATTCCAGTGGTCGCGGCATTAACGACGAAAGTGTCGTTGCCGTTCGTTCCGACGAGCACCGAACCGGGCATCGGGCGGTCCAATTCATAGACACGAAAATAATCTACATACAGCTTCTGATGATCGAGTGCAGGATCAATCGGCCAGCCGCCACCGGCGGCCAGATCGATCATGAACATCAGGTCCGTGTTGAGCGTGGCGGGTGTGGGCAGTGAAAAGTGAGCGTGGCCGTCCATGGAAAATGTCATGGTATCCGGTCTGATTTCAACGCCGAAGGTATGCCATCCTGTCGTCAATACACCACGACCGACGAGGTTCTGATGGAATTGGCCCGTGTGGCCTTCCAGGACCGTCCCCTTCCAATTCCAGTCGTGCAAGGAGCTTGAATATCGATCGGCCAGTGCAATGCCGTGCTGCTCCATCACATCGATCTCAAAGACATGGTCTCTTGTCGTCGAGAGACGCTCTTCCTCGATCGCCCAGAAGGCGGGCCACACGCCCTGGCCTGCGGGTAACCACATTCTGACCTCGTAGTACCCATAGGGATCATGATCTTGCGGAGTGGTGCTCGTTCCGTTCGGAAACGTGTTCGAGATGAGGCCGCTCTGAAGCTGGCCTGACGCATTCCGTGTCATTTCGATCTGCAGAGCACTCTCGCCGCCCTGTTGCACGATCGAGAAAGGAGAACTGCCGCCGCCAATAGGCATGAACCGAGCACTACCAAAGCCGCCGCCCCAGGGCTGAGCGGTGTACCAATTGGCCGTTGCCGTCGTGGTATTGGCGATACTCAGCCCAGTGAATTCGTCTGCAAACACGAGTGAATAGTTGGCTGGCGCTGGCATGTTTCCCTCGCAATGCTAAAGGGATTCTGACGCGCCTGAAGTACTCCGACACCAAGGCCAGATCGCGGCGATCGCCTCCCGGCAAACCAGAAAATGCGCTCAAAACGGACACGCTGTTCCATAGCACAGCGACGAGCAGTCAAACGACTTTGCCCGCTTCTGGCCCAGAGGGGGGCGGCGATGCGCCAGAGTACCGCGACTTATGACGACGGCTTTCAAACGTCCTTACGAGCCGAGCTCGCAAAGGGCGTAACCGAACTCGGTTCGAATCCGGCCGACTACGATCTCACACTGGAACCCGCCAAAGTGGAAACCTCCAAGCCCGGTCTCAAAGCCGGAGAACTCTGGCCGCGGATGCCTGGGGGACTACCGAACGCGACACGTTGTCGGTTAGTCTCAGTTCATTCCTTCGAAGATCATCATGATCGGCACCAGCAGCGGCGAGCAGCGCAGGCGGGCAAGTCGTGGCAGCTTGGTGATGCTGACAATGTCGACCATCCCCGTGATGATCATCGGCAGCCGTTCCGCTTGTTCGTTACGACTCGGGCCAGCATCGGCATGCCGATTGTTCCAACGATGTGGTTTCGGCGATCCGGGACGGTCCCATGTCGAGCGCCCAGTCCTCGCCGTCCTTGCGGCGGCGAAAGATCTCTGACACGTAGCGGTTCTTCCGGCGGACCTGGACGCGCCAGTTTCCAGATGCCAAGAGTGAAGGTCGCCACGCGTGTGCACTCCCCAACTCGTGTGCGCGACGTGCACTGAGAGGTCAAAACGGGTCCCCATGATGGACTGGACCGGGACATCTCAAAAAGCGGAGCGCGATCAGCACTTAAGCACGCGCGTTGCGAGTCATGCTGTACCAAATGCTGTACCGTCCGACTGACGATTTCCCTTTAGCGAACAAAATTCTGCGTTAGGCGGCGTACGGCGGCCACAGAGAGCAGTAGTCGTGTCCGCAAAAACTGAGCGGGCCGTGAACTTCACGATAAAGGTTGGAGAAGATGTTGGCGTGGGTTGGTAGCGCCCCCCGCTACTACGGGCGATGATTCAGCCATGCCTTTCGACCATTTCTCTCGCTCGACTACGATCAGGCGACGAGCCGTGGTTGAGTAAATTATGACGTTTGGCGTTGAGGTGCCCGATCCGTGCAAGCGTTGACTTAAGCTCTGCCCGCTAACGTTCTAATTAGACCTAACGAATCCGTGGGCGATGTATTAGACCGCCACGCGACGTGCCGGTCAGAGCGAACGATAATCAGCTTGTGATCCAGCTCAGATGGTCCCCCTGCAACGTCGAGAAGCACGAGCGGCACATTGTGCGCCTCTGCGCTTTTCAATATGGGAGCTACGTCCACGCTAGGATCCGATCGGACCAGCGTGTAGTAAGGACCCAACCTGTCATAGACAGACTCATCCTCGCACAGCCAAAAATGCGGTAGTCGCGCACCAGGCACTGTCGAGGGGGTGAAGCTTCCCATCGTGTATTCCGGTGCTGTTGCGCCATCATATGTGATGATGGGGGAGTTCGCGTAAAAATATCCGAAGTTCAGACCGGCGCAGCAATATTGTTGAACATTCAGTTCATACGCAGCCTTACCCAAGGCTTCCCTTAGTTGGTCGCCACGGGGCCCGCTTGCCTCAATGTCATCTGGTACTGCGCTTCGTTGCTCGAACATCGCGTGCGCGTGGTTCATGGCGAAGTGAGAGACTTGAGCCGTAATCGGCATGCGTTCGGCTTCATAGGCGTCGAGTATTGCATCGCTGGCCCAACCCTTCAGATGAGCGGCAAGAAGCCACGCCAGGTTCTCGGCGTCCGCAATCCCGGCGTTCATGCCATAGCCTGCATAAGGTACCCAGATGTGACTGGCGTCCCCGCATATGAAGACGCGACGTTGCCGGAATCGATCCGCGACCAGTCTTCTCCCAATCCAATCCTCCTTGCTTAGAATTTTGTACTGGAAGTCTGGAGGTACGCCCAAAATGGTACGTATGGATGCATGTCGATCCACACTTTCAAAGTCCGTTTCGTTGGGCTTCAGATAGTTATGGACGAGCCAGCGCTGCTTGCCGTCGATCGCATATACGTTTCCGCTGCGCCTTGGGTTGAGTGAAAACATCGCCCAAGCCGGCGGCGCCGCCATCCTTTCGATGAGATCCGGCGCCTCTATGTAAGTAGACTGAACACGTTGAACGACCGGGTCGCCTTTGAACGTGGCGCCAATCTGCTTGCGCACCACGGAACTGCCACCGTCACATCCGACGAGGAACTTCGCGCGGAATTGGCGTTCGTCGCCAGATGACGATGCAGCAAACGCGGTTATGCCGGACTGATCCTCCCTGAATTCAGTATAGGCCGTTTCATTGAAAATGGTGATACCATCCGTGCTAGCTGCTCGCTGAAACAGGATGGGCTCAAGGAATATCTGATTGATGCGGTGTGGCGGCTCGGGAGTAGGCCACCAACCGTCAGGTCCGGATTTATCGGAGTAGCGATACTTCCTGGCGGGGATCTTGATCCTAGCTATCTCGATGCCGAGCGTCGTGGTTCTATAGCTGACATCGTTGGGGTAGTCCTCCGGCAGTCCGGCATTTCGCAGATCTTGCGAGACGTTGAGGCGGCGAAAGATCTCCATGGAGCGGGCGGAGACGTGATTGCATTTCACGCTCGGCGGTTCGCCGGCGGGGCGTCTCTCTATGATCCCGACGTCAATCCCACGGGAAGCCAAATCGAGCGCCAGCGTGAGTCCGACGGGACCGGCGCCCACGATAAGTACATCAAACTGTGCGGTTTCAGCCAGCATGAGGGATTATCGCTTGGCAAAGGGCGGGGGTACAAGGCGAAGCAGATGCCACGGACTCGGCATAGGGCCGACCTTGGCCTCGATCAAAATCGGTCCGGAATTTGATTGGCGTTCGACAAGAAGCCGCTCCAAATCGGATGGCCCTTCGGCAAGCTTGTAGGGAATCTCGAAGGCGGCCGCGAGCCGGTCATATCTTGGATTGCATAGCTGAACGCCGAACTCCTCACCGAACTGATCCTGCTGCATCTTGCGAACATTTCCAAAGTGACCATCGTTGAAGACCACAATCGTCACGTTGAGATCGTACTTCCTAGCCGTCGACAGCTCCTGTAGTCCCCAGCCGAACCCGCCATCCCCGTTAATGCTTACGACCATGCGCTTGGGATCTGCCGCGGCGACCCCGAGAGCGGTCGGAAACCCATATCCTAGCGTGCCTTGATAGCCTGGTGTAAGGAACGTATTCGGTTGATAAACCGGATAAGCCAGCCGCGCGAAATAACCAACCTGCGTAAGTTCGTTGACCAATACTCCGTCATCAGGGATTCCTGCTCTTAGGGCGCGCACCCAGGCTCCCTGAGGTTCGATCTCGGACATCCGCTCACGTGCAGACGCCCTTAGTTTTCCAAAGTCGACATCGGAAGAGCGGCGTTTTGAACAGGCCGCATGGAGTGCGGAAAGCGCCAGCCGACAGTCGGTCCTGATTGCGATATCAGCCCGTCTCGGCGCTCCGAACACGTTTTCATCGAGATTGATGAAAATGTAGGTCTTGTCATCGGGCGGCCAGGCCGGCTTGCCCATCGCAGTCTCGACAAAGCGGCTGCCAACGATGAGGACTACGTCGGCTAGAGAAACGAGTTCGCGGCCTTCAAGCGTGTTGAATGCCAGGGGATGCCGATCAGATACAGAACCTTTGCCGTTCTCGCCCATGACTATCGGCATTTGAAGTTTTTCAGCGAGGGCCTGCAGTTCGAGGGAGGCGCCCGACGCGATCACGCCGCCCCCTACATACAGTACGGGAAAGCTGCGAGTCGAAAGCGCCTCGGCGGCGCGTTCAATCTCCGCAAACGGAACAGGATCTGTCTCGGTCGGTTCCGCAGGGTCGACCAGCGATATATCGGCAGTTGTGCTCAAGAGATCATGCGAGATCTCGATCCCGACTGGTTGGGGGATTCCTTTCTTTAGTTGCTGAAATGCTTGCCTGACCAGATTGGGGATGTCCTCGGCACGCGATGCACGTCCTTTCCACTTCGTCACCGTTCCCAAAATTGTCGACTGCTCGCGAACCTCATGAAGCAGCCCGAGTCCCTTCCCAACGGCTGATGAATGAATGTCGCCGCAGATGCAGAGTACCCGAGAGTTGCAGGCATAGGCGGTGGCAAGCCCTGCCATAGCGTTTAGAAGACCGGGGCCGGGTACCACCATACAAACGCCGATTCCGTTCGTTGAACGAGCATAACCGTCGGCCATATACGAGGCTGCTTGCTCGTGTCTCGTCACTACGTAGCGAATTCTGTCCTGCATCTTGCGAAGCCCGTCGACAGCCCAGTCGAGCTGAACGCCTGGCACACCAAAGACATCAGTGACGCCCTCCAGCGCGAGCTGACGCGCAAGAGCGTCTCCGCCGGTCTGTTCCATTCAATCGCCTCCGGTGCCCTTCACCACAAACATCGAGGACGTTATGTTGACTTGAGACAGATGTCCACTCCACGAACATTGAATTGAATAGCGGCAAAGCCACTCGAAGGAAACTATATGGACGCGTTGAACACACTGAAGGCGACCCTGACTCGGCCTGGTCTCCTCATCTCCGACCCCCAAATCGTGGATATGGCAACCACCGATTTCAGAGGGTGGTACAAAGGAAACGCCGTTGGTTTGGCACGACCCCGGTCGGTGCGCGAGGTTCAGGACGTCGTCCGGGCCTGCCGCACCGCCGGTTGCGCCATCGTTGCGCAGGGGCGGCAACACCAGCATGTGCGGAGGCGCGGTGCCGGCGGCGGGCGGGCCCTCGCTGATCTTGAGCACGTCGGGACTTGATAAAATCAGGAGTGTTTCTGCCTCCTCTTGGTCCCTGGTGGCAGAAGCCGGGTGCTCGATCAAAGGCGTGCAGACGCCGCAAGGTCCGTGGGGCAACACTTCGGTCTGGATTTCGGCGCGAGGGATAGCGCAACGATCGGAGGCGCCATTTCAACGAATGCCGGCGGCATGAATGTCGTGCGATATGGCAATTGCCGCGATCAGGTCCTTGGGCTCGAAGTGGTGCTTGCCGACGGAACTCTCTGGAATGGATTGCGCTCGCTGCGCAAAGACAACTCCGGCTTTGATATCAAGCACCTCTTCATTGGCGGGGAGGGGACTCTCGGCATCGTAACGGCCGCCTCCCTAAAGCTTCACCCGGCGGAGACCGAGAGCCGCTCTGCGCTCCTTGCGGTGGAGTCCTTGCAGTCTGCCAGTGATCTCGCAGACTTTGCGATGGAACATGCGCATGGACGCTTGTCGGCGATCGAGCTGCTTCCCCGAATGGGGATTGACGGGGTCTGTCAGCAGATTCTCGGCTCAGTGCCTCCAATCAGGCTCGATCGTGAGTGGTACGTGCTCGTCCGCATGGCTGGACAGGACGACCCGTCCGAAAAACTGGAAGCCGTCGTTTCTAGCGCGCTGGAGCGAGATTGGGTGAGCGATGCGATCATTGCCCAGTCGTCTTCGCAGGAGGCGAAGCTCTGGCTCATTCGGGATTCCTTTTCCGAGTTGCACCGCTATCTCGGGGTTTCATTTCGCTTCGACTACTCAGTGCCACTCGGGAGGATTCCGAAGTTGTATCCGGAACTCTGCGAAGCCATCCGGAAAGTTGAACCGCACTTCCTGCCGTTTGCATTCGGCCATCTGGGCGACGGGAACTTGCATTGCAGTGCCTGCCAGCCCGACGCGCACGAACTTGTGCATCAAAAGAGTGATGTAGAGGTCAATGTACTCCGCAAGATCAAGGACGCACTGGATCAGAGATCTCTATTCAATCCTCATAAGACGCTTCCGGCTTGAGCTCGCTCCTTCGAACGCTGCCGGGCTACTTGACCCACTTCTTCGGCGCCACTAGAATTGAACACAATGTCCACTAGATGGACAATCTAGGAGAACGCGAGGGTCGTGGGATGATGGCACCGGGTCCATTGGAATCTCGTCGTGATGACTTCGCTCGACCGCGATTCAGCTTGCCATGGCGGTCGTCGTTGCGGCGAACCCTCATGGGTCTCTTGGCGACGCTGTTCACTGTTCTGGCCAGCTCGCAGGGGATAGCGCAGGAGTCGCGGCGACCCGTCACCATCGTTGTGCCGTTTTCGCCCGGAACTGGCCCCGACATCATCGCGCGAACAATTGCTGAAAATCTCCAGCCGAAGCTCGGTCAGCCCGTTATCGTCGACAACAAGACGGGAGCGAGCGGTGGTATTGGATCGCAAATGGTCATGCGTGCCACGCCGGATGGCCATACGCTGGTCGTAACTGCTGACCCTCCGTTCACAGCGAATGTCAGCCTAACGAAGCCGGTCATCTACGATCCCGTTAAGGGCTTCACACCTATCATTGAAGCTGCAGTGGGCACACTCGCTCTCGTCGTCCATCCATCTGTGCCGGCAAATTCGATCAAGGAGCTTATCGCGTACGCGAAGAGCCGTCCTGGAGAGATCAACTATGCTTCGCCTGGAGTCGGCACGCCGCACCACCTCGCGATGGAATTCTTCAAGCTCACGGCAAAGATAGATTTGATGCACGTGCCGTTTCGAGACTCGGCTGGAGCCATCTCCAATCTCATTGGCGGCCATATCAGCGCGATGTTCCTGCCGGTTCACGTGGCGCTTCCTCTGGCGCCGGACAAGGTAAGGATTCTTGCGGTAGCGACGAAAGCGCGCGCGCCGCAGCTTCCGGATCAGCCGACGTTGGACGAGCTAGGATTCTCCGGTTTTGATGCGGATATCCGCTACGGAGTCCTTGGGCCTCCAGGCATGCCGCCTGCCATCGTCGCCCGCTACAATTTCGAGATCAGCGAAATTCTTCGCTCCCCCGATGTGACGGAGAGATTAGCAAAACAAGGATTGAGGCCCGTTGCTGAAACGCCGGAGAAGTATGCGGGTAACATCGTTCAGGACCTCACGAAGTGGAGCAACGTCGTTTCCGACGCCAAGCTCTCGACAGACTAAGAGCATTCTGCCGGCCAAAGCCTAAGCAGCCGATCCCATTCGATCCAACTACGTGGAGAACGCGATCATGTCCCCAAACAGCCGTTTTGATGATCCTGATAAGCTCGTTGATACGGATAGGGGCTTCGTCAGCCGCGAAATCTTCGTTGATCCCGACCTCTACAAGGAGGAATTGGAGAAGGTTTTCACGCGTGCCTGGCTGTTCATCGGACACGAGAGCCTCATCCCCAAACCCGGCGACTTCTATACAACCCGAATGGGTGAGGAGTCGGTCATTCTGTGCCGGGACAAGCAGGGCATCGTGCACGCGTTTCTCAATTCGTGTCGTCATCGCGGCATGAAAGTGTGTCGCTATGAGTCCGGGAATACCTCGCTCTTTACCTGCCCATATCACAGTTGGACATACACGACTGATGGCAAGCTCCAGGGCGTGCCGCACTTTAGAACTCTGTACGAAGGGCTGGATCGAGAGGAAAATTCGCTCGTATCCGTTGCCAAACTCGCGATCTACAAGGGAACGATCTGGGCCACCTGGGATAAGGATGCTCCCGACTTCACCACCTATCTCGGCGACGCGAAGATTCATCTCGACCAGGCGCTCGATTGCCGTGATGGCCGGAGCGGGGATTCGGAGGTGATCGGCGTGCACAAGTGGATTTTCCCGGCGAACTGGAAGTTCGCCGCGGAGAACTTTCTCGGCGACACCTACCACAATCCGAGTCACCGCTCGGTCGATCTTATCGGCATTGGGCCGAGCGCCGCGGCAGGAAAAAAGGGGCGCCGTGACGACGAGCTGGAAAAGGCACAGCACGTTTGGATCAGTTTCCCGGAAGGACACGGCGTTCATAGCGCGATCCAACCCGAAGAGAATGAGTATATCGAATCGTTTCTGGATAACCCCGTGCTGGAGCAGTATTTCCGCCACTGCTTCGAGGAGCGCAAACGGCGACTCGGAGAGCAGGCGAGGCTGTTGCCGTTCGTTGGCACGATCTTTCCCAATACGTCCTATCACGGGCGTCAGCCTCGCGGGCTTTGCGCCTGGCACCCACATAGCCCGACCTCCACCGAGGGGTGGCGGTTTTTTCTGGTCGACGCTGACGCGCCACAGGAAGCCAAAGACTATCTACGTCGCTACTACATGCGCTACTCCGGTCCGGCAGGAATGACCGAGCAGGACGACATGGAGAACTGGCTCTATGCTACCGCTGCCAGTATGGGGACGGTCGCTCGCCGCTACCCGTTCAACTATCAGCAGTCGCTTGGCGCCTGGACGAGAGATCACGCTCTCGGTGGTACCGTCAGCCTCCAGATTACCGAGGAGATTGCGCGCGGCTACTACGCGCGCTGGAAATCGTACCTGAGAGGCGCCGCGTGGGATGAACTCCTTGGTGTGGGCGGAAACGTGCCCCAGAGGGCTGCAGAATGAATCCCTCGCGTGTAGTCATCGTGACGGGCGGGACTTTCGGGATTGGTCGCGCCATCACTCTTAGTCTTGCAGCACGAGGGCACTCTGTCGTGGCGTTCGGTCTTGAGACGGCGCAGGTCACGAGCACCGCCGCCAAAGCTATTCCAAGCTTGGAGGCTGAGCTCGAACAGCGCGGTCTCCAAGCCGTGCTGATGGAGGCAGACGTTTCCAGTGCGGGGGACGTCGCTCGGGTCGTCGATGAAGCGCTGGGGAAGTACGGACGAATCGATGCGCTCGTGAACAATGCCGCAATTGGTCCGCTCGGTACCGTGCTCGACACGGATGAGGCCTTGTTCGATCGCATTATGGCCGTGAACTTGAAGGGGCCGTATCTATGCAGCCGCGCGGTGCTTCCGCACATGATCAAGGCCGGCGGTGGTGCAATTATCAACGTGGGCTCGGGCGCCGGTTGGGGAAAGCCAAACATGGCGGTTTACAGCGCGAGCAAAGGCGGACTCGTTGCGCTCGGGGCGGCGACAGCCTACGATTTTTTGCACCATCGTGTTCGCGTCAACACGGTGGTGCCGGGCGGCGGCGGCATTGTAACCGGGATGAGTCTCGGTCGGGCGGGCGGCGATCCGTCGCGGTTTGGCAAGGGCGCGCCCGGGACCGCAGCCGGCCGTTCCGTGAATGGGGAAGACGTCGCCAATGTTGTTGCCTTCCTGATATCGCCGGAGGCGGAGACGATCTCCGGAGCAATCATCGACGTGGGTTGCTTTGCCCATCAGGGCGGCCCCGTACCAGCGAAGTCCACGACCCACACCGTCTAGACCTTCAAGGAGAACAGCATGGCCGCCGTGCTTGAAACCGTCACCCCGTCGCCGGCTGGATCCGCCGAACTTCCTCGCAACGATGCGTACTATCGGCTCAGGGCGGACATCGAAGAATTCCTCTATGCGGAAGCTGAACTGCTCGATGAGCGCCGGTTTCGCGACTGGCTCAATCTCCTTGCTGATGACATTACCTATTTCATGCCGATCCGCCGCAACGTGAAGTTTGGGCAGCATGGCGAGCGAGAGAACACCCGCACAGGAATCGGGATTAGCTGGTTTGATGAGGACAAGTGGACGCTGACGAAACGAGTCGACCAAATCCTGACCGGCGTTCACTTCGCCGAGGAACCGCTGTCGCGCGTCTGCCACATGGTAAGTAACGTCCAGATCAAGAACATCTTGCCATCCCTGGATGATCCGCGCGAGGTCGTAACGCGGTGCCGTTTCCTGATCTACCAGAACCGGGTCGAGTACGAGACATACACGTTCGTCGGGAAGCGAACAGATGTGCTTCGCATGACGGATCACGGCTGGAAGATTGCGCGGCGGGAGATCATCCTTGACCAGAATGTCCTGCTTGCAAAGAACCTGTCGGTATTTTTCTAAGGGCCGGTCATGATCAATGTGCTGACCCTCAGACCTGGCGACCGTTTGGAGCTTGAAGATGGGACGATCGCCGAGGTTCTCGAGAATATGGAAGACGGCATGTGGGTTCAGGTTCGCTACCTCCAGGTCCCGCGGAATCCTGCAGAGGTCGGCGCCATTGAGCTCTGCCACGCGCAGGATATTGCAAAGCTTTTGAGTGCGACCTGAAATGTCGAGGCCGTGGGATCGACCTATGCTGCGTTTCGATTACCTGCCAAGCGACTTCCACCCGCTGTTCCTGTTTTTGGGTGAGCGCGAAGACCTGACTGCGTTAGCAGGTCTCCTTCGTACGTTTGCGGAGGGGCGGATGCGTCTCAATGTCGGTGAGCAACTGTTGGCTGCCCGTTCGAAAGCGAAATTGATCGTTGTTCCGGAAGAAGGAAGCACGGGCAACTATGGATTAAAGCCGGATGGCGCGGGCAGTTTCCGATGGGGCCTCAATGCTTGGCAGGCTGAAGAGATCGCGCGACGTATTGAGCTTCTCGCCGCCGCCAATAACAAATCGGGATCCGAGATCATCGAATTGGGTACGGAAGACGAGATTCCCGTCAAGATTTCCCTTGGAGAGTTCACGGACGACTTTCTCGTCCGACGCTTCTAACGCGGCGTTTTGACGGCGGCAGCGCGGTATCTAGGGCTGCTATCGAACCGTGCGGGTGGTTTCAACCTCAGGCGCGGCGACACCTGGGCGTTTTGCCCTGTATCCGAGCTGCATTGAAAGGGTGCCAGCCGCATCTACAACTAGTCTGGCAATCTTCGGAACGTCCGCATCGTTCACGCGTGCTGTCGGCCCGAAAACGCCGATCGATCCAACGACTTCGCCGTTGTGATTGAAAAAGGGGGACGCTACGGCGACCGCGCCAAGAATGACTTCGCTTCGGCTCGTTGCATATCCTTGGACGCGAATGGCTTTCAGCGCGCTGACGAACTCACTTTGCCGTGCCTTGCTGAGCGCCTTACGGATCGTTGCCGCCTGTCTGTCTTCATCAAGAAAGGCAAGGATCGCCTTGCCGGTTGCTCCGACGACCAGGCCGCCTCTATCTCCGATGCCGCGCGCAATGTGCAAGACATGGTGGCTCTCCAGTTCGAGAACGCAGATCCGATGGTCGTCTTGCACAACAAACAGTGCGGCGGTTTCGCCGGTTTTCTCGCGAAGGCCCGCGACGATTGGCCTGGCCACGTCGATGAGCTTGATTCCAGACAGCCACGCATGGGCGAGGTACATCACGCCATGGCCAAGCCTGAAGCGTTGAGGATCACCTTCGGCAGTGATCAGCCCAGTGCCTGCGAGGGTTTGCAGTAGCCGGTAGAGGGTTGGCCGGCTCAGTCCCACGAGACGCTGGATCTCGAGAACGCTCATCACAGGCGTTTCGGCCGTAAAGCACTGCAAAACCGCGATGGCTCGATCGACAGCCCGGACTGTCGACAGGGATTCGCCGCCGCCGGACTTCTCCGCGCGACGGCGTTCACGAACTGCGCTGTTCGCGTCGGGAGATGAGGCGGTTTTTCCGGGCTTACGTTTCACGGACTATCACGAACTGATGGAATTTACTTGTACCGGCCGCCTTAGCGCCGGTCAAACCGTCGCATGTGTTCCGGAGGGTGTCTTGGGGATCGATACTCGGCCACGGCGCCAACCTGCGAAGGGACCGCCTTCGAAAGGCGCCTTCAGCAGAGTTGAACCCATCTTGACGCTCCGTAACTGACCCTCTAGCATTTATAATGAACACGATGTCCATACAATGGACACATCGGCGCAGGCCGGCCATAAAGAAAGACGGGAGAAAACGGATGAGCGCGATCTCGCGTCGGACGGTTTTGCTAACCGGCTTGCTGGCTCCGACGATTGCCTACGGACAGCATTTTCCCTCTCGTCCGGTCACGATCATCACGCCGTTCGCTCCCGGGGCCTCCAGCGATGGGGTGGCGCGCATCCTGGGAGAAAAGCTCACGCAGCTTCTGGGGCAGCCCTTGGTTGTTGAGAATCGGCCTGGAGCAGGGGGAACCACGGGACTAATCGCTTTGGCGCGGTCTAGTCCCGACGGTCATGCAATTGGAATTGGGGCGACGGGAGCGCTTGCTATCAATCCTCATGTCGCCGATGCGAGCGCGAACTTCGAGCCTCTGCGCGAGCTAACTCCAATCGCGAAGCTCGTCGATATTCCTCTGGTGCTTGTCGCCAATCCGGATGCCGGCGTTAGATCGCTCAAGGAATTGATCGACCGCTCCCAACAAAAGACGGACGGGTTTTCCTACGGCTCGACGGGCGTGAACTCCGCGCAGCATCTTGCGATCGAGCTCCTCAAAAAGGCAACCAAGGCAAACCTTGTTCACGTGCCTTATCGCGGGAGTGCTCCCGCCATGACTGACGTTCTCGGCGGCCAAATCCCGCTGTGTTCGGTCGACCTAACTTCGGCGCATCCGCACATCAAGGCTGGAAAGGTCGTGCCCCTTGCGATCATGTCGGCCCGGCGGGTTGATCTAGTCCCCGATATTCCAACGGTCGCAGAACAGGTTGTGCCGAACTTCGAGGTCAGCGCGTGGCTTGGCATGTTTGGGCCGGCAGGTATTCCGAACGACATCGTCGTGCGAGTGTCGGAACATATCAAGACCTCGCTTGCTGATTCCTCGGTGCGTGAGCGGGTACGCCAAATTTCCTGCGTCGATGCCTATCTCGATTCGTCGGGTTTCGCGGCTTTTCTTCAGAAAGAGTCTGCGAGGATGCGCGACCTTGTCCGCTCAGGCTGAAACTACTGGCGCGAATAGCTGAGAGGCCAGTTCTGCCGACGAACTGACGGCAGCGACCATCGCATGCCGGCCGCTGACAAACATATGGAGAGCACCATGAAGGGACTTCGTCGCACCTGGTTGCTGCTGAGCCTAGTAGTAGTAGCCGCCATCGCCTTCTCGCCGTTGATCGCCAACGCGCAGTCGCAGGCATCCTCCTCTTATCCAAACCGACCGATTCGCCTTGTTGTCGGCTTTGCTCCCGGCGGTAGCAACGACATTTTGGCACGCGTGCTGGCGGAGAAACTGCACAAAGTCCTTGGCCAGCCGGTGATCGTGGAGAACAAGCCAGGAGCGGGCGGGGCCACTGCAGCAAGCTTCGTCAAGAGCCAGGAGCCAGACGGATATACGCTTATGGTCGGAGCGAGCGGCGCGATGGTCGTGGGACCGGCCGTCTCGGCGCAAACACCTTACGACACCAAGCGCGATTTCGAACCGATCAGCATCCTGGCGACTTTCCCCCTCGTATTGGTCGTCTCGGCGGATGCGCCCTTCAAGTCCCTGCCTGATTTCATTGAATGGACGAAAAACAACTCGTCCAGCGCAAATTATGCGAGCGCCTCTCCGACGTTCACGCTCGCGTTTGAACTCCTGAAACTCAAAACCGGCGCGACGCTGCAGCGCGTTTCATATCGAGGCACCAACGATGCGGTGGTGGCGGTTCTGTCCAAGCAGGTGACAGCGGCGATGACGGACACGCTTCCTGCCATGCCACTGATCCAGGACGGTAAACTTCGTGCCTTGGCGGTGACAGCGTCAGCCAGACTGCCGCAGCTACCGAATGTCCCCACTACTGCGGAAGCTGGTGTTGCCGGCGCCGAAGCCATCTTCTGGACAGGACTGTTCGCACCCAAAGGCACGCCGAAGGACATCACGGCGCGCCTTGAAGCCGAAGTTCATAAAGTAATGCAGGAGGACGAGGTGCGCCAACGTCTCCGAACCGTCGCCACTGAGGCGGCGAGCAGCACGTCACCAGAGTTCGCCGCGAGGATCGCATCTGAGCTGCAGTCGTGGAGTGCGATAGCAAAATCGGCGAATGTTCAACTCGATCAATGATCGCCCCGGTGCGTCCTGGCGTGATTTGGAGCTCCTATAGGCCGATCTGGTTTTGGAAGGAAGTCTCATTCAGTATGACACCATGACCTCAAGCAGCGCTTGCCGCCGAGACGTGCGCACGTGTTCGAATGCGCGTTTCAGCGCGCTGGGCAATTCCTCGCCTCGCTCAACTCGCTCGGCGTACGCGCCATGTGCGCGCGCAATGCCACAATAGTCGGGAGACGGTTCCAGGGACGTAAGCGGCATTTTATTCGCATGAGCCGCTGCGCCGTTCGGATACATGCCTACTGTAGCGCGCCGGACTGCGTTCCAGACACCGTTATTGAACACGATGGTGAGGACGGGCAGCCGGTGTGCCGACGCCATATGATGGCAGGCGACCGGGTTCGAGAATATGTATGACCCATCGCCCACGCAGGCAATAACTTCGCTGGCCGGATCTGCAAGCTGTGCGCCGAGGGCTGCGGGCAGTGCCCATCCAAGGCCACCCGCTTGTGGAACGGTGAAAAGGGTTCGAGGCTTCTCGAACGTCATCGCGGCAGGTTCACATGCCAACTCGGAAAAAACGACCGCTGAAGGATCTTTGGCTTGCGAAATGCAGTGGCTCACCCAGGCCGGGCTCATTGGTGAGCCGCTACCTGCTTCGATCCGGCTTCGAATCTGCTGCCGGATGGCATCGCGGCGGGCATGGACATCACGACGCCGGTCGCTGATCTGCGTCCTGTCCAGATCCTTGTGCGTGGCCAACGCCTCGTCGAGGGCTCTTACCGCCTCTACGGGGCTGCCCGTCAGCAAGACATCAAAGGGATAGCCGCGCATTGGAATGCGGGAAAACAACGGATCGGAACCAATCGCAATGATTTTGCAGCCGGGCGGCGGCGCCACCTGATCAGGAATCCAGGGGACCATCGCATCCAGCACGAGCACGACGTCGGCTCCGCGCAGCCAGTCAGCCGGATCCCGGCCAATATGCATGGGATGGCTGGTGGAAAGCGAATTACGCGTTGCCCAGAATTCGCAGGTCGGCAACGCATACCGATCCACGAATTCTGATAACGGCTCGAAGTTGCCGGTACCGGTGCCTCGCTGCGCGATCACCAAGGGAGACTTCGCGTTCGCAAGCAGTTCTGCGGCTTTTTCAACATTGTCTTTGAGCGGCCTGCCCAGCTGTGCAGCTACGGGCTTGGAGCTTCGAACATCGGAAGCGGAGACCTCCGCAAGTGCTTCGCGCGGGAGACTGAGATACACCGGGCCCGGCGGCTCGCTGGTAGCCAATGAAATGGCGCGTGAAACGACGTCAATGGCTTGGTCTCCATACCGAAGCTCGTAGTCCCACTTGACGAGTTCCCTCACCATCGCGGCTTGGTCGCGCATTTCCTGCCCCCAATGGATCGGGGTTGAGCGGCTGCCGACCCGTCCTGTCTCCGTGATGGGTGTCCGTCCCGAGCAGACGATTACCGGGACATTGTCTGACGCGGCGTTGATGATCCCCATGGTCGCGTTCGCAAGTCCAACATTGACGTGAACCATGACAGCCTGGGGGCGACCTCTAACAAGATAGAAGCCATGCGCCATGCCCATGGCAACCGCTTCGTGCGACACGAGAAGTGGAGTGGGAAACGACAATTGTGTCGTCGACGTTCTGGCAAAGGCTTCGATGATGGGCGGAAAATCTGTCCCTGAGTTCGAGAACAGGTACTCGACCCCACTTGCTTTCAATTGCGAAAGGAATGCCTCGGCACCTGATAGAAAGCCAGCTTCGCTTTCTCGGTCAGCTTTTCGCGCATCGCCTGACCCGAGCGCATGTTGTGTGCGTTCCGTATCCATCCCATCGCTCCCTTGATGCCGATCGAATCGCCGCGCTTTCGCCGTTGGAAAGAACTGGGACGGAGATCCGATACAGTTTCACGCCATTCTTCGGCTTGCCTAGACGATGATGTCCGTATAGTGGACATTAAGATCATTTTTGCACAGCTTGAGGAGCCGGTCGCTTGGTGTCAAGCGACAACGGGCCTTACGATACGATGGGAGGAATCCATTGAGCCATCACCGCCGCAAACCATCGAACGAAGGCTGTTCGCCGACAAGCTTCTGCAGAAAGGCCTAAGGTCGCAGCGATGAGTAACGAGCCTGTTATTATTGTAGGTGGCGGTCCCGTCGGAATGGGACTTGCAATCGAGCTTGGTCAGAAGGGCATCAACTGCACCGTCGTTGAGCGCTACGAGCAGCCGCAACGCATCCCCAAAAGCCAAAATCTTACGCAGCGCACCATGGAACATTTTCATTTCTGGGGCATCGAGGAAGAGCTGCGGGCTGCGCGAACGATTCCGCGCGAATACGGAATCGGCGGGCTGACTGCCTACAAGACACTTCTCGGCCACTATACGTATGATTGGATGCAGCGAGAGCTCGTTCGGCCCTTCTACTTCACTGACAACGAGAGATTGCCACAATACGCAACGGAAGCCGTTCTACGCCGGCGCACTAGCGAGATACCCGCAATCCGGACTCTGTACGGATGGACCGCCGAAAGCGTCATCCAGGATGCTAGCGGCGTCGATGTTGTGGTTGCCGAGCGAGAAGGGGGTGAACGCCGGACGTTAAGGGCCGACTACGTGGTTGGCTGCGATGGCAGCCGTTCGCTCGTCAGAGAACATGCGGATATCAGTCAAACCCGTTCGGAACATGATAGGCTGATGGTGCTCCTCGTCTTCAAGTCACACGAGCTGCACCGACTTTTGGAGCGCTATCCCGGCAAGTCCTACTACAACGTCCTTGACCCCAAGCTTAAGGGTTACTGGAAATTTTTCGGACGTGTGGATCTGGGAACCACCTGGTTCTTCCACGCTCCCGTGCCGCTCGGCACGACGAAGGACAACTTCAACTTCCGCGAATACCTCTATTCCGCCGTCGGCGCCGAGTTTGATCTCGAATTTGAACATATTGGTTTTTGGGAGCTGCGGGTTGCCATCGCGGATACCTACCGAAAGGGACGGATCTTCATCGCAGGCGATGCGGCTCACAGCCACCCGCCCTATGGAGGCTACGGGGTCAATACTGGCCTGGAAGACGCGAGGAACCTCGGTTGGAAGCTCGCTGCCTTGTTTGAGAGATGGGGTGGAGAAAAACTTCTTGATTCCTATAATGACGAGAGAAGGCCGGTCTTCGAGTCGACGGCGCGGGATTTCATCGAGAAAGCTATCGAGACAGACAGGTCCTTCCTGGCGGAATACAGTCCGGAGCTGAACAAGGACGCGTTTGAACGAATGTGGGAAGCGCGCCGTTCCGGTGCTGCGTCCGAAGTCAATGCCTTCGAACCGAATTACGAGGGCTCGCCAATTGTGTGGGGCCCCACTGACGCCAATTGCGGTGCGATTGGCGCACATACATTCAAGGCGCGGGCCGGGCATCATCTGGCTCCCGCGCGCTTGTCGGGCGGACGCAATGTCTACGATGAACTGGGAAAAGGCTTCACGCTGTTGGCCCTAGATGTCGATGACGCTGCGGTGAAGGCGTTTGCAACGGCAGCGAAGGCACTGAATGTGCCCCTCACGGTGATCGAGGACCGCCGTACCGGCGAACGTGCGCGTTACGAGGCGGCGCTAATGCTTGTGCGACCGGATCAATTCGTCGCGTGGACGTCCAACAATGGTGAAGTCGATCCGGAAGCAGTTCTCAAGCGAGTGACAGGCTTGGAGCAATGACGTTCCTGCCTGCCGAGGCCTAGGCTGAGGCGAGCGGGCAATCGTCAGGAATCGGGAACCTACTATCGGGCGGAGAAGGGGGCGATTAGACGCCTCCGCTCCCAAGCGACGTTTCACTGGACGACTAGATTGGATACGTGCGTCCGCGATCAAATTCGCATATGTACGCAGCCCGAGGCGTAGCTCTCACATCAGAGCGGGCCTGTTCGAAGCAACACTCGCCATCAGCCCCAGTTGGTGGCGAATCAACGACGGGTTCAATGTGGGCCAATCTAGCAAAGCGCGTGTTGCCAACAAGGCAACGAAGCGAAAGAATTCTTCATCGCGGACTGCGATCTCCTCTTCATTGCCCCTAGGCATGGTGGCCCTCCATCTGCTCGCACAGTGGAGGAAGTCGGGTCGCAAAGGCGTCGTCTTTCTTGCTGAAAACGAGAATAGGGCCGAGCGGCTGGGTGCCGTCATTTATGCCCTCGCGCCTTCGTGCGATGTGCTTGTTTTTCCAAGACTGAATACGCTGCCGTTCGATCAGCTGGAGCCGTCGCACGAAATCGCGGGTAGACGAAGCTCGGTCTTGAGGCGCCTTGCCAAGCCTGAGAAGCCGATCCTGCTCGTATCCACGGCAGAGGCCGTGATGGAGCGCCTTCCCACGGCGGCGAGTTGGTCTCGCGTAATCCTTCGGTTGAAAGTCGGCGCCGCGTTTTCTGAACAAGATCTCCGGGCGCGGCTTGAGCCCCTCGGATACGACCTTGACGAAGAGGCGGACTATCCCGGCGGCGCGCTGTTTCACGGGAAGACATTCGAGATTTTTCCCGCCGGCGCGCTCGGTCCGTTCAGAGTAGAGCATTCTGGCGGTGTGATACGTCGGATCGTGGCGTTCGACCCGATAGAACATGAAATCGTTTTTGAGACGAAAGAGCTTCTCATTGACCCGATGTCGGAGCGGCTGGCGTTCGGGAACATGCGCGGAAAGCGCTCGACCCTATTCGACTATTGTGGTCGAGCCAAGTGGATCGCGGATGCCGGCGTTTCAGCGCACGCTGATAGCTGGCTTAGCACGATCGAGGAGGCGGCGGGTCGCACGGACAGAGACCGAGAATACCTCGGGAGGCGCGAATGGAAGCAGGCGACCAGGCGTATGAACGTGCTGTCGCAAAAGGCGCCTTTCGCTCCCACACCGGACTTTTCGCAGGTTGCATCGCCCAGGAAGGCGCTTCGTGCGTTCGTCGACGATACGCGGCGCGCCGGTTCGCGCCTGGTTTTCGTCGCAGCGCATGAGGACGACCTGCGCGTGCTGGAACGGATGAGCGGAGTCAAGGCGGAGCACTTTGCGGATTGGAACGAGGCGACGGCCGGACGCAACCGTGAGGCGGCGCTGCTGGCCGATTTTGATAGAGGGTTTGTCGTACCTGGCCGGAAACCTCTTGTCGTCGTAACTGCTTCCGATGTGCTCGGCAGCAGGGCTCATCATCCGCAGCCCCTGGCTAGAAGCTGGAATGCGGCTTTCGACCACGCAGATGTACCGGAGCAGGGCGCCGCGGTCGTTCATCTGCAGCGGGGACTGGCCTTGCTCGACGGCTTGCAGACCGTGGCAACGGGGGGCGGGTCGTCGCGCGAAATGATCAGGCTGGTATTTGCGGGAGACGATGCAGTGCTCGTTCCGCCCTCTGACCTGGCCTTGATCTGGCCATATGCGTCGGAGCGCGGCGAGCTCACCCTCGACAAAGCGGATGGAAGTACATGGTGGAGCCGGCGTACTGAGGCGGAGCACGAAATTCAAATCGCCGGCAAGCAGCTCGCCAAACACATCAGCCAGCGGCGCCGCCGGCGGGCTCCGAAGCTTGTACCTCCTGGTCCCATCTATGAGAGGTTCGTCGCGCGTTTTCCGTATTTCACGACAGTCGACCAAGCGAAGGCCATTCGGGACGTTTTGGATGATCTTGCGTCGGGCCACCCCATGGACAGGATCATTTGCGGCGACGTCGGATTCGGCAAAACCGAGGTGGCGTTGCGAGCCACGGCCGCCGTCGTATTGTCAGGGAAGCAGGTGGCGATAGCAGTGCCGACGACCGTCCTGGCAAGACAGCATGTCGCGACTTTCCGCAAACGCTTCGCTCCGTTTGGCATCGAGGTGGGGAGTTTGTCGCGAACCGGTTCGGGCGCAGAGACAAGAGAGGTGAAGGAGGGGCTGAAGAGTGGCAAATTGAAGGTCGTAGTCGGAACGCAGGCCCTCACCTCGAAGGACTTGAAGTTCGCCGGCCTCGGCCTTGTCGTCATCGATGAGGAACAGCATTTTGGGGCGACGGAGAAGGCGAGACTTTCCGGGCTGGCCAAGGGTATTCATGCCCTTTGGATGAGCGCCACGCCGATTCCGCGGACTCTCGCGGGCGGTCTTGCTGGCTTCAGGGATCTTAGCGTCATCGCCTCTCCGCCCATTCATCGACTCCCGGTCGTCACAAAGGTTGCTCCTCTTTCGGATGCTGCTATTGCCTCCGCATTGCTGCGCGAGCAAAGGCGGCACGGGCAAAGCTTCTTGATCTGTCCGCGAATTCAGGACCTTGGTCCGATGCTGGCGCGCGTTCAATCGATGGCCCCGGATCTCCGCATCGTATGTCTGCATGGCAAGCTGCCCGCCGACGACATAGATGACCGAATGATGAGCTTCGTCGAAGGCGCGGCGGACGTGCTGCTGGCGACCAACATCGTAGAGAGCGGTCTCGATATTCCACGTGCAAACACGATCGTGGTCTGTTGGCCCGAAAAGTTCGGTCTTGCGCAACTTCATCAGCTCAGAGGAAGGGTGGGCCGCAGCGGGATACGGGCGTTTGCGCATTTGCTGACCGATTCGGAGTCGGAGCGATCTGAGAAGCGATTGGCCGTTCTGGAGGAATTCAACAGACCGGGCGCGGGTTTCGCGATCAGTGCGCGGGATCTGGACCTCAGGGGAGCGGGGGACGTGCTTTCAGAGCGACAGTCGGGCCATGTGCAGGTGTTCGGACCCGTGCTCTACAGCCACCTTCTGAAATTGGCCTCGGAGAAAGCCGACGACAGAACAGCCGACCTGTGGGTGCCTGACCTGAATCTGCCGGTAGGGGACATGTTGCCCGCAGGCTACGTGCAATCGGAGGCGGTTCGGCTGGAAATCTACGGCCGCGTCGCCAGATGTCGAAGCGAAGATGAGTTGGACGATCTCGAGGAGGAGACTTCTCGTCGATTCGGCAGATTGCCTCCGGCGGCCCGCGATTTCTTTGCCGCAGCAAGGCTCAGGATCGACTGCAAGCGAAGAGGAATCATAAGACTTGATGTAGGCCCGGATGCCGTAGCCGCAACTTTCCTGCCGGGACGACTTCGGAAATCCAGGGCGCGATCACTGCAACGCGATGGCGATCGGGTCGTCTACATCAGCAACGGACGCGAGGGACCGCTTAGGAAGATCGAAGAGTTCCTCGACCTTCTGGACGAATAATCGCGGCGACTACTATTCATCTAACATGGGGAGACGACTGATCCTCGTCTTCAGCTTCGGGCCTGTTGAATCCGGAAACGGAGATTCCGAGCAATCGTATCGTCTTCTTGCATTAGATGCCTCAGCAGGTCGAGGACCAAGCTCAGCGTCGATGACGGTACTGACCTGCTGTGGGTGATCAATTCGAAATCGGAGAACTTTACCTTGAGGGTTGCCGTCCGGTCCCGCGCGCCGGTCCCTTCACAATGGCTCCAAAACCTTGTCGACCAGCGGCTGCAGCTCCGCCGCTCGCGCAGCACATTCCCGATGCTATTTTTCTTTGAAGCTGCGCCCGGAATGATGGTACGGCCAAACCAGCAAAGACCGGTTCTTTCGCAGCTCAAGTCAGACAAGGATTTGCGCTGGATTTTCGCCGTTGATGGATTTGGACCGGGACATCTCAAAAAGCGAAGCGCGATCAGCAGTTAAGCATGGTCGTTGCCAGCCATGCTGTACCGTCCGACTGACGATTTCTCTAGCCAACCGAGCAACGCTTGAGTGGAACGCGACTAGAGGGTGGCGTGCATGATGTGTGCATCCAAGAAATCGAGCAACATCCAGCATGCAGAGGCCGAACTGAACATGCTGCGCTGTCACTGGAGGTTGATGTTTCGGGAGGGGGAGCGCCTGGGACGGCCCCGTGCTTTCTGAAATGGAAGCGAGGGCAGCGTCAAGATGACCGGCGCGATGTACAATTTGGAGACGGATCCTAAAGCGGGCCAAATGGAAAACCGTCAGAGCATGTTCGATTCCCTTCTCATGCTATTAATGCTACTCGTGCAACGATTGGCGCCGTCTCGACAGGAGAGGCACCGTCGAGAAAGGCTTTCACGGCGGTGCGGGCGCGCAAATCGATCTCGGAAAGCGTTGGTATGTCGCCGAGCTGAAGCACGGCCTTCAGATGGACGTTTCCGTGGAGCATTCCAAGGAACTGGCGGGCGCCGGCTTCGCAATCCGCAAGATCGGCTTCGCCGACCTGCTTCGCTTTTGCCAGAATCCTCCGACCCACAGCGCGCAAGTTTTCTTACTCTATCATCGCCAGACTACGACCGCGGTCCTGAAGCGCTGGGCTTCGGGAGAGCGGCAGGTTACGTTGCGGCCGAAGTAGATGGATTTATCAGGAGGGTACAAACCTAGCGCGGTACTGCACGAGCTGATGCGGTACTGCAATGCTGTACCGGGAGGCGCGGCATCATCGCGAGAAGAAGAACAGGCGATCGACTTAAGCACTTGAAACGAAAGGAAAATGCCCAAATAGTCAGCTTTGAATTTGTGTTGGCCCAAAAATCAGCTATTCCAGACGAGACGAAAGCGAAATAGCATCAATATGTTAGCGCATCGATTTTGCATTGCTCCCATGATGGATTGGACCGACCGGCACTGCCGCGTGTTCCACCGTCTGATGAGCCGGCGCGCGCGGCTGTATACGGAGATGCTGACAACCGGCGCCATCATTCATGGCGACCGGAGGCGGTTGCTCGGCTTCGACCGACGTGAGTATCCGGTGGTGCTGCAACTCGGTGGTTCCGTTCCGGATGATCTCGCGATCGCCGCGAGGATCGGCGAGGAGTTTGGCTACGACGAAATCAACCTTAATGTCGGCTGTCCGTCCGACCGCGTGAAGGATGGCCGCTTCGGCGCCTGCCTGATGGCGGAGCCGGCGCTGGTTGCCGAGGGCGTCGCTGCCATGAAGCGTGCGGTCAAGATTCCCGTGACGGTAAAATGCCGGATCGGCATCGACGACCAGGACCCGGAAGTGGCGCTCGACGTGCTGGCGAGCGGCGTGGTCGCGGCCGGCGCCGACGCGCTGATCGTCCATGCCCGCAAGGCCTGGCTCAACGGATTGTCGCCGAAGGAAAACCGCGACATCCCGCCGCTCGATTACGACAGGGTTTACCGGCTCAAGGCCGCGCTGCCGGGTGTGCCCATTATCATCAATGGCGGCATCGGCAGTATTGCCGAGGCGAAGCGGCACCTCGACCATGTCGACGGCGTGATGCTGGGCCGGACGGCCTATCAGGAGCCGTGGCGTTTGCTCGACGTCGATCCGGAATTGTTCGGCGAGGTGACACCTCACGCGACGATGAAGGACGTCTTCGAAGCGATGTTGCCCTATATCGAAGACCAGTTGGCGCAAGGCGCAAAGCTGCATGCGATGACGCGGCACTTCGTCGGCGCGTTTCACGGCGTGCCCGGCGCGCGCGCCTTTCGCCGCCATCTGGCGGAGAGGGGCACCAGGCCGGGCGCCGGCGTCGATGTGCTGCGCGATGCGATCGCGCTGGTCGAGGATCGCGCAATGGCCTCGATTGCAGCGTGAGCGCGCTAAGCGCTCAAAAATTATCCCGCATCGCGCGCTGTTTATCTGTTGCGATCGGCGTCGCCCGATTCAGCTAACGCCAGAACAGCGCCAGCAGCAGGATCACGGGAAGCGGAATTCCCAAGAGCCACAGCAGCGCGCCTCGACCAAATGTCATGTCCATCCTCCTCGAACTGTTTGGGGTCCAATCGACGGAGGCTTCCAGTGGTTCCGCAAATAGGAACCAAAGTTTGCTGACAGCATTGGAACCAAAAACAGCAATGGAGGAATTGGTCATGGCTATGCTCAGTTTTCCCAACGCTTTCTTTGGTTGGACCTGGTCGGCCGTGCTGGCCGGCGTCTTTGCGTCGCTGGTAGTCCAGATCTTGCTAACCATGCTCGGGTTCGGCATTGGCTTGCTTGCGATTGATGTCCCGACCGCCCAATCAGCACCCGCCGGCGCCGGCTGGGCGGCGTTCGTGTGGTGGGCGGTGTCAGGGATCATCGCCGCCTTCGTGGGTGGCGCAGTTGCGGCCGCTAACTCTCCGGATCAGACAGGCCTCGGCCGCGTCGGACATGCCCTGGCCGCTTGGGCGGTCGCTACCGTCGTGGTGGTTGCGGCGGCGGCGACGCTTCCGGCTTCCGCGACCAGCGTTGCCAGCAATCTGGTTGGACCCTCATATGCTGCCAGCGCCCGCATCGCGTATTTGTCGGGTGTTCCCGGACGCGAGACGGTCGGTGCAGCCACCAGATCTCCGACGCAGGCTCAGATCGAGGAGGCGCGCAAACACTTCGCTTATGTCATGTTCGCCAGCTTCTGCGCTCTGCTGCTTGGCGCCGGTGCGGCCTATGCGGCCGGAATGGCGACCACGAGCCAGGCGGTCAAGGAGGCGGCGCGACCTGTCACGTAGAAGGTTTCTAGGCATGTCGATGTCCGGTCGAGGGGGTCATTGGGCGATTTGTGGAGCGTCTCCGCGCCACGCGCGCATGATCAATTCGCGGATCGCCTCTCGCTCGATCGGGCGCGGATTCCAGTAGGGGTTCTTCACGGCGAGGTCGGCGGCTTGATCGACGCCGCTCTCGGGCATGCCGATCTCGCGCAGCGACAGCGGCGCGGCAAGCCTTCGTGCCAGATCGTGGAGGCCGAGCGCCGGGTCGCCCACGCCAAGCGCTGTGGCAATGCGTGTCATCGCATCAGGTGCGGCAGGCGCATTGTAGGCGAGGGCGTGCGGGAGAATGACGGTGTGGGTCTCGGCATGCGGCAGATTGAACAGGCCGCCCAGCGTGTGGCAGAGCTTGTGATGCAGGGCCATGCCGACCGCGCCGAGGCAGACGCCGCAGAGCCAGGCGCCATAGAGCGCGTCGGTACGCGCCGTCTTGTCGCTTGGCTCAGCGCAGATTTTCGGCAGCGCCCGCGCCAGCGTGCCGATGCCTTCCTGCGCCATCAGCGATATGATGGGGTTGCGGTCGCGGGCGTAGAGCGCCTCGACCGCGTGCGCAATGGCATTGACGCCCGATGTCGCCGATAGCCTTGCCGGCATCGTCATGGTGAGGTCGACGTCATAGATAACGATCTCGGGGGGCTCGACTGTGTGGTCTTGATCCCGCCGCTGGTCTGGCCGACCACCGGCGTCATCTCGGAGCCGGCATAGCTTGTCGGCAGCACGATCTGCGGCAGATCGGTGCGCAAGGCGATCGCCTTGCCGAGGCCGGTGGTCGATCCGCCGCCGATCGCGACGATGCCATCGGCCTCAATCTCGCGCACGGTTTCCATCGCCCGTTCCGTCACTTCGACGGGCGTATGCATGACGGCCCCGGTGAAGACGCCGGCCAAACGTCCGCCGATCATCTCCCGGATGCCGGCGACCAAGTCTTTCTGCCGCGACGTCGTCAGCACTAGGGCGCGGGTGATGCCGAGCCGGGGCAATTCATCGGGCAATTGACGCAGCGTGCCGGTGCCGAACACCACCCGCATCGGCGCGGTCTGGTAGGTGAAGTCTTGCATGTTGCTCCTTGCGGACGAATGACCAGCTCCGGGATTAGGCCGCCCCGGAGCCGGACTTCCGGCTCAAGAGGCGGGCTGTGCAACCTTGCGCAAGCCGGCAGCCTCTTCAAGACTGCTTATGGGTGCGCTCGCCGGCTGCCGGGCCAGCAGGATAATCATCCCGGCGGCAATCGCGGAGACGCCGATCGACAGGAACATCGGTGTCGGGCTCTGGTAGTATTGCTGTAGCGCGCCGGCCACGAACGGTCCGAGAATGGCGCCGACGCGGGCGACCCCGAGCTCCATTCCGACCGCGGTGGCGCGCACGCCAGTCTCATAGGAAGCCGCAGTGAAATTGTTCAGCACGAATTGCGCGCCGATAATGAAGAAGCCGGCGGCCGCGACCGAGGTGATGTTGACGATGTGGACGTTCAGCACCACGAGCGACAACACGGCGAGGCCGCCAAAGGCCCACCAGGTCGCGATCAGCCCGCGGCTGTTGCCGGACCGGTCGACGAGATGGCCAAGCGCAAGGCCGCCGACGAACGACATGATCTGCATCAGCGCGCCGAAGCCGAAGCTTGCGGCAAAGGTTTCTCCCCGCTGCATCATCACCGTCGGAATCCATGCCGAAAGGCCGAAGATGCAGAACAGGCTGAGGAAGGCCGAGGCCCAGATCGCAAATGTGGTCCGTCGATATTTCGACTGTAGCAGCACCGCCACCGAATTGACCGGCTTCTCCGCTTGCCCGATGGCAATTTCAGCCGACTTTTAGGCGCCGGCGCGCTCGGGCCGAAGCTTCGTCAGCATGTCGCGGATTTCTCCGGTACGCCCCTGGAGTGCGAGGAATTTTGGCGATTCCGGCAGCATCATGTGCATGAACGGCAAGAGCAGGAACGACAGCGAGCCGATCCAGTACAGCGATGTCCAGCCGAAGATTGGCGTTGCAAACACGCCGGCGACACCGGCGAGCGTTCCGCCGAGTGCCCAGCCAAGCGCGACGCCCCATAGCGCAAACGTATTCGCGACGCGACGCGGCGCCAGCTCGTTGATGTAGGTGGTCGCGAGCGGCAGCAGCACGCCGAGTCCGATGCCGGTCAGGAGCCGCAGGATGCAGAAGGAGAGGAACGAGTCTGCCGAAGTCGCGGTGAGCAGGGTGAAGATACTAGTGATCCACAAGCCGCCGAGCAGGGTGCCACGGCGGCCGAGCCGATCGGCAATGATGCCATGGATGGCGGCCCCGAGCAGAAAGCCGACCAGTCCGCTGGAGATCAAGAGTCCCGCCTGGCCGGCCTGAAAGCCCCAGGGCTTTGCGACGTAGTGAATGACGTAAGCCGGGTTGAACGTGTCATAGCCGTCAAACAGCGTTAGCAATCCCATGATGGCGCCGAGGCGCCAGTGAAATTTTCCTACCTTTGCTTCGGCGAGTTCCTCGTGAAGATCGATTGCCTGCGCGGCCATGGCCGTATCCCTCCCAGATGGTGATTATGTCGTTTGAGGCCGCTTATTCCGCGGCTTGATGGATACCGTGCTCGGCGATGGCATGCTCGCCGAGACCGAGCTTGAACAGGTCGATGGCGTTGCGCCGGCCGATTTTCAGGCGATCGTTCTCGCTGATGCTGGCGCTGTTGAACCAGTCGGAAGCATGGTCCACGTTCTCAAACGGCCAGTCGACCGAGAACAGGATGCGGTCGGCCCCGATTTCGAGAATGGAATCGATCAGCGTTTGGGTGCGGAAATTGCCCGACGTTGTCAGGAAAAAGTTGGCGTTGAAGTAGTCGCAGATCTTCTTTTTCGCCTTGTGTTTCGGCGGTGCCTTGACCCAGCCGTTGCGATGATCAACGCGCCACATGCTGTAGGGCAGGCCTTCACCCATATGCCCAAGGATGATCTTCAGTCTTGGATACGCATCGAACAATCCCGACCCCATCAGGCGCAACGCATGCACCGCGGTCTCCTGTCCGAACGCCCAGGTCGGGCCCATCAGCCACGGATGTCCTTCATAGATCGCGCAGTCTTCCGGCAGCGGATTGCGCGGGTGCAGGTAGAAGGGCAGGCCGGTCTGCTCCACCGCCGCCCAGAACGGCCAGTATTGCGGCAGGTCGTAATAGACCGGCCGCTTGCCGTCGCCGATTTGCGAGAAGCCGTTGACCAGCGCGCCGCGGAAGCCGAGCGTCTTGATGCAGCGCTCGAGTTCGGCGATCGCGAGATCGGGGTCCTGCATCGGAAGTGCGGCAAAGGCCTGGAATCGCGAGGGCCGTTTTGCCACCTGTTCGGCAAGGAAATCATTGGCGCGGATCGCAATCTCGTTGGCGTGCTCGACGTCGGGGATTGCCTGAACCGCCGGCGCATTCAGTGACAGGATCATCATCTCGACGCCGTGGCGGTCCATCTGCGCCAGCCGCTTGTCCTGGATATCAAGCAGGCGGTCTTTCAACTCCGGCCAATAGGAGTCTGGAACGAAACCCGCTGAGTCCATCAGCGTATCCGGGATGGCGAAATGTTCCTCTAATGCGATTTTGCCCTGCATGTCGTCCTCGCTGATCTCTGATGTTGGTTAGTATTGTCCCTGCGGCGTCAGCCCGAGCGCGAGTTGGCCGTACATGGTGCCGACCGCGTCCCAGTTCATGCTGATGTGGCGGCCGACGGCATTGGCATCGCGCCACGCGCGTTGCACCGGGTTGGAAAGGTCGAGGCCGAGCCCGCCGGTCGACGCGTTCAGCGCTTCGCTGGCGCGGATGGCCAGCGCAACCGAAAACGCCTGGCCGCGGCGGCTGACGATGCGGTCCTCGATCGAAACGGGCCTGCCGTCGCGGATTGTCGCCGCGCGATCTCGGAGATCTCGCAGCAGCACTTCGCGCGCCGCATCGACGGAAGCGGTCGCTTCCGCCACGCGCAACTGAATGGTCGGGAAATCCGCCATGCGGTTGTTGTGGCCGGCCACCGCGCCGCGCGTGATCCTTCTGGAGGTGACGGCAAGATAGTCTTCCAGCGCGCCGGCGGCGGCGCCGACCGCGGCCGATACCAGGCAGGAAGGAATGTTCGACAGCATCGGTATCGAGAAGGTGGGGTTGGCGGCATAGAGTGCGGCGCCCGGCGTCTTGCCGGACGTGGTGTCGGCGAACGACAGCAGACGGTGCGACGGTACGAACACGTCTGACAGCACCAGCGTCTTGCTGCCGGTGCCGCTAAGGCCGACGACATTCCAGGTATCATCGATAACGTAGTCGGAGGCCGGAACCAGCAGGAAGGCTGGCGCAAACTGGCCGGCTTCTGTCTTCGACGGCACCAGCGCCGCACACAACGACCATTGCGCGTTGTCGCAGCCGCTCGCAAACGACCAGCGCCCGGTCAGACGATAGCCGCCCTCGACCTCGATCGCCTTGGCGGCCGGCGCGTAGGAGCCGCAGGCCAACGCATCTGGACTATCATCCCACACGTCACGCTGCGCCGCTTCCGGAAATCCCGCGATCAGCCATTGATGGGCCGCCAGCAGGCCGCCGACCCACGCCGTCGAGGCGCAGCTTTTCGCAAGCTCGATGTTCAGTTCGACCAGCACGTCGAAATCGTGCTCGTAGCCGCCGAACAGCGCCGGCTTGACGATGTCGAAATAACCGATGTTGCGTAGCGCCGTGATGTTCTCTGCGGGAACGCGCCCGGCCTTTTCCGTGGTGTGGGCGCGCGCCTTGATCTGCGGCGCGATCTGCGCCACGCGGCTTCGCAACTCGCTGATGTCGGGGCGAGGGGCTGACGGCGCAGGCACATCCTTCAACTGGGCGATTGATACCATTGGTTTGCTCCGGATCTTCGATGGGCTGAAAGGCGGCGGCTTGGCGGATTACGCAGCCTGGCTGTCGTGGGGCACCGAGAAGCAGTAGGTCGCGTCCTGGTAGATCAGCGGCTCGATCGGATCGCGGACGTTCACGGTCTCAGCTTCGCCGATGAAAATCGTATGCGTGCCGTAGGGGACGGCGGCGGCCTTCTTGCAGAAAATGTTGATCTGCGCATCGGCGAGATAGGTGACCCCCTCGGCCGAGGTCATCCATTGGCCGAGCCCGAACCGTTCCTCGGCGGGCACCGCGCCGCTGAACGCCGATGAAAGGGAGATCTGATCACGGCGCAGCACGTTCACGCAAAACCGGCGCGCCAGCAACATGATGTCGTGCAGCAGCATCTGCTGGTTGACGCAGACGATCAGCGAGGGCGGGTCGAGCGAGAGTGAGGTCACCGCGGTCGCCGTCATCCCGTGACGGCGGTTCTGGTCGGCAGATGTGATCACCGACACCGCCGCGGGAAATCGCCGCAACGCGCGCTTGAACGTTTCGCGCAATTCGTCGGATGCCGAATCCAGCGACATGTTTCCTCCACTGAACGGTCCCGCTCTTGCTCGGCGGTTTAACTTTCATGATCAATAATTGCATTTGCAAATGATATGAAAACTTTCAGATGCAACAATTGTCTTGAAAGCTGATCGCCGCACAGCTATTGGATGGGTGCAAAAGTTGCACCAAAGCGGGATGCAAGATCTTCTACCGGTTGACGAATTCCTTGCCCTACATGCTCAACCGCGTCGGCGTGCGGATGGGCGATCTGTTTTCCCGGCGCATCGCGGGCTACGGCGTGACGCTACCTATGTACCGCGTCATGGCGGCGCTTTGGGAAAAAGGCGATCAGCGCCTCGGCGATCTCGCCGATATGACGACGATTGAGATATCGACGCTGTCGCGCCTGATCGGCGAGATGAAGCGGCGAGGCCTCGTGACGCGCACGCGGCTGAAGGACAACGCGCGTACGGTTGCGATCAACCTCACGCCGAAGGGACGGACGCTGGTGGAAGAGTTGATTCCGATCGCCGTCCATTTCGAGGAAGTGGCGGTCCGCAATTTTCCGTCGAGGAACGTTTCGGATCTGAAGACGGTGCTCGCAGAAATCTACGAGAGCCTGAATTCGATCGAGCCCGAAATCGAGGAAGTCAACAGGACGCGCAGGGCGGCAAAGTCGAAAGGCTGATGTTTGCGGATGCGGCGCTGTTTTTGCCAGCTATGCGGGGCTGGTGCTCGATAAACCTCCTCGCGATTTTGGATCCGGACTCTGCCAGCCTTTAGCTGCGCATGGCGGCGCGAAAGCCGACGAAGCTTAACGCGCCAGCCACGACGACCGCAATCCAGCTTGCCCAGAACGGCACATCGACGCCATTCAAGGTAACGGACCATCCCATCACGATCCGGATCAACTGCAGAAATGCGATCAGAGAAAAGATGGTGGCGGCTAGTGTGCAAAAGCTCCTGATGGTCATTGCCGATCTTCGTGGCACACGACGACGTGCTCGTGCCCGCCGCGGCCAAAACGGGGAGGGCGGACGCGCCAGCTACTCCCTTAAGCAGGGAAGTAGCTTAGCGGAGCCATCTCGATCTGTAGCACAATCGGCGTTTCGCGGCGTCGCGAGTCTGGATCACTTCTGCCTTGGCACGTTTGAGGCGTCCCGGCGGCAATTGAGGATGTCTGCTTATCGGCGTAGACCAGAAGTGATCGGTTCACTGTCAAAACGTCGCGGATGACCCACTGCCGACGTTGCGAACGCAACCGCTACAGGTAAATCGCGCAACCTCGTTCTTCGAGCTCAGCGAACCAACTCGGGCGTGAAATCGTCGTCACCCAGCGCAGATCAAGTTTTTCGAGACGTGGAAGCTTAAGCAGCGCTTCCGGCAAGGTAGCGACAGGGTTCCCTCTCAAATCGATCTGTCGCAGCTCCACCATTGCACCGATCTCTTCCGGCAAATGGGTCAAGCTGTTGTTCCTGAGATGTAGCTCACGCAGCCGTGTCAGCTTGGAAATGGTCGCAGGCAGAGTGGCCAGGCGATTGTCGGTCACGCGAAGTTCGAGAAGTCCGGACATCTCGGTAACCGCGTTGGGCAGGCTCTCGAACTCGTTTTCGCTGATGTTAAGGTAGCGCAACCGAGTAAGACGCCCCAAAGGCGGCGGAAGCTCCTTCAGCGCGTTGTCGTGCAAGTAAAGGAAGCCGCTCAGGCCGACGAGTTCGCCTAGCGCAGCCGGAATCTGCCGCAACTGGTTGTGGCCCAGGTCCAGCGTCCTCAGGGCGCGTAGCTCGCCGACCCTGTCTGAGAGCTCCACCAGTCCATTGTCGGCCAGCACGAGCGATTGCAGGTTCGTCCGATCCCAGACGTGATCCGGCACGACGCCGAGCGCCTGTTTCCACAAGGATAAGTGCAAGTCCGACACGGTCCTCACAGCCAGATCATGCCTCTATTTCACGCGAAGACCAAGGCAGCTTCTGGCCAACATTCCGGCCAGGCGCGGAAGCGTCCGCTTTCGGGATGAGAGCGGGCGCGCAGCAGGAGAGGGCTGGACCCTACGCAGACGCTTGAGTATTTTTTGCAAGCTTACGCCGATATCTCGGCGGCGCGTGCCGTAGGTAAAGACAGGGCCGTAATGGAGATTGTTGGTCACCCACCCAAATTGGCCGGACTGCTATGCGACGCATTGATTTGTGAGGCGTTCGTTCGCAACGGAGAGCTTCTGGCGAATGCCAATGTTGTTCATCTGTGTTTTGAAGGCGTTTGGTATAGACTCGTCTTGGATTGTGGCGTGATGATTTGGCGCCAATCAATTGAAAGTCCCAAGCCTTGGGCGATTGAAGAGCTGGGTTGGCAATATCCTCACGTGAACGTTGGCGAAATGGCAGGCGTGATTGGCCGTCGCCTCGAATACTACCGGATGGACAGCCTCCCTCCCTCCGGCGCTGACGTCATGTTTTCCTTCGACAACGGCTGCACCGTCGTTATCAACAACGCAGAAGACCGATCGACATTTCGGATAACATGAACGTTCACGCATATGGCAGACTCGCTCCGGCGCTACTAGACGCTAAGCGGACCTGATAATCTATGAGTCCGCGCACTAGTTCGCAGCCGACCGGGTGCGTTTGCGGTTGGACGCCGTCACTTCGGGATAGCCGTGCAGCTTCAGCTTGTCGGCCTGCACGCCCCAGCTTTCCAGTCGGTCCAGAAAGCTCATGCCGAGCAGGTTGGTCTTCATCAGTCCGCGCGGCACCACCAGCGCCGGGACCGACTTCTCGACGAGGGCGCCGACTGCGAGACGATCGAGCGTCAGCCGCGCCGCCTTGGTGTGGCCGCCGGCGGTTTCGACATCGACATTGTATTCCAGCATCTCGATCGGCAGGCCGATCGCCTTCGCCGTCTCCCAGGTCAGCACCACGGACGTCGCGCCGGTGTCGATCACCATCGGCGCCTTGACACCGTTGATCTTGGCGTGCAGCGCGAATTCGCCGGCCTTGCCGCGTGCGATCTCCACGGCAGGTGCGGGCTCCAGGCTGCGTTGCCGCAGCATCTTTGATACCGAGTCGCCGGCGCGCGCGATCTGGCCCGGATCGCCATAGGCGACGACGGCGCCGGCGGTGGCGGCGAGCATCGCCAGAACGAGCATGATGCGGATCACTTGGCGCCTCCGCTGTTTCCTCCGATGATCAGCCGCGCTCGCTGCGCGGCGGCATCGGAACCAGACCCGCATCCACCATGCGCGCCGCAAGCCCTTCCATGACAGCCAATCGTTCCTCCGTTTCCATGCGATGCCAGCGCGCGATCTCCGGTAGCGTTCGTCCGCAGCCGAAGCAGAGTTTGGTTTTGGGATCGATCATACAGACTGCGATACACGGCGTTTCTTTACGCATTCCTTGATAGTGAGATGCTTTGTGTCCTTTGCGCAAGCGCTTGCGGCTACAACCCCGTGCCGGCACTCATGATCGGTTTGTGACGCACCCGCCGCTTGTCCTCGACGGCTGCCGTGACTGCGGGGTCGGGCTGCAGGGGCGGGGCCTCCTCGGCCATCGGCGCCAGCGCGCTCATCACGCGCTCCGGCGGGAAGGTGACGATGACTTCGGTGCCGATGCGCAATTTCGATTTTAGCGTGAAGGTGCCGCCATGCATGTCGACCAGGCTCTTCGCGATCGGCAAGCCCAGGCCCGCGCCCTGTTCGGCCGACTTGATCGAGTTGGAGCCCTGACCGAACGACGCCAGCACGATCGGGATTTCATCCTCGGCAATGCCGGAGCCGGTGTCTTTGACGCTCAGATACTGTCCGCCGGACGCGGTCCAGCCGACCTTGAGCCAGATATCGCCGCCCGGCGGAGTGAACTTGATCGAGTTGGACAACAGGTTGAGCACGACCTGGCGCGTCGCGCGCTCGTCGCCCCAGATCCTGGGCATGCCGTGCTCGAACACCTCATGAATGGTGATGCCGCGGCTGGTCGCGCGCAGCTTCAACAGATGGTGGCAGTCGGCGACGACATGCACGAGCGACACCGCTTCCTCGTTGAGTTCGTAGCGGCCGGCCTCAATCCGCGACAGATCGAGAATCTCGTTGATCAGATTGAGCAGGTGGACGCCCGAATTGTGGATGTCGGCGGAATATTCCTTGTAGACCGGCACGGTATGCGCGCCGAAAATCTCGCTCTTCATCACCTCGGAGAAGCCGAGGATCGCGTTCAGCGGCGTGCGCAGCTCGTGGCTCATCTGCGCCAGAAAGCGCGACTTGGCGACGTTGGCGGATTCGGCGCGGTGCCGCGCTTCGTCCGAGATCGCCTTTGCCTGTTCGAGCTCGCCGATCAGCGCGTCCTTTTCGGCGCGCGCTTCCAGCGTCGCCAGCGTGGTCGAATGGAGCTGGTGCGCGAGCAGCGCAAAATAGCTTTCGGCGGCGACCGCCAGCAGCGCGAGCGCGTAATTGTCGAACGTTCCGCCCATCACGAAGTTGAGCGCGATTGCGGCGGTCACCGGCGCGGTTGCGGCCACTGCCGCAATCGGCAGCGTCGCCGCCAGCATGCTCGACACCGCGATCACCAGCAGCATCAGGAACATCATCATCGTGTTCGAGACGACGTCGAGGCCGGCAGGGTGGAGCAGGATTGCGGTCCAGCACAGGCCGTAGAGCAGGTCGAGCAGCACGAACCGTGTCTGCCATCGGCGCGTGGCGGCGAGCGTGGGCTGCTCGCCGAGGAAGCGCTTGCAGTTGCGAATGATGGCGGCATGTATGCAGAGCATGCCGACGGTCCAAACCGCGGCCGGCACGGCATACTTCCAGAGGCCGAAAAGCACGCCGGTCGCAACCACCAGCAGCATGACGACGAAGGAAGCCGATACCCGGGTCTGGGCGTATTGTCGGAGCAATTCGGTATCGAAGGCCGGGCGGGTTCCGCTGGTCGACGTTAACCGATCGCGCGCCTCGCGAACCCGCTGCGCCGCCACGCGCCGGGTGTTGACCGCTGATGCGACCGGCGCTTCTGCCGGAAGCTGGACAACCTCGGGCTTCTCTGCGGAACTACTCATTGAACAACACAAAATCCTGCCCGCGAACCGCGCGGGCTTTTGCATTGTCTATCTGTGCCGCTAAATCATTAAGCGATGACTTAAAGAGCTAAAAATTCTCGTTAGCAGGAAGTTAAAATTAACCTGTCGGGCAGACGGAACCCCCACTTCTGATTGGATAAGAAGCGGGGGCTTTGCTCGTTGCCTTAACCTGTTTCTTTAACTCACCGCTCCAGTCGGGCCAAAAGGCTCGACGTATCCCAGCGCTTGCCGCCCATCTTCTCGACCTCGGCGTAGAACTGATCGACGAGGGCGGTCACCGGCAGGTTGGCGCCGTTGCGGCGGGCCTCACTGATGCAGATCGAGAGGTCCTTGCGCATCCATTCGACGGCAAAGCCGAAGTCGAACTTGCCGTCATTCATGGTCTTGTAGCGGTTCTCCATTTGCCAGGACTGCGCCGCGCCCTTGGAGATGGTTTCGATCACGGCCGCAACGTCGAGCCCGGACTTCTTGGCGAAATGAATGCCCTCGGACAGTCCCTGGACAAGACCTGCGATGCAGATCTGGTTGACCATCTTGGTGAGCTGCCCGGCGCCGGCGGGCCCGAGAAGTTTGCACATTCTTGCGTAAGCGCCGGAAATGATCGGCTCGGCAGCGGCATAGGCGTCTTCCTTGCCGCCGCACATCACCGTCAGCACGCCGTTTTCCGCACCCGCCTGGCCACCGGACACCGGCGCGTCGATGAACTTGAAGCCGGCCTTGACGGCGGCAGCATCGAGCTCGCGGGCGATTTCGGCGGAGGCGGTGGTGTGGTCGACGAATACCGCGCCCTTTTTCATGCCGGCGAAGGCGCCGTCAGTGCCGATCGTGACCGCGCGCAGGTCATCGTCGTTGCCGACGCAGCACATCACGAAATCCTGACCTTCCGCCGCGGCCTTCGGCGTCGGCGCGGTGCGCCCGCCGAACTTGTCCGCCCACTCCTTCGCCTTGGCTCCGGTCCGGTTGTACACGGTCACCTCGTGGCCGCCTTTTTTCACCAGATGTCCTGCCATGGGGAAGCCCATAACGCCGAGACCGAGAAAAGCGACTTTAGCCATGTGAGTTACCTTGGAGTTTTCGCCGGCGACGTTGGGCCGGCCGGACGGTGTTTTTGGAGGAGCCGCACCATAACCGCTGCGCAGGGGAGGGCAACGCCTTCGTTGGTGGGCGGGGCCGGATTCGTGCTAGGATAGGTTCCTCAAGAACCTCACAAAAAAGGGAGTGACATCGCATGGGCGTCAGCGTGGGCGTGCTCGACCATTTCAACATCCGGACCCGCAAACTGGCCGATACGGTCCGGTTCTATGAGGACATTCTGGGCCTGGAAAAGGGCGCCCGGCCGAACTTCGCATTTCCCGGCGCGTGGATGTACAGCGAGGGCAAGGCGGTGGTGCACCTCGTCGATATTTCCAAGACCGACGAGCCGCAAAAGCCCGATTCCGGCGTTGTCCACCATGTAGCGTTTGCCAGCTACGGCTTTGACGGCATGAAGCGGCGGCTGGAGCAGAAAGGCATGGCGTACGACTCCCGGCAGGTTCCGGGCGGTGACCTCTGGCAGATCTTCGTCAATGACCCCAATGGCGTCATGATCGAACTGAACTACGAGGCGGCCAAGGAGCAGGCGGCTGCCGCCCCCGCGGAGCGGCGGGACGACGTAGCAGCGAGATAGCCTTTTGCGCTGAACCGCTTTATGGGTCGCACCGGACCGGCATAGCGTATTGGAACGAGGCTCCGCTTCCGGACTTGGTCCGGAGGGGGTCGGGCTCGCGTCAAGAATGCGCGTCAAAACAAGCGAGTAGGGCCCGGTTCTCGATCAGAACCGCAAGGGCTTCAGGAGATGCGCGAGTGAGCGTAACGCAGCAACAGGTTCTCGATGCCCTTGGCCGGGTGGCCTCGCCCCGCGGCGTGCCACTGACCAATGCCAACGTGCTGTCGGCGATTTCGGTCACCGACGGCAAGGTGTTCTTCTCCATCAATGTCGACGCCGCCGAGGCTAGAGCCTGGGAAAGCGTGCGTGCGCAGGCCGAAGCCGCGGTGCGCGCGATCCCCGGTGTCAGCACGGCGATGATCGCGCTCACGGCCGAGCGCAAGCCCGGATCGCCGCCGGCCGCGCCAGCGGCGCACCGGCATTCGCATGGCGTGCAACCCGCTTCCGCCCACCGCCCGCCGCAGGGCGCGGCGTCGCCGATGTCGAAGCAGGCGGAGATCCCCGGCGTTGCCGCCGTCATCGCGGTCGCGTCGGGCAAGGGCGGTGTCGGCAAGTCGACCACCGCGCTCAATTTGGCGCTCGGCCTACGCGACCTCGGCCTGCGCGTCGGGCTGCTTGATGCCGACATTTACGGCCCCTCGGTGCCGCGGCTGACCGGCATCAGCGAGAAGCCGCAGCTCAACGACGACCGCAAGATGATTCCGATTAAGCGTTTCGGGCTTTCGATCATGTCGATCGGCTTCCTGGTCGAGGAAGACACCGCTATGATCTGGCGCGGGCCGATGGTGATGTCGGCGATCACCCAGATGCTGCGCGATGTGGCGTGGGGCACGCTCGATATTCTCGTCGTCGACATGCCGCCCGGTACGGGGGACGCGCAATTGACCCTGGCGCAGAACGTCCCGCTCAAGGGCGCGGTGATCATCTCAACCCCGCAGGATCTCTCGCTGATCGACGCGCGGCGGGGGCTTGCGATGTTCAAGAAGGTCAACGTGCCGGTGCTCGGCATCGTCGAGAACATGAGCTACTTCCAGTGCCCGGAGTGCGGCACGCGCTCGGACATTTTCGGCCATGGCGGCGCGCGCCATGAAGCGGAGCGGCTGGGCGTCCCATTCCTGGGCGAGATCCCGCTGCACATGTCGATCCGGACCACCTCGGATGAGGGTAATCCGGTGGTGGCGAGCGAGCCTGATGGCCCGCATGCCGCGATCTACCGGGCCATTGGGACCAGGGTTCGCGACCAGCTTCAGGGCGCCATTGCGGCGGCCTGAGGTCCCTTTATCCGCGCCCATAAGACTTTCGTTTAATCAGTGCAGTCATGCCTTTGTCGCGTTTTCGAGCACGAACTTCCGTGTTAAAGCGCGCCCGCCAGAACGCCCCGGATGACGTGGAATTCGCCCCGCCGGAGGAACGTTCGAGGAAATTTGGGAAACGACCCGAAGGAGAGCTTGAATGAAGCGTCGTGATTTTTTGAAGGTTTCAGCGGCCGGTGCTGCCGCGACAGCCGTTGCCTCGCCGGCGATCGCGCAATCGTCGCCTGAGATCAAATGGCGCCTGACGTCGAGCTTCCCGAAGTCGCTCGACACCATCTACGGCGGTGGCGAGTACCTGGCCAAGCAGGTTGCCGAGATGACCGACAACAAGTTCCAGATCCAGGTCTTCCAGGCCGGCGAACTGGTGCCGGCTCTGCAGGCGCTCGACGCCGTCTCCAAGAATACGGTCGAGATGTGCCACACTGTTTCGTATTATTACGTCGGCAAGGATCCGACCTTCGCGATCTTTGCCTCGGTGCCGTTCGGCCTCAATGCACGCCAGCAGAACTCATGGCTGGCGCAAGGCGGCGGTAACGAGCTCGCCAACGAGTTCTTCAAGAAGTCCGGCGTGATCGGCTTCCCCTGCGGCAACACGGGCACCCAGATGGGCGGCTGGTTTCGCAAGGAGATCAAGACGGTTGCCGATCTGTCGGGTCTCAAGATGCGCATCGGCGGCATTGCCGGCCAGGTCCTCCAGAAGTTGGGCGTGGTGCCGCAGCAGATCGGCGGCGGCGATATCTATCCGGCGCTCGAAAAGGGCACCATCGATGCCGCGGAATGGGTCGGCCCGTACGACGACGAGAAGCTCGGCTTCGCGAAGGTCGCAAAGTACTACTACTACCCCGGCTTCTGGGAAGGTGGCCCGACGGTTCATGCCTTCGCAAATCTGGAGAAGTGGAACGAACTGCCGAAGGGCTATCAGGCGATCCTTACGAATGCCGCAGCGAACACCAACGCCTGGATGAATGCGCGCTACGACATGCAAAATCCCGCGGCGTTGAAGCGCCTCGTCGCCGGCGGCACGCAGCTTCGTCCGTTTACCAACGAAGTGCTGGACGCTTGCCTGAAGTCGACCAACGAATTGTGGGCCGAAATCTCCGGCAAGAACGCGGACTTCAAGAAGGCAATCGATGCGATGCAGGCCTATCGCTCCGACCAGTATCTGTGGTGGCAGGTCGCCGAGTATACCTATGACAGCTTCATGATCCGTTCGCGTACGCGCGGCTGATCGGAGCCCGATACCTTTCCCAAATTGCTACAAGGAAGCCCGGCCTTCGCAAGAAGGTCGGGCTTTTTTTGTTTCCATCCAATTACTTATGGAAATTGGCGGCCGGATGCTCCATGCTTGGTTCCAAGCCTCGACACGAAGGCTGACCGGCATAACCAAAAGGGATGGAATATGAAGCGAAGAGATTTTCTCAAAGTATCCGGCTTGGGTGCGGCAGGTGCTGCAACGATTGCAGCGCCTGCGATTGCGCAGGGCCTGCCCGAAATCAAGTGGCGCATGCCGACGAGCTGGCCAAAGTCCTTGGACACGCTCTATGGCGGCGCCGAATTGATGGCCAAGATGGTCGGCGAAGCCACTGATAACAAGTTCCAGATCCAGACATTTGCCGGCGGTGAAATCGTCCCGGGCCTGCAGGTTCTCGACGCCGTGCAGAATGGTACCGTCGAGATCGGCCATACCGCGTCATACTACTATTTCGGCAAGGATCCGACCTTCACCTTCGGCTCTGCGGTGCCGTTCGGGCCGAACATGCGCCTCAACCAGGCTTGGTACATGCTCGGCGGCGGCAGGGACCTGCTCAACGAGTTCTACAAGAAGTACAATGTGACCTCGCTGCTCGCCGGCAATACCGGAGCGCAGATGGGCGGTTGGTACCGCAAGGAGATCAAGACGCCAGAGGACCTCAAGGGACTGAAGCTGCGCATCGGCGGCTTTGCCGGTCGTGCGCTGCAGAAGCTTGGCGTCGTCCCGCAACAGATCGCCGGCGGCGACATTTATCCGGCGCTCGAAAAGGGCACTATCGATGCCGCAGAGTGGGTCGGCCCCTACGACGACGAGAAGCTCGGCTTCGCGAAGGTTGCCCCTAACTACTATTATCCCGGCTGGTGGGAAGGCGGCCCGATGCTGCTGGCCTTCGTCAATCTCGACAAGTGGAATGCGTTGCCGAAATATTACCAGTCGGTTCTCGAACAGGCCGGCCACTACGCCAACAACTGGATGATGGCAAAGTACGATCAGGCCAATCCGCCCGCGTTGCGCAAGCTGATCGCAGCCGGCGCCAAGCTGCGCCCGTTCCCGGCGCCGGTGATGGAAGCCTGTTACAAGGCGGCGAAGGAGTTGCACAGCGAAGTCGCAGCGAACAATGCCGATTTCAAGAAGGTGTATGAATCGCTGACATCGTTCTCGAACAGCGGCTATTCATGGTTCCAGGTGGCCGAACTCGGATACGACGGCTTCATGGCGCGTCACTCGCAGGGCTGATTTCGTCGAACCTGCCAAAAAGCAAAAACCCCGGAGCGAAAGCTCCGGGGTTTTCTTTTGGGAAGCGGATGATTTGAGCAGGGGGGCTACTGTTTGGGCTGCCCGAAATCCAGCGGCGGCAATTCGATCTGCGGCACCTCGATCTTGATCGTATTCGGATCGATCGTGGAGGCTACGCCCTTGTAGTGCATCACCATCGCCGGGAACATGATGACCAGCACGACCATGATAACCTGGATGACGACGAACGGCACCGCGCCCCAGTAGATCTGGCCAGTGGTCACCGGGTCCATGCGCTTGCCGGTCACGCGATCGATGTAGGATTCCTTCGGCGCCACCGATCGCAGATAGAACAGCGCGAATCCGAACGGCGGATGCATGAACGACGTCTGCATGTTGACGCCGAGAATGACGCCGAACCAGATCAGGTCGATGCCGAGTTTTTCCGCCGCCGGTCCGAGCAGCGGAATAATGATGAAGGCCAGTTCGAAGAAATCGAGGAAGAAGGCTAGGACGAAGACGAGGGCATTGACGAAAAGGAGGAAGCCGATCTGGCCGCCGGGCAGGGAGGTCAAGAGATGCTCGACCCAGATGTGGCCGTTCACGCCGTAGAACGTCAGTGAGAAAACGCGCGCGCCGATCAGGATGAAGATCACGAAGGCCGACAGCTTGGCCGTCGATTCCGTCGCTTGCCGGATCAGATCCCAGCTCAGCCGGCGCTTGGCGGCGCCGAGAATGAGTGCGCCGGCGGCGCCCATCGCGCCGCCTTCGGTCGGCGTGGCAATGCCGACGAAGATGGTGCCGAGCACCAGGAAGATCAGGAACAGCGGTGGCACCATCACGAAGGTCGTCTGCTGCGCCATCGCCGACAGGAAACGGAAGCCGGTGAACTTATGAATGAGCCAGTTCGCCACCGCCACGAAGAAGGCGAACAGGATGCCATAGAACATGCTGAGCACGACGTAATCGGCGCCGCGCGATTCCGAATGGCGCATCATGAACCAGCCGAAAACGCAACTGACTATGAAGAGAACGCCGAGCGACCAAAGTCCGCGGCTGCCATCAGGCTCACGGAAACCGACCGCCTCCACTGGCAGACCCGGAGCAGCCTTGGGAAAGATCATGCTTACCAGGAATGCGTAGCCGGCATACAGGGCAGCGAGCACCATTCCCGGGATGAACGCGCCCTCGTACATGTCGCCGACCGATTTGCCGAGCTGGTCGGCCATCACGATCAGGACGAGAGAGGGAGGAATGATCTGCGCCAGCGTACCGGAAGCGGCGATGACGCCGGTCGCCATTCTTCGGTCGTAGCCATAGCGCAACATGATCGGCAGCGAGATCAGGCCCATCGATATGACGGAAGCGGCCACGACACCTGTGGTCGCCGCGAGCAACGCGCCGACGAAAATGACAGCATAGGCGAGGCCGCCGCGGACCGTGCCGAACAATTGTCCGATAGTGTCGAGCAGATCCTCGGCCATGCCTGACCGTTCGAGCACCAGCCCCATGAATGTGAAGAACGGAATGGCGAGCAGCGTGTCGTTGTTCATCACGCCGTAGACGCGTTCAGGCAGCGCTTGTAGGAAGTCAGGGCGGAACTCACCAAGCTCGATGCCGACAAAGGCGAAGATCAGTCCAACCGCGCCGAGCGAAAATGCCGCCGGATAGCCCAGCAGCAGGATGATCACCAGTGACGCGAACATGATCGGCGCCATGTTGGCGATGAGAAAAGCAGTCATCAAGTCCCCCTGAGATCGCGCCCGACGATCAGCGTTTTTCGATCGCCTCGACGAGGTGTTCGACCTCGGCTTCGAGAGCATGCATCTGAGATGCGTGTGGATCCGGAATCAGGCCGCGCATCACGGCGATTCGCTTGATCAGTTCGGAAATGCCCTGAGCGAACAGGAACACGAACCCGATGATGATCAGCGATTTGGCCGGCCATTGCGGCAGACCGCCGGCATTGCCGGACTGTTCGTTGATTTCAACCGAGCGCATGAAGAACGGACCGCCAGTGATGATCATCACGATGCAGAGTGGCAGCAGGAAAAATACGTGGCCGATGATGTCGACGATATCCCGCCAGCGCTTGGAAAACAGGTTGTTTACGATATCGATGCGGATGTGCTCGTTGTCGAGCATCGTCCATGGCGAGCACAGCAGAAAGACAACGCCGAACAGCACCCACTGCAACTCCAGCCAGGAATTCGATGAAACGTCGAAAGACTTGCGCACGATCGCGTTGATGGCCGAGATGAGCACGGCTACCAGAATGAGCCACGCCAGGCGTTTGCCGGTCCACCGTGTGAACGCGTCGATTCCCCGGCTCAATTTCAAGAGCGATTGCAACGATGACCCTCCCAGACTGACGCCTCTGCTGTCTTGACCGCGCTGTTGGGCGCAGCCGGCTTATCCTGCCGAGCTAGCATGAAGCCGATGCACCAAACCAGCGCTCGCTGCCGCCGTCAATCGGAAGTTTGTTGATATTGAAGGGGAATATTTCGTCTGCGGAATACCACTGCGCCTTGGCCCGGGAGGCAGGCCGCAGGCACGATTTCATCAACGAGTCATTGTTTGCCGGAGCGACCTCTACTGCTGCTTGAGCGGACCGAAATCCAGCGGCGGCAATTCAATCTGCGGAACCTCGATCTTGATCTTGCTGAGGTCCTCGGCGCTCACCGGCTTGTCCAGCAATGCGGTAACGGTCCAGGGGAAAGCGATCACCAGCACGACCATGATGATCTGCAGGCCGATCCAGGGGATCGCTCCCCAATAGATGTCGGAGCTCTTGACCTCCTTGGGCGCCACGCCGCGCAGGTAAAACAGCGCAAATCCGAACGGCGGATGCAGGAACGACGTCTGCATGTTGACGCACAGCATGACGCCGAACCAGATCAGCGCGGCATCCGCACCGACCACCGGCGCCAGCACCTTTTGCGCAATCGGCGCAACCATCGGCAGGATGATGAAGGCGATCTCGAAGAAGTCGAGGAAGAACGCCAGGAAGAAGATGAACAGGTTGATGAAGATCAGGAAGCCCCAGACCCCGCCGGGTACCGAGGTCAGCATGTGCTCCAGCCAGACGCCGCCGGAGACGCCGAGGAACACCACGGAAAAGCAGGTCGAGCCGATCAGGATGAACACCACCATCGAGGTGAGCCGCATCGTCGACTGATAGCCCTGACGGATCAAGTCGCGCAGGTCGGGAATCCGCACGGCTTCCAGACAAATCCAGATCACGGCGAGATAGGTGATTGCGAAGGCGATCTTGAACAGAAAGCTGCCCGTGTAGAGGATTCCGAGAATCGTTCCGACGCCTGCGGCGATGATGCCTATCAGCAGAACCCTGTTACCGGCTGCGCTGAATTCCTTGTGGTGTATTGCGGCAAGCACGACGGCGCCCACGGCGCCCATCGCGCCGGCTTCGGTCGGTGTCGCCAGGCCCAGCATCATGGTGCCGAGCACGACGAAGATCAGCACCGCCGAGGGGATAATTCCCATCAGGCATTTTCGCCATAGCGGCCAGCCGGTCAGCGTCAACGCCGACCTCGGCACCGGCGGCACGTGGTCCGGCTTGATGATGCCGAGCAGAAAGGTGTAGCCGGCGAACAGCGCGATCTGGAACAGCGACGGTCCCCAGGCACCGAGATACATGTCGCCGACCGACTTGCCGAGCTGGTCGGCCAGTACGATCAGCACCAGCGACGGCGGCACCAGTTGGGTGATGGTGCCCGAGGCCGCCAGCACGCCGGTGATGTAGCGCATGTTGTAGCCATAGCGGATCATTACCGGCATCGAGATCAGTGCCATGGCGATAACCTGGGCCGCCACCGTGCCGGTAATCGCACCGAGAATGAAGCCGACGATGATGACGGAGTACCCTAATCCGCCGCGCACCGGGCCGAACAACTGGCCCATCGAATCCAGCATGTCTTCGGCCAGGCCGCATCGTTCGAGGACCGCGCCCATGAAGGTGAAGAAGGGGATCGCCAGCAGCAATTCGTTTGCCAGCACGCTGCCGAAGATGCGGCCCGGAATCGCCTGCATGAAGCTGAAGTCGAAAAAGCCAAGATGGATCGCGAGAAAGCCGAACGAGAAGCCGACCGCGGCCAGCGTGAACGCGACGGGAAAGCCGATCAGCATCGCCAGAATCAGTCCGCCGAACATCAGCGGCGGCATCATTTCCAGCGTGATCATTGCACCGGTCTTTCGTACCTAGCGTCGATGGTCACGAGATTCTGCAGCGCGGCGATGCGCTTGATCACCTCCGAGACGCCCTGCAGTGCGAGCATCACGAAGCCCGCGGGCACGACGAGCTTGATCGGCCAGCGTAAGAGGCCTCCGGCGTTGCTGGATTCCTCGCCGACGGCATAGGCCTGCAGGAAGAACGGCCAGGACAGCCAGGTCAGCAGCAGGCAGGCCGGGATCAGGAAGCACAGCGTTCCGATCAGGTCGAGCCAGAGCTGGCCGCGTTCAGAGAGCATCAAATAGAAGATTTCGACGCGAACATGTTCGTTGCGCTTGAAGGTATAGGAGGCGCCGAACATCACGAAGATGGCGAACATGTACCACTGCAGTTCGAGCCAGCCGTTGGAGCTATAGCCGAACGCGTAGCGGATCATCGCGTTGCCGGCGCTAACCGTGCATGCTGCGAGGACCAGAAAGTTGCAGAGATTGCCGATCTTTTCGTTAAGCAGATCGATGCCGGCGCTGAGCGCTAATAGCGGCCGCATAATACCTGCCCGGGCGGTGGCCACGACGCCATCGCCGATGTCGCGATCGATTGCATCGATCGTCCTCCCCTTTTACGCTTCCGCCGTCTTTGCCGCTCCGTTTAGGTGCGGTGGCCTGTCCGGCCATGCTGGCGTGAAGCAGCCGCACCATTCCAGCGCGCTGCAATAGCGTCAATCGGAAAATGCGTCGGACGATATGGACCGCGTTAACTAGCCGCCGGTCACGCTCATGTGGCGCGAGACGCTCGGGCGGTTATGCCGGCGGTCGATGATGAAGTCGTGGCCCTTCGGCTTCAGCCCGATGGCGCGATCGATCGCTGCCGAGAGCAGGTCGTCATCGGCGGAGGCCCGCAACGGTTTGCGCAAATCGGAGGCATCCTCGTGGCCGAGGCAGGTGTGCAGCGTGCCGGTGCAGGTGATCCGTACCCGGTTACAGGATTCACAGAAATTATGCGTCATCGGCGTGATGAAGCCGAGCTTGCCGCCGGTCTCAGTGACCCGGACGTAGCGAGCGGGGCCGCCGGTGTTGTCGTCGAGATCGGTTAGCGTGTAATGCTGGGCGAGGCGGGCGCGGAGCAGCGAGAGCGGCACGTATTGGTCGATGCGCCCTTCACCGATGTCGCCCATCGGCATGACTTCGATCAGCGTCAACGCCATGCCCTTGCCGTGCGCCCATTCCATCAGCGAGGGAATCTCTTCCTCGTTCATGTTCTTCAGCGCTACCGCGTTGATCTTGACCGCAAGCCCTGCGTCCCGTGCGGCCTCAATGCCGGCCAGAACCTTGTCGAGATCGCCCCAGCGCGTGATGGCGCGGAACTTTGCGGGATCGAGTGTGTCGAGCGAGACATTGACGCGGCGAACGCCGCAGTCGCGCAGTTCGGCCGCAAAGCGCGCCAGTTGCGAGCCGTTGGTGGTCAGCGTCAGCTCATCGAGCGCGCCGGTTCCAAGATGCCGCGACAGCGAGCGCACCAGCGACATCACGTTGCGCCGGACCAGCGGCTCGCCGCCGGTGAGGCGGATCTTGCGCACGCCCTTGGCGATGAAGGCCGAGCACAGCCGGTCGAGCTCCTCCAGCGTCAGGAGATCCTTCTTCGGCAGGAACGTCATGTCCTCGGACATGCAGTAGAAGCAGCGCAGGTCGCAGCGATCGGTCACCGACACGCGCAGATACCGGATGGTCCGGCCGAAGGGATCGACCATCGGACGTGTCAGCTGATCGGGTGATGACGGGGAGCCGCTCATTCAAACTGCCTCTAAAGGGGGCGCGTGGTGGTTCGCTAGCACAATCTAGGCACCTTGTACGGTGCCTACAATCCGCAACCCGTCGGAGGAGGCTCCCAGGGGGCGGGACCATCGCGTGGCGGACTGTGCCGCGGGGGCAGCCGGCGCCGCGGCGGCCTTGGCTTGCTTCTTCGCCCGCATCGGCTTGCGCAGTTTCGCCAGCGGCGCGGTCGGCTTGAGCCCGCGAACACCGATGGTAAGGTAAACTACAATGAAATCAAGTGATTAATCCCGCAAGACAGCCTTGCTGAGCCCATCCACGGCGGCTGGTAATTCGCGCATATGTCCGATCAGCCGGTCGGGCTTAAGCTGGGCGATCGGAACGTCGGTGTAGCCGAATTCGACCCCGATCACGGGAACACCGGCCCGCCTGGCGACGCCGACGTCAGGTCCCGCGTCGCCCACCATGATGGTCGCGCCAATATCCCCGCCAGCGCGCGCCACCGTCTGCTGCAGGATCACGGGGTCGGGCTTGGAGACTCCGAACGTGTCGGCGCCGCAGATCGCAGCGAATCGTCCGCTCAAGCCCAGTTCATCGAGCAGCCGCTTCGACAGCCATTCCAGCTTGTTGGTGCAAACTGCAAAACGACAGCCCTGCGCCTCGAGATCGTCGAGCGCGGCCTCCAGCCCCTCAAAGGGGCGCGATTCGACGGCGATATGGGCGCCATAATAATCGACAAAGTTCCTGGTAAGCCGGTCGATGTCGCCAGTGCTTATTGGACGGCCTTCCAGCTCCAGCCCCCGTTCGATCAGCTTGCGGGCACCGGCGCCGATCATGTTGCGCGCGGCACGCATCGGTACCGGGGGCAATCCTTCGCGATCGAGCACGAAATTGAGCGCGGCGATCAGGTCGGGTGCGGTGTCGACCAGGGTGCCGTCGAGGTCGAAGACTACAGTGCGGGGAAGGCTCATCCGGAATTCGCTATCCGCCGGCGGGCGTTCGTGCAAGTGCCGCCTCGACACAGCGGACAACCTTATTCGGGCAATTTAGACGGGCCACGGCGCTGTTCCTGCCGACAAAACGACGCTAGACATGCGCCCGCGGATCGGCGGATTCTGGGAGCATTGTCAGCACGTGGATATGAATGAACTTAAGCGGCAAGCGGCGGCATGGGCGCTGGAGCATGTGCAGGCTGGCATGAAGCTCGGGCTCGGCACCGGCTCGACTGCCAAGCATTTCGTCGAACTGCTCGGCGAGAGGGTTGCCGGCGGGATGAAGGTGATCGGCGTGCCGACCTCGGAAGCGACCCGCGCCCAGGCCGAAGCCTGCAAAATTCCGCTGACCACGCTCGATGAAGTCGACCGGCTCGACCTCACCGTCGATGGTGCCGACGAGGTCGATCCCGCCCTCAACCTGATCAAGGGCGGCGGCGGGGCGCTGCTCCGGGAGAAGATCGTGGCGGCGGCGTCGGATCGCATGATCGTGATTGCCGACGATACCAAATGGGTCGATGTTCTCGGCCGTTTTCCCCTACCGGTAGAAGTGGTTCCGTTCGGGCTGGCCGCCACCCAGCGGGCCATGGCGGCCGCATTTGCCCAAAGCGGCGTTTCCGGGCAAATGGGGCTCCGCAAGGGCAAGGACGGCCACGTTTTTGTCACCGATGGCGGCCACTGGATTGTCGATGCCCATCTCGGGCGCATCGCCGATGCGCCGCGTCTGGCGGGCCTGTTGAGCCTGATCCCGGGTGTCGTCGAGCACGGGTTGTTCATTGGCCTGGCCAGCACCGCCGTCCTGGCAGGTGCTCAGGGAATTCGCGTAGTTGAGCGGCGGTAACGCCGGTAATCGAGGAGAATCGGAATGAAGAGGCTTTCACGGATTTTGTCGGCGGCCGGCCTAGCGGTGGGTCTGGCCCTGACCGGCGTTCCGGCCGGCGCACAGCAGAAGAACGCGCCCGCGGCGCCTGGGACCGCGCAACTCAAGCCCGGCTCACCGGCGGCGATTGCCGCCGCCAAGGAAATCCTGGCGATGAAGAACGCGAGCGCAATGTATGCCAACGCCGTTCCCAATCTCGTCGAGCAGACCAAGAACGTGCTGATGCAGAGTAACCTGAACTACCAGAAGGACCTCAACGAGGTCGCCGTGATCGTGGCCAAGAATCTCGCCGGCCGCGAAAAGGAAATCGGCGAGGGCATGGCGCAGGTCTACGCCAACGAGTTCACCGAGCAGGAGCTGAAGGACCTCGTGACCTTCTACAAGTCGCCGCTCGGCCAGAAGCTGCTCGCCAGCGAGCCCCGCGCCATCCAGTTCAGCATGTCCTACATGAACCAGTGGGCGCAGGCCTTTGCCGAAACCATCAACGGCCAGTTCCGCGCCGAGATGAAGAAGCGCGGCAAGGATATTTGAACCATAGCGTTTTCGAGCGAAGTGGCCTTCCGGTTCGCGTGAAGAAGAAAACGCGTCAAAAGAGCTAACCAGAAGCGGCTTCGGGCGGGGTTGAGATGGCTGAGTTCGACGTCGATCTGTTCGTCATCGGCGGTGGTTCGGGCGGCGTTCGCGCCGCCCGCATCGCCGCCGGCCATGGCGCAAAGGTCATGGTTGCCGAAGAATACCGGATGGGCGGCACCTGCGTGATCCGCGGCTGCGTGCCGAAAAAGCTGTTCGTGCTCGGCTCACACGTCCGCCACGAGATCGAGGACGCAAAAGGTTTCGGCTGGACCGTTCCCGAAGTCTCCTTTGATTGGCCCACACTTGTTGCCAACAAGGACAAGGAGATCGCCCGGCTGGAAGGCATCTACGCCGCTAATGTCGAGAAATCAGGCGCGCGCATTGTCAAGACGCGCGCGGTGCTGGAAGACGCCCACACGCTGCGCCTGTTGACCGGCGAAACGATCACCGCAAAATACATCCTGATCGCGACCGGCGGCGCGCCTAACCATGGGCGGGAGATCCCCGGCATCGAGCACGTGATTTCTTCCAACGAGGCGTTTCACCTCACCGAGCTGCCGAAGCGTATCGTGATCCAGGGCGGCGGCTATATCGCGCTGGAATTCGCTGGCATCTTTGCCGGCTTCGGCTCCGATGTGACGGTGGTCTATCGCGGCGACAATATTCTGCGCGGCTTTGACGAGGACGTCCGCAAGCATGTCCGCGCCGAGATGGAGAAGCAGGGCATTACGATCATCACCGGCTGCACCATCGATAAAGTGGACAAGCACGGCAATGAATACACCACACATCTATCCAGCGGCTCGAGCATCGCCTCGGAGAAGGTGATGTTCGCGATCGGCCGCCACCCGAACGTCGCCAATCTCGGGCTCGAGAAGCCCGGCGTCGCCATCAATCCCGTCAATGGCGGCATCGCCGTCGATGAGTGGTCGAAGACGTCCGTGGCCAACATCTATGCGATCGGCGACGTCACCCATCGCCTCAATCTGACGCCGGTCGCGATCCGCGAGGGCCATGCCTTTGCCGACACTGTGTTCGGCAAACGCCCGGTGCAGGTCGATCACTCCACCATTCCGACGGCGGTGTTCTCGCAGCCCGAGGTCGGCACGGTGGGCCTGACCGAAGCGCAGGCGCGCGCGCAAGTGAGCCATGTCGATATCTACAAGGCCGATTTCCGCCCGATCAAGGCGACCATGTCCGGCCGCGACACCCGCGTGCTGATGAAGCTCGTGGTCGACGGCACGACGGACCGCGTGCTCGGCTGTCACATCGTCGGCGACACCGCGGCCGAAATCATCCAGGCGGTCGCCATCGCTGTGAAGATGAAGGCGACCAAAGCCGATTTCGATGCGACGATCGCGCTGCATCCGACGGCGGCCGAGGAATTGGTGACCATGCGGACGCCGACGGCGCGGTATGTGAGGCAGGCGGCGGAGTAGGGCCGTAGGATGGGTGGAACGAAGCGATACCCATCAAACCACGTCCCGATCCGTAGCCCGGATGAGCAGCGAGATCCGGGTCTGTCTCCCCGCATATCGCTGCGCTCATGCGGGCTACGCCATGCACACTACCGATGGCGGCGGCACTCTGATAACGGTGCAGGCAAGCATTCAATAACGGAGTTTTCCTCATGGTTGAGTCAATCGGGATCGTAGGCGCAGGCACGATGGGCAACGGCATTGCGCAGGTGTGTGCCGCTGCCGGGCTTCCTGTCGTCATGACCGACATTTCCGATGCCGCGCTGACGCGGGGCATGTCTGTCGTCTCCAACAGCCTGGAGCGGCTGGTCAACAAGCAGAAGATGACCGACGCCGACCGGCAGGCGGCGCTGGCGCGCATTACGACGACCACGGACACGGCGAAGTTTTCCACCTGCGATCTCGTGATCGAGGCGGCGACCGAGAATGAAGAGCTGAAGGTGAAAATCCTGAAGGACCTTTGCCCAAAACTGCGGCCGCAGGCGCTGCTCGCGACCAACACGTCCTCGATCTCGATTACGAAACTCGCCGCGGCGACCGACCGGCCGGACCGCTTCATTGGCATGCACTTCTTCAATCCGGTGCCGCTGATGGCGCTTTTGGAATTGATCCGGGGCTTGCAAACTTCCGACGATACCCATGCCAAGGCGGAAGCCTTTGCAAAACGGATCGGCAAGGTGTCGATCACGGCGAAGAACAGCCCGGGTTTTGCGGTCAACCGCATCCTCTGCCCGATGATCAACGAGGCGATCTTTGCGCTGCAGGAGGGACTGGCGACGGCGGAAGACCTCGACGCCGGTATGAAGCTCGGCTGCAATCACCCGATCGGCCCGCTGGCGCTCGCCGACATGATCGGTCTCGACACCATGCTGTCGGTAATGGAAGTGTTCTACCAGGGCTTCAATGACCCGAAATACCGCCCCGCGCCGCTCTTGAAGGAAATGGTCGCCGCCGGTCATCTCGGCCGCAAGACCGGGCAGGGGTTTTATAGTTACGGAAAGTGAGGGTAGCGGGAGGCGTGTAGGATGGGGGTCGAGCGCAGCGAAGCCCATCATTTCTTGCGCGGAGAGGTGATGGGTATCGCTTCTGCCTTCGCTCTGGCGAGCTACGGCGGACAAGTCGCTCCACCCTTCCTACATAGCTATTTCGGATTTGGATTGACGAGCCCCTCGGCGGGATTTTTGAGCTTCCCCGCCCGCGCCAACTTCACCGCATTGCCCAGCGCGCGTGCCGCATTGCGCACTTCGTCGTGGAATTCGCGGTCCTCATCCAGCGCCTGATGCGAGGTGGCGTAGGGCTCCATGTAGCCGACATAGCCCTCGGCTTCGGCGGTGCGGCCGGCCGAGATCAGCGCCATGTCGGTCAGCCAGTCCGACAGCGAGCGGCGCATCGTCTCCGCGCCTCCGCTGTCGCCGTGAATCACAAGCCCGAAATGCCGGCCGGCCAGATGGCGCGGATACGGCCAGCCCTTCAATTCGAGCGCCTTGGCCTGGTCAGCGTGCTTGCCGTGGGTGGACGTCGGATCGGGATTGCCGCCGTCGGCGCAAACCAGGCGATCCATCATCGCCTTCAGCGGCGTCGACGCGTGATACCAGTTCACCGGCGCCACGATCAGGATGCCGTGCGCTGCCACCCAGAGCGGATAGATTTCGTTCATCCAGTCGTCGGTCTGGCCGAGCGAATAGTTTGGATAGCAACTGCAGGGCCAGTGACAGAGCGGCATCGCGGTGGCGATGCAGGATTTGCAGGGATGAATCTGCCGGCCATATTCCGACGTTAGCCGCGACAGATCCAGAATGTCGACCGCAAATCCCATTTCGATCAGCACCGGCTCGGCGAGCTTGACCAGCCGCCACGTCTTGGACGTCTCGCCGGGGCAGGTATGCTCGCTGCGCGCCGAGCCGTTGATGATGAGGATGCGCGGCTGCGCGGCGGCGTCGTCGTGGCGCCGCTGCGCTTCGAGAATGGCCTCGCGTGCGGCGAGCCAGTCCACCGCGATTTCGTACTCGGGATCGGCGAAGCCCGCGCCTGCCTTGCGGGTCAGCGGGGCCTTGCGCGAATGGCTATAGGCGTCCCATGCCGCCGCGACGATGGCGTCGAGCTCGCGCTGAAGCGGCTGGAAGACCGGATCGACGAAGCGGCCGCGATAGCGCCTCTCGAATTCCTCGCGCGGCAATTTGACGGGCGGCATTTCCTTGCGAATGTCCGGCGCCGCCATGGATCGATCCTTTCGCGCGATGATTGCTGCCGTCTCAACGTTGTAGCGGGAGCGCCGGTTCCGGGGCCCGCCGGCGCATCTATTCCGGACGCCACATGTCGAATAGTTCCGCGGCGCTGACCAACTCGATCTGCTCGTTGAACCGCGTCCGATACATAGTCATCAGCGCATCATGGCCGGTGTCCGAGGAACTGCACAGCGCATCTTGTACGATGACGACGCGGAAGCCGAGATCGACCGCGCCGAGCACCGTGGCGAGCACGCAGACATCGGTCTCCGCGCCTGACACAACCACCGTGCCGACATGCCGCTCGACGAGCAGATGACCGAGCCGCGATCCGAAGAACGCCGAGTAGGCGGGCTTGTCGACGACCAGGGCCGGCGGTGAATATCGTGATAGCGCCGGCACGATATCGAGCGCACCGGGTGCGAGTTCGCCGCGCGTCGCGCGCTTCCATTTGGTGAAATACGCCTGCCACTGGCCGCGACGATCTTGCGGCCGCTCGGGCGTGATGAAGCGCGTGAATACCGTCCGCTCCGGATATCGCGCGGCAATCTCCGAGATCACCGGCAATACCTTCTCCATCCATGGCGTTTCCCACACGCCGCCCTTTGCGAAGATGTTTTGCATATCGATGCATAGATGCGCGGCGTTGCGAATTCCTTCCATGGGTGGCCTCTCGCCTCATTGAGAAGGCTAATTCGGAAAATGGGAACTGGTTTCAACAGCCGGACGGAGAACGTCCGGCCTTGCCGGAGCACGCGTAAAGTCGCGACCGGGGCGGTGATGCCGAGGGGTGAACGGAACTCCCGTCTTTGTGCCACGTTGCATCGGTGGTTGATGGCACGTGGACGGAGAGGCCATGGCTTACTTTTCCAGAGGACAGGACGCGATCGAGCGGAGCGGCAAGATCCTGGCGGATGTCGTATGCGCCTTGCTCCTGTTGGCCTTTGCAATTGCGTTCTTCGGCTGGCTAGGCGGCGCGGTTGCGTTTCTCATCGTTGAAGGAGGGCTGCTGGCGGTCGAATACGTCTTGCCCGGCGACGACGGCGACGCGGCCGGCGTGGTGAGGTAAGCTACTCCTCCGCCTGAATCCATTCCGCGGCCCCGCGCCACAGTGTGTCGCGATGCTCGGGCCGGAAAAATCCCATATGCCCGATCTTGCTCACGCCGGTATCTGCAGGCCTCACTGTGATGATCTCGGGCGCGGTCGAGGTAAATCCCGAACACAACAATTCGATCGCCGGCCGTGTCGCCCAGGGATCGTCAGACATGCAGAGTGCGCGTAGCGCGCCCTTGTAGTTCGGGAAATTCTGCACGGCTTCGAGCCTGGCATCATCGAACAGATAGCGCGGGCTCATCACCCAGCGGACCCATTGCAGGAATGCATCCTTTGGCAGATCCATGCCGAGGCCGGCTTTGCCGGGCATGTAGCCGAGGGCGCGGGTTAAGGGGACGCCGATGAAATTCAGCAGGACATAGACGCGGTAGCGCTCCGGCGCCGTCATCAGTTTCCAGTAACCGGCTTGCGCGGCGATCAAGAGGGCGCGCGAAATTTCCGAATTGTTCGGCAACAGGCCGAGCGCCTGGCCGCCGAACGAATGCCCGACATAGGCGAAGGGCAGCGCCTTGTAACGCTCGCGCATCCAGGCGACCGCCGCGGTGATATCCTGGGCTGCCCAGTCCGACATCGAGACCTTGAAGCCGACCAGCGATTTCGGCCTGATTGAGCCGGTCAGCGCCTGCTGCCTAGAGTCGCCGGTGCCGCGATAATCGTAGGTCAGAACCGCGCAGCCACGGTGGGCGAGGTAGCCGGCAAAACCCCGGTAGAGCTTGCGGGGAACGGCGGTTGCCGAATTGACCAGGACCGCATGGCGCTTGGCCCCGCGGGGCAGAAACAGCGTCGCGGCAAGGGGGTATCCATCTGTCGCGGGCACCGTAATATCGTCGCTAAATATGTCGTCCAGCCCCGGCTCGGCCACCGTGTTCTCCTGCCAGCTTTGCGAGCGGCCATAGCAAATGCGAATTCGGATTTCGCCGCAAGAGCTTGTCAGGACTACCGGAAATCTAACTGGCGGTCGGCCCGCGGCCTGTGTATAACCCGGCCTTCGTAACCGTCGATAAGTTGCGGTTTTTGCTCAGGAGTTAACGTCATGTCCGAGCGGTGGACGCCCGACAGCTGGCGCACCAGGCCGGTGCTGCAGGTCCCCGATTATCCCGATGCCAAGGCATTGGCCGACGTCGAGGCGCAGCTTGCTACGTTTCCGCCGCTGGTGTTCGCTGGCGAGGCCCGCAACCTGAAGAAGGCGCTGGCCCGCGTGGCGGCCGGCGAGGCCTTCCTGCTGCAGGGCGGCGATTGCGCCGAGAGCTTTGCCGAGCACGGCGCCAACAACATCCGCGACTTCTTCCGCGTGCTGCTGCAGATGGCCGTGGTTCTGACCTATGCCGGCGCGCTGCCGGTGGTGAAGGTCGGCCGCATCGCCGGGCAGTTCGCAAAGCCGCGCTCGTCGAACACCGAAAAAGTCAATGGCGTCGAGCTGCCGAGCTATCGCGGCGACATCATCAACGACATCGCTTTCACGCCGGAGGCGCGTATCCCCGATCCGCAGCGCCAGTTGATGGCGTACCGGCAGTCGGCGGCGACGCTGAACCTGCTCCGCGCGTTTGCGACCGGCGGCTTTGCCAATCTCGGCAGCGTGCACCAGTGGATGCTGGGCTTCCTCAAGGATTCGCCGCAGTCCCGCCGGTACAAGGAACTGGCGGATCGAATTTCCGACGCGCTGAACTTCATGCGCGCCTGCGGGCTCGACCTCGAAAGCCATCCCGAACTGCGCGCCACCGATTTCTACACCAGCCACGAGGCGCTGCTGCTGGGTTACGAGCAGGCCATGACGCGGGTCGATTCCACCACCGGCGACTGGTACGCGACGTCAGGCCATATGATCTGGATCGGCGACCGCACCCGCCAGCTCGACCACGGCCATGTCGAATATTTCCGCGGCATCAAGAACCCGATCGGCCTGAAATGCGGTCCCTCGCTGAAGCCGGATGAGTTGCTCAAGCTGATCGACATCCTCAATCCCGACAACGAGCCGGGACGGCTGACGCTGATCAACCGCTTCGGCTCGGACAAGGTCGGCGATCATCTGGCGCCGCTGATCCGCGCCGTACAGCGGGAAGGGCGGATCGTGGTCTGGTCGTGCGATCCGATGCACGGCAACACCATCACCTCGACATCAGGCTACAAGACCCGTCCGTTCGACCGGGTGCTGTCGGAGGTGAAGTCGTTCTTCGCGATCCACGCCGCCGAAGGCACCCATGCTGGCGGCGTGCATCTGGAGATGACCGGCCAGGACGTCACCGAATGCATCGGCGGCGCGCGCGCCATCACCGACGAGGACCTCAACGACCGCTACCACACGGTCTGCGATCCCCGCCTCAACGCCGAACAATCGATCGATCTGGCTTTCCTGATTGCCGAACTGCTGAAGCAGGAACGCGCGGGTAAAGCCCAGCCGATGCCGGCCGCAGCGGGACTTTAATTTGCTGCGACTCTGGCGGGCCACCATCAACACGCGTAACGGCCTCGCCTTTGCGATCCGTTCGGAGCAGGCCGTCCGCGAGGAACTGATCGCGCTGGTGCTGTCGGTGCCGTTGGCCTGGCTGATCGGCACGACCACCATGCGCCGCGTGGAACTGGTTGCGGCCGTCGCTTTTGTCCTGGTGGTCGAGCTGCTCAACACCGCGATCGAAAAGCTTGCCGACCGCCTGACCACCGATCACGATCCGAAGATCGGCCAGGTTAAGGACATGGGGTCGGCGGCGGTCGGCGTGGCGCTGTTGATGGCCGGCCTGTTCTGGCTGTTCGCCCTCGCCGAACGCATAGGCGCCATTTAGATATGCGGTTCTGATTGGCATCAGAACCGCATATCTAAGTTCTTGTTTTGAGGCGTTTTCTTCACGCGAACGGGTGTCCACCCCGGATCCTGTCCGGGGCAGGCTTTCGCTCCAAAACGCTATCAAGGCAGCAATTGCAGTTTGCTCTTGTGCAAGGCACCATCGCTTCCATGACTGACACTTTTACGATCACGCTGGCGCAGTTGAACCCGACGGTCGGCGACGTGCCAGCTAACGCCGCCAAGGCCCGCGCCGCGCGTGACAAGGCCGCGGCCGATGGCGCCGATCTCGTGCTGCTGCCCGAATTGTTCATCTGCGGCTATCCGCCGGAAGATCTGGTGCTGAAGCCAGCCTTCCAGGCCGCCTGCCGCGCAGCGGTCGAAGAGTTGGCGCGCGAGACTGCGGGCGGTGGTCCGGCTGTTCTGATCGGCACGCCCTGGGTCGAGGACGGCAAGCTTTATAACGCCTGCGCGCTGCTTGATCAGGGCAGCATCGCCGCGTTGCGCTTCAAGGCGAACCTGCCGAATTACGGCGTGTTCGACGAAAAGCGGCTGTTCTCCCGGGGACCGGCTTCCGGGCCGGTGACGGTCAAGGGCATCCGGGTCGGCGTCCCCATCTGCGAGGACATCTGGCTCGAAGAGTCCGAAGAATACGAGAACGTCGTCGAATGCCTCGCCGAGACCGGCGCGGAAATCCTTCTCGTGCCGAACGGTTCGCCCTACGCACGCGACAAGAACGACCTCCGGCTGTCGATTGCCGTTGCCCGCGTCACCGAGAGCGGGCTGCCGCTGGTCTATCTCAACCAGATCGGCGGGCAGGACGAACTGGTGTTCGACGGGGCGTCGTTTGCGCTGAACGCTGATCTGTCGGTGGCGGCGCAACTGCCCGCCTTCGAGGAAAACATCACCACGCTGCGCTGGACCAAGAGCGCCGACGGCTGGCGCTGCTCGGGCCCCATAGTGCCCCTGCTCGAGGGCGACAAGGGCGATTACGCCGCCTGCGTGCTGGGCCTGCGCGACTACGTCCGCAAGAACGGCTTTCCGGGCGTCTTGCTCGGCATCTCCGGCGGCATCGATTCCGCGCTGTGCGCGGCGATTGCGGTGGATGCGCTCGGCGCCGACCAGGTTCGCGGCGTGATGCTGCCGTTCCGCTTCACCGCGCAGGTGTCACTGGACGACGCTGCAAGACTCGCGAAGGCGCTCGGCATCCGCTACGAGGTGCTGCCGATTGCGGATGCCGTGAACGGCTTCGAGAAAATCCTCTCCGGCCCGTTCGCGGGGCTGCCGCGCGATATCACCGAAGAAAATTTGCAGGCGCGCACCCGCGGCACGCTCTTGATGGCGATTTCCAACAAGACTGGCGCGATGGTAGTGACCACAGGCAACAAGTCGGAAATGTCGGTTGGTTACGCCACGATCTATGGCGACATGAATGGCGGCTTCAATCCGATCAAGGACATCTACAAGACCGAAGTGTTCCGGCTATCGAGTCTGCGCAACGAGTGGAAGCCGGATGGCGCGCTCGGGCCGTCAGGCGAGGTGATCTCGGTCAACATCATTACCCGGCCGCCGACGGCGGAGCTGCGCGAGAACCAGACCGACCAGGATTCGCTGCCGCCGTACGAGATGCTGGACGGGATTCTGGAACGTCTGGTCGAGCGCGAGGAGCCGTTGGCCACGATCATCGCGGCCGGTTTCCCGGCTGAAATGGTGACGCGGATCGATCGCCTGCTCAACGTCGCCGAATACAAGCGGCGGCAGGCCGCGCCGGGCGTCAAGGTGACGGAAAAGAACTTTGGCCGCGATCGCCGCTATCCCATCACCAACCGCTTCCGCGACAACGGCAAGGCGCTGCCCGCACCCGACGAAAAACTGGTCGCCCGCGCCGGCCGCGCCTCGGCGGATGCGTTCGAGGGGTAGGGCGCTTTCTCTACTGCTTCGGCGGGATGAAGGTCGGACCGACGGTGCGGATCGGCTTGTCCTTGTCGTTGGTCGTAGCGGTCGCATCAGCCGGAGCCGTCGTCGGTGCAGGCGCGGCGGCGGTGGTGCCTGCGGGCGCGGCGCCCTTCTTGGGCGGCGGCGCGCCTTTCGACTGCCCGCGCTGCTGCATCCGCTTCGCACTTTCCTCGGTGACGATGATGTCGCCCTGCTGTTCGACCGCCGCCTTGTCGTCGACGGATTTCAGCGCTTCGGACCAGGTCTGGCCCGCGGGCTTGCAGGAGCAGGATGCGTTGAACTCGGTGCGGAATTTGAATGCGTTCGGCAGTGAAGAATAAGGCTGGCCGTTGATCGAGACCGCCTGGTTGATGTCTTCGCCGGGATTGCGATAGGCGAACAGGTTCGCCTCAGCCGCCGGGCACAGTGCCTTGCAGGTCCTCTCATCGTCCTGGAAGCGGGCCTGCACGGTCGCGAATGAGACCGGGAAATAGGCGCCGTCGCAGCTGCGGACGCAGACGGTGCGGAAGGTGCCGGATGGCGCGGCGAGATCGGCGCTCGGCGGCGGCAGCGTCTGGTTGTTGCCGAACAGGCTGTCGATGAAGTTGCCTGGGCCGCGCGCGGCCGCGGCATATTGCGGACCGCAATTGTTCTGCGCGAGCGCCACCAGCACCGAGCGGCGCTGGTTTTCGCGGTCCGCGCCGCCAATGCCGCCGCTGCGCAGCCGCTCTAGGCTGGTGGTGATCTGGTCGAGATTGGCGCGCATCTGCTGGATCTGGTTGTTCACCGGGCCGCACTGGGCGGAACGGCCGTTGAACAGCGAGAAGAAGCCCGAGCTTTCGCAGTCCATGCGCCTGGCCTGCAGCGTGATTCGGTCGAGCTCGGCCTGCTGCTTGGCCTGGGCTTCCTGATAGCGGCGGATCTGTTCATCCTTGGCCGGGTCGCCGGTGCCGGCGCCACGGTCGATCGTCGCCAGTTGTCCTTCGAGCCGGATGCAGATTGGATTGGCCTGCGCGCCCTGTTGTGGCGGGGCGTCCTGGTTTATCTGCGCCATGGCGTCTTCGTTCGTCTGCGCCAAAGCGGGTGCGCTCGGGGCGGAGATGCCGAGCAGGATGGCGCAGGTCAAAATTCGAAGGGAGAGGGGAGCGTTGCGAATTTCCAGCATATCCGGCCATTGAGAGCTGATCCGCGCGGCTCAAAAAGCCTGATGGCGCGGCCAAGGCGGCGTTCTGCGGCCAAGGCCGCATCCAATAGCTGCTTCTCGGGGCAGCGTCACGTCGTTTCCGGGGCGCGGGTGTGGCAAACCGGCCCTTGAAATTACGGAATTAATGGCTCTAGCGCTCGCAGGTAATGGCGACGTATTCGCGGCACGCCGGGCCTGAACACTTGTCGCCGCCGCCGATCGGAACCGCGCTGGTGATTTCGTCGGGCTCAACCCGACGATAAGCGGTCGCCTGCGCAAATTCCCGTGACTGACAATAGGAGCGGGCGGCGTAGGCGCCACATTTGTCGCCCCTGGCGAGGCACTCGTCTACGCCGTAACCGTCGGCTTGGTTGGCCACGATGAAGACGCGGCTGTCAGCGGACGCGGCCGAGGCGGCGAGCACGAAGGCACAGGCAATGAGTGCGGAGGAAAGTCGCATGGTGGCACCGGCAGCGGGAAGAGACCGCCCTCAGAAATAGGCCCAAAGCGTTAATAATGATTAACCATGAAGGCCGAGGGCGGCAGCGAAATGGCGGGGGTTCGGCGGCCTGATCGGCCCCAAATCGGGCACAAGCAAGGCCTTGACGGCGTGCTTGCGATACCGCAATGGTGGAACCATGAACGGTCTCCTCGCCATCTGCGCCATTTGCCGCGAGATTATTAGCTAGCGATTCGCTGGCTGAGGCCGTCTTTTCTCAAAAATGAGATCACTGGACGCCCGGCCGCAAGGGATGGGTCCATGGAACTGCGTCTGTACGATACCTTGACGAAGGAGAAGCGGCCGTTCGTGCCGCTCGATGCCGACAACATCCGCATGTACGCCTGCGGACCGACGGTCTATGACTTTGCCCACATCGGCAATGGCCGCGCGGCAATCGTGTTCGACGTGCTGTTTCGCGTGCTGCGCCACCGCTATGGCGCCGATCACGTGACCTATGTCCGCAACATCACCGACGTCGACGACAAGATCAACGTCCGCGCCGCGCGCGACTATCCCGGCGTGCCGCTGAACGAGGCGATCCGCAAGGTCACCGAAGAGACGTATCAGCAGTATCAGGACGACGTCACCGCGCTCGGCTGCTTGGCCCCGACGGTGCAGCCGCGCGCGACCGAACACATCCCGGAGATGCGGGCGATCATCGAAAAGCTGGTCGCTGGCGGCTTTGCCTATGTCGCCGAAGACCACGTGCTGTTTTCGCCGCAGGCGATGAACGAAGCCAATTCCGTGATGCCGCGCTACGGCGCGCTGTCAAAACGCTCGCTCGACGAGATGATCGCCGGCGCCCGCGTCGACGTTGCGCCGTACAAGCGCGACAATACCGACTTCGTGCTGTGGAAGCCGTCGAAGCCCGGCGAGCCGTCATGGCCGTCGCCATCGGGCATCAAGGTGGAAGGCCGCCCCGGCTGGCACATCGAATGCTCGGCGATGGCCTGGAAGCACCTCGGCGAGAAGTTCGACATCCATGGCGGCGGCATCGACCTGGTGTTTCCGCACCATGAGAACGAACTCGCGCAGACCTGCTGCGCGTTCCATTCCGACCGCATGGCGAATGTCTGGATGCACAATGGCTTCCTGCAGATCGAGAGCGAGAAGATGTCGAAGTCGCTCGGCAACTTCTTCACGATCCGCGAATTGCTGGCCGATTGGCCGGGCGAGGTGCTGCGTCTGAGCATGCTCAAGACGCATTACCGCTCGCCACTCGACTGGACCGCGAAGGGTGTGGAAGAGAGCGCGAAGACGCTCGATGACTGGTACGCGATCGCAGCCGACGCCGTGGCCACCGAGCCGTCGCCGGCCATGATCGAGGCGCTCTATGACGACCTCAACACGGCGCTGGCGATGGCTGTCCTGCACAGCCTGCGCAACGCGGCAGCGTCCGGCGGCGCGCGGGAACGCGGCGAGTTTGCGGCGTCGCTTCGCCTGCTCGGCTTCCTCTCGATGAGCGCTGCGGAGTGGAAGGGGCGGAAGCAGCAGGCGAGCGGTATCGATCCACAACACGTCGACCGCCTGATTGCGGATCGCGCGGCGGCGCGCGCACGAAAAGACTTCAAGGAATCCGATCGCATTCGCGATGAGCTCGCCACGATGGGCGTTGCCATCAAGGACGGCAAGGACAAGGACGGAAAACCTGTAACCACTTGGGAGATCGCGTGATGGACGAACCCGATACCCCGTTTCCCAAACACTGGCGCTATTACATCTTCATCAAGTGGGCGCTGATCGTTGCCGCGGTCATACTGGCCCTGCGACTGTTCGGAGTGATTTGACGCGATGGGACAGGCATTGCCCAAACCTGGCTTGCGGCCGTTTTTGCCGGCGGACGTTCCGATGCTGGCGGCGATCTTCGTTGCCGCCATCGAGGAGCTGACCGGCGACGACTACAACGAAGCGCAACAGGAAGCCTGGGCTCAGGCGGCCGAGGACGAAGCGGCGTTCGGCAACAAGCTCGCCGGGCAATTGACGCTGATCGCGACCATCCAGAACGCGCCGGTCGGCTTCGCCTCGCTGAAGGGTGCCGACCATATCGACATGCTGTACGTCCATCCGAGTGTGGCAGGGCAGGGCGTTGCGTCGATGCTGGTCGACGCGCTGGAGAAACTGGCGGGCGCACGGGGGGCCAAAAGCCTGACGGTCGATGCCAGCGATACTGCGGAGCCGTTGTTCAGGAAGCGCGGCTACACCGCCAAGCAGCGCAACACCGTCTCGCTCAACGGCGAATGGCTGGCCAATACCACAATGCAGAAGACGCTGGCCGATACTGCCGCGCCGGGAGCGCCAACATGAGCCGCGAACGTCTCTATCTGTTCGATACCACGCTTCGTGATGGCGCGCAGACCAACGGCGTCGATTTCACCCTGCATGACAAGCAGATCATCGCGCAGATGCTGGACGAACTCGGTATCGACTACGTCGAGGGCGGCTATCCCGGCGCCAATCCGACCGACACCGAGTTCTTCGCGGAAAAGCCAAAACTCGAACATGCAAAATTCACCGCGTTCGGCATGACGCGCCGTCCCGGCCGTTCGGCCTCGAACGATCCGGGACTGGCGACGCTCATCGAAGCCAAGGCCGATGCGATCTGCTTCGTCGCAAAGTCCAGCGCTTATCAGGTGCGGGTGGCGCTCGAGACCACCAACGAGGAAAACCTCGCCTCGATCTGCGACAGCGTCGCCGCCGCCAAGGCCGCGGGGCGCGAGGTGATGGTCGACTGCGAGCACTTCTTCGACGGTTACAAGGAGAATGCCGATTTCGCGCTCGCCTGCGCCAAGGCGGCCTATGATTCCGGGGCTCGCTGGGTGGTGCTGTGTGATACCAATGGCGGCACCATGCCACACGAGATCGAGACCATCGTGGGCGCTGTCACCAAGCACATCCCGGGCAGCCATGTCGGCATCCACGCCCATAACGACACCGAGCAGGCGGTGGCGAACTCGCTGGCCGCGGTGCGCGCGGGTGCGCGGCAGATCCAGGGCACGCTGAACGGGCTCGGTGAACGCTGCGGCAATGCCAATCTCTGTTCATTGATCCCGACGCTGCGGCTGAAGAACGAGTTTTCCGACGCGTTCGAGATCGGCGTCACCGCGGAGAAAATGGCGACGCTGATGAAGGTGTCGCGGACGCTGGACGACATGCTCAACCGCGCGCCAAACCGCCATGCGCCTTACGTCGGCGAAAGCGCGTTTGTGACCAAGACCGGCATTCATGCCTCCGCCGTCCTGAAGGATCCGCAGACCTACGAACACGTCTCGCCTGAATCCGTCGGCAATCACCGCAAGGTGCTGGTGTCGGACCAGGCCGGCCGCTCCAACGTCATGGCCGAACTCGACCGCGCCGGTATCACCTATGAGAAGAGCGATCCGAAGCTGGCGCGTCTGGTCGAAGAATTGAAGGAGCGGGAAGCGGCGGGCTATGCCTATGAATCCGCCAACGCCTCGTTCGACCTCTTGGCGCGGCGCACGCTCGGCCGGGTGCCGGAATATTTCAAGGTCGAGCAGTTCGACGTCAATGTCGAGCAGCGCTACAATGCCAACGGCCAGCGTATCACGGTAGCGCTTGCGGTGGTGAAGGTCGATGTCGCCGGCGAGCGGCTGATCTCGGCAGCCGAAGGCAACGGCCCGGTGAATGCGCTCGACGTGGCGCTGCGCAAGGACCTCGGCAAATATCAGAAATACATCGAAGGCCTGAAGCTGATCGATTACCGCGTGCGTATCCTCAATGGCGGCACGGAAGCGGTGACGCGGGTCCTGATCGAGAGCGAGGACGAGAACGGCGAAAGCTGGACCACGATCGGCGTCTCGCCCAATATCATCGATGCCTCGTTCCAGGCGCTGATGGATTCGGTGGTCTACAAGCTGGTGAAATCAGGCGCACCGGTGTGAGGGATGTAAGGCGGTGCCGCACACGCCGTCATTGCGAGGAGCGAAGCGACGAAGCAATCCATAGTGCAGCGGTGTGCGATGGATTGCTTCGCTTCGCTCGCAATGACGGGGAGAGAGCAGGGGCCATTTCCATGATCGATCACGTCTCCGTCGGCGTCGCCGACCTCGAACGCTCCGCGCGCTTCTATGAACCAACGCTGGCCGCCCTCGGCCTCTCACGCCTTGTCACCCGTCCCGCCACGATCGGCTTCGGCAAAACCTACCCCGAATTCTGGATCAACCTGCGCGCTGGCATGGCGCCGGTCGCGCCCGAAATCGGGACCCACATCTGCCTTCGCGCCAGGACCCCCGCCGATGTCGACGCGTTTCATGCGGCCGCGCTCAGCGCCGGCGGCCGTTCCGACGGCGCACCGGGCATTCGCCCCCACGATCGCGTCAAATATTACGCCGCGTTCGTCATCGATCCCGATGGCAATCGCATCGAGGCCGTGACGTTTCCGAGCGAGTGAAGCCGTGGTGGCCTACAGCCTTCGTGCCACCTCCGGCGTCATCTCCTTGGTGCCTTCAGGCGCGCGGGCGGCGGCGGCACGCAGGCGCGGCACGATGTCTTCGACCCGTTCGGCCTTGAGGATATCGACGTCAAGCGACGGACGGATGAACTCGGTTTCGCGCATATGCGCGAGCAGCGCGATCAGCGGCTCCCAGAAGCCATCGATGTTGGCGAGCAGCACCGGCTTGGAATGGCGGCCGAGTTGCTGCCAGGTCATCTGCTCGACTAGTTCCTCCAGCGTACCGACGCCGCCAGGCAGCGCCACGAAGGCGTCCGAGCGTTCGAACATCAGCCGCTTGCGTTCGTGCATGTCGGGCGTGACGATCATCTCCTGAACGCGCGTCAACATATGTTCGCGCGATCTCAGAAAATCCGGGATGATGCCGGTGACAAGGCCGCCGTGATCCAGCGTTGCTTGGGCAATCGCACCCATCAGCCCGACTGATCCGCCGCCATAAACGAGCCGGATTTTGTTCTCGGCAAAACTCTTTCCCAAGGCGTGGGCGGCTTCGACAAAGCGGGGGCTGGAGCCGGCGCCGGAGCCGCAATAGACACAGACAGTTTTGATTTGATCCATGGAGACCATGTGGCACTGCACCCAGAAAACCTCAAGTCTGGTTGACTTCGCTGATGCAGCAGAAATAGGCCCGAAATCAAACCAAACGGGGGAAAGATTTATCTTTCAAGGCTGTACGGGAGAGTTAAACGCTTTATATGACGGACATATGCAGATCATCAGAAACCATCTGAGGGCGGCCGGTGCGCCATCTTGCGTTGGGCGCTTCAGTGATGGCTGATCCTGATTCGCACACCGCGACCGCCCAGCTGCCGGCCGACAACGCTCCCGAAAAGGCGACCCTCATCGGGACGCTGGTTCACCTGTGGCCCTATATCTGGCCCGGCGACCGCGCCGACCTGAAAATGCGCGTGGTCTGGTCGATGGTGCTGTTGCTCGCTGCGAAGCTCGCGACGCTGACGGTGCCGTTCACCTTCAAATGGGCGATCGATGCGCTCAACGGCATGGGCACGGCGCCGGTCGAAGCTTCGAACTGGATGCTGTGGCTGATTGCCTCGCCACTGCTGATGACGGCAAGCTACGGCGCGGTGCGCGTCTTGATGGCGGTGCTGACGCAGTTTCGCGACGGCATCTTCGCCCGTGTCGCCATGCATGCGGTGCGCAAGCTTGCTTACATCACCTTCGTTCACATGCACGAATTGTCGCTGCGCTTTCATCTGGAGCGCAAGACCGGCGGCCTGACGCGGGTCCTGGAGCGCGGCCGCACCGGCATCGAGGTGATCGTGCGGATGGTGATCCTGCAACTGATCCCGACGATCGTCGAAGTGTCGCTCCTGATGGCAGTGCTGCTGTGGCAGTTCGACTGGCGCTACGTGCTGGTCACCGCGATTACGGTCGTGATCTACATGTACTACACCTATATCGCGACCGAATGGCGGATCGAAATCCGCCGCAAGATGAACGATTCCGACACCGAAGCGAACACCAAGGCGATCGACTCGCTGCTCAATTACGAGACGGTGAAATATTTCAGCGCCGAGCAGCGCGAGGCCGAGCGCTACGATCGTTCGATGGAGCGCTACGAGCACAACAGCGTCAAGACCTACACCTCTCTGGCGGTGCTCAATACGGGGCAGGCGGTCATCTTCACGATCGGCCTCACCGCGACCATGCTGATGTGCGCGATCGGCGTGCGCAACGGCACCAATACGGTCGGCGATTTCGTTATGGTCAACGCCATGATGATCCAGCTCTACCAGCCGCTGAACTTCATGGGCATGGTCTATCGCGAGATCAAGCAGGCGATCATCGACATCGAGAAGATGTTCAACGTGCTGTCGCGCAATCCGGAGATCAAGGATATCGAGGGCGCCGCGCCGCTCGTGGTCAGCGCCGGGAATGTGCGCTTCGAGGACGTGCGCTTTGCCTATGATCCGGAGCGGCCGATCCTTAAAGGCCTCAGCTTCGAGGTCCCTGCCGGCAAGACGGTTGCGATCGTCGGTCCCTCCGGCGCCGGCAAGTCGACGATTTCGCGGTTGCTGTTCCGCCTCTACGACATCTCCAGCGGCAAAATCCTGATCGACGGCCAGGATATCAGGAACGTCACGCAGGCGAGCTTGCGTGCCTCGATCGGCATGGTGCCGCAGGATACCGTGCTGTTCAACGACACCATCCGCTACAATATCCGCTATGGCCGCTGGGACGCCGGCGATGCCGAGGTGGAAGAGGCGGCGCAACTGGCGCAGATCGACAGCTTCATCCGCAACTCGCCCAAGGGCTACGAAACCCAGGTCGGCGAACGCGGGCTGAAACTGTCGGGCGGCGAGAAGCAGCGCGTGGCGATCGCGCGCACGGTCTTGAAGGCGCCGCCGATCCTGGTGCTCGACGAGGCGACCTCGGCGCTCGACAGCCACACCGAACACGAAATCCAGGAAGCGCTGGAGCGCGTCTCGCGTGGCCGCACCTCGCTGGTGATTGCGCACCGGCTCTCGACGATCGTCGGCGCCGATGAAATTATCGTGCTGGATCAAGGCCGCATCGCCGAGCGCGGCACCCACGTCGGGCTTTTGGCTGCCGGCGGGCTTTATGCCAGCATGTGGAATAGGCAGCGCGAAGCCGAAGCGGCGCGGGAGAAGCTTGCCCAGATCGACGAAGGCAACGAAGCGCCGAACCGCGCCCCGCCGCCGGTCGATGATCCGCTCAATGATCCACCCAAAGGGCCGGCCAGAGATCCCCTGTCCAAAGATCCCTTGGCAACTGCCGCGGAATAATCCAAATACGGCGCTACTTCCAAAGGCAGCGAAGTCGGCCAGATAACAGCGAGCCCTAATGTCGATTGCGAATTCCATCCGCGCGCAGATCCCGCCTGTTCATCCCGAGGGCTATCCCTTCATCGGCGGCTTTGCGCTGGTCAGCCTGATCCTGTTCTGGATCTGGACGCCGCTGGGTTGGATCGGCACCGTCCTGACCATCTGGTGCGCACTGTTCTTCCGCGATCCCGTCCGCGTCACGCCGGTGCGCGATGGCATCGTGGTGTCGCCGGCCGATGGCCGCGTCTCGATGGTTGCGCAGGTGCTGCCGCCGGCCGAACTCGGTCTCGGCGACCGGCCCCTGCCGCGCATTTCGATCTTCATGAGCGTGTTCAACTGCCACGTGAACCGCAGCCCGGTGGCGGGTCGCATTGACCGTATCGCCTACCGGCCCGGCACCTTCATCAATGCCGAGCTCGACAAGGCCAGCGAAGACAATGAGCGCAACTCGCTGGTGATCTCGACCACGAACGGCCGGATCGGCGTGGTCCAGATCGCCGGGTTGGTGGCGCGGCGGATTGTCTCATTCGTGCGGGAAGGCCAGTCGATCGGCGCCGGCGAGCGGTTCGGCCTGATCCGTTTCGGCTCACGTCTGGACGTCTATCTGCCTGAAGGCACGAGATCGCTGGTTTCAGAGGGCCAAACGGCAATTGCCGGCGAGACGATCTTGGCCGATTTCGGCTCGACCGAGCAGGGCCGGACTTTTCGCGCCGATTAATCACTTTCGGCCGCCTGAATGGCCAGGCGGCTGCCAATGGCAAACCGGGCCAGCGCTTGCTATATAATGGCTTGCATGCTGATCCCGGACCCCAAATACCCTGAATTGCGCCGCCGCCGGTTTCGCCCGATCCCGGTACGGATGCTGGTGCCCAACGTCATCACTTTGCTCGCGATCTGCGCCGGGCTGACGGCGATCCGCCTGTCGATCGAAGGGCGGATGGAGCTCGCCGTCGCCGCGATCGTATTCGCGGCGGTGCTCGACGGGGTCGACGGCCGCATCGCGCGCATGATCAAGGGCCAGTCGAAATTCGGCGCCGAGCTCGACAGCCTGGCGGATTTCGTCAATTTCGGCGTCGCGCCCGGGCTGATGCTGTATTTCTGGCAGCTCCAGGAGCTGAACAACGGCGGCTGGATCGCGGCGATGGTGTTTGCGATCGCGGGTGGCTTGCGGCTTGCGCGCTTCAACGCCAGTATCGACGATCCGAACAAGCCTGCTTTTGCGGCGAACTATTTCACCGGCGTGCCAGCGCCGGCTGGCGCGATCCTTGCGATGCTGCCGTTCTATCTGGCGTTTCTCGGCGTCCCCAAGCCGCCGGCAACGCTGACCGCCGCCTATACGCTGGTGATCGCGTTCCTGATGGTGTCGCGGCTGCCGGTATTTTCCGGCAAGACGGTGAAGATGCGCGTGCCGCCGGAAATGGTCCTGCCGGTCTTCGTCTCCGTCGTGTTCTTCGTCGCGCTTCTGATCGGCTATCCCTGGCATATCCTGTCGATCGGCTCGGTGCTCTACCTCGTAAGCCTGCCTTGGGGCTGGAAATCCTATCGCGACCACGAGCGCAACGCTGCCGCGGCGCAGCCGGCTGCGACGACGGCTGAAGCCGCCGCACCATCGTCTCCAGCGGCGACTTTTTCGCCGGCCACCGATGATACCGAGGACGAACGGCCGGCGCGGCTGAACTGAGCGGCCTCGCCACTCTCCGATATAGCTGCCATGAGCCGCTGCTGAGTTGGGTTCTCCTGCAATCTCGGCTATAGGGCTTAGCGACCTACGGCCTCAAAGAGCCGGGCCGAAAAATCAGGAGAGAACGCCGTGAACAAAGCCGTTACCGCCCCGCTGCCTGCTTCCGTCCTCGAGGCGCTGGCGCGCTACGACACTCCGACGATCTGCAATGCGATGGAAATCGTGGCGCCGGAGCGCCGCCTGATCGGCTACACCACCAAGCCGCTGGTCTGCCCGTTTCCCGACCTGCCGCCGATGGTCGGCTACGCCCGCACGGTGACGATCCGCTCGGTGCTCAAATCCACGCTTCCCGCCGACGAGCAGGCGAAGCGCCGCATCGCCTATTACGAATATGTCGGCACCGGCTTCGGCCCACGCATCACCGTGATCCAGGATATCGACGGCGCCGATGTCGGCTACGGCGCGTTCTGGGGCGAGGTGCAGAGCAACGTGCACAAGGCGCTCGGCTGCCTCGGCGTCATCACCGACGGCTCGATCCGCGACATCCCGCAATGGGCGCCGGGCTTCCAGGCCCTGGCCGGTTCGATCGGACCGTCGCATGCCTGGGTTCATGCCGAACATTGGGGCGGCGAGGTGCGCGTCGCCGGCATGACGGTGCATTCCGACGATCTGATCCATGCCGACCAGCACGGCGCGATCGTGATCCCCATCGACATCGCGGCGAAGATTCCGGAGGCCGCCGAACTCTGCGGCCGGCGCGAAACGCCGATCCTGGAGATCGCGCGCAGCCCGGACTTCACGCTGGAAAAGCTGAAAGAGGCGCTGAAGCGCTCGGCGGAGATTCACTGACGAAAAGTCGGATCTAACAAACGGGGGGAGCGCTATGAGACGGTTCTGGGCGGCACTGTCATTATCGTTCCTTCTCGGTGTCGCAGCCGTGCAGGCACAAACCTATCCCTCGCGGCCGATCACGCTGGTTGTGCCGTTCCCGCCGGGCGGATCGACCGATACTGCCGCGCGGATCATGGGCGAGCGGATGCGGGCAACGCTCGGGCAGTCGGTCGTGATCGAAAACATCGGCGGCGCCGGCGGCAGCATTGGTGTCGGCCGCGTCGCGCGCGCCGCGCCCGACGGCTATACGTTCGACATCGGCCAGTGGGACACCCATGTCGGCAGCATCATCTACAAGCTCGACTATGACCTCGAAAAGGATTTTGAGCCAATCGCGCTTGTCTCGAACAATCCGCAGCTCATGGTCGCCAAGAAAGACCTGCCGGCGAACACGCTGGCCGAACTCGTGGCGTGGATGAAGGAAAATCCCGGCAAGATCAATTTCGTCAACCAGAATGCGGCGGCGAACGTCACTGGTGTTTTGTTCGAGAACCTGACCAAGCAGAAGGTGCAGTTCATTCCCTATCGCGGCGCCGGGCCTGCCATGACCGATCTCGTCTCAGGCACGGTCGATCTGCTGGTGGTGCAGGGCGCGGTGGCGCTGCCGCAAATTCGCGCCGGCAAGATCAAGGCGCTCGCCAACCTCTCGCCCACGCGCTCGGCCTCGATGCCGGACATTCCGACCGCCGACGAGAGCGGCGTGCCTGGTCTCTACATGTCCGGCTGGTTCGGCTTCTGGGCGCCGAAGGGCACACCGAAGGAGATCATCGCCAAGCTGAACGCGGCGACAACCGAGGCGCTGGCCGATCCTGCGATCCAGAAGCGCTTTACCGAACTCGGCCTCGATGTCGCGCCGCGCGCGCAGCAGACGCCGGAAGGGCTGGCCGCCTTTCAGAAGGCCGAGATCGAAAAATGGTGGCCGATCATCAAGTCAGCCGGAATCGGCATCCAGGCGCAGTGAGCGCCAGTCGCAGTCGTAGATCTATCCCGTCATTGCGAGCCAACGGGTCGCGCGAATGCGCGCCCGATGACAGGCTCCGCGAAGCAATCCAAAGCGCCACAAGCGGAGATATGGATTGCTTCGTCGCTATCGCTCCTCGCAATGACGGCCAACGAGAAACCGACCGGCCCGCTATGGTTAGCGAATCCTTGAGATCGCGCCGGCCGCGGACCCGCAATTTTACGATCGCTGTTCGAGTTTAACCTTTACGGCTCTTTAATTGCGCCGACGTAGGGTTCCTCTGCGTCAGCTCCGGATGGAGCGCGCGACCGGTCAGGATGGCCGGTAGTTCGCGTACGCGTTGGAGTTCAGAATGGATATCACCACGCTCGTTGGCCTGGTAGCCGGCATCATCGTACTGTCGACGCTAATCCTGATGGGTGGTGATTTCCGGATGTTCTACGACATCCACGCCGTCATCATCATCTTCGGCGGCTCGTTCGCCGCGACCATGATCCGCTTCCCGCTGAGCGCGATCCTGCACGGCATGCCGCTGGGTGCAAAATTCGCCTTCACCATGAGCCGGCTCGCGGCGCGCGACCTGGTCGACGAACTGGCGCGCATCGCCGAAATCGCCCGCAAGCAAGGCCCGGTCGGGCTAGAAAAGGTCGAGACCGATGAGCCGTTCCTCGCCAAGGGCATTCGCTACGTAGCCGACGGCTACGACCTCGAATTCATCCGCGACAACATGGAGCGCGACCGCGACAATTTTCTGATGCACCTGAACGAGGGCTCGAAGATATATCGGGCGATCGGCGACTGCGCGCCGGCGTTCGGCATGATCGGCACACTGCTCGGTATGGTGCAGATGTTCTCGAACATGTCGGACCCCTCGAAGCTCGGTCCGTTCATGGCCGTGGCCTTGCTGGCAACGCTTTACGGTGCCGTCGTCGCGAACCTCATCTGCCTGCCGATCGCCGACAAACTGCATGGCAAACTGATCGACGAGGAAACCAACCGCACGCTGATCATCGACGGCATTCTGATGATCCGCGATTCCAAAAGCCCGGCGCTGGTGCGTGAGATGCTGCTGGCGTACCTGCCCGAAAAGCATCGCCACGAGGAAGGCGAACTGGTCCCGGCCTGATCGGCTGATAGCATCCAGGCGCGGGCATAAAACATGGCCAAGAAAAAACGCGAAGAGGCGCATGGCGGTCACGGCTGGTTCGTGACGTTCGCCGATTTGATGGCGTTGTTGCTGTCGTTCTTCGTGATGCTGGTCGCGTTCTCCAGCCAGGACCAGCAGAAGCTCAAGATCGTCGCCGGCTCGATGCGCGAAGCGTTCGGGGTGCAGACCGAGTCGCGGCATTCGGGAATCGTTGAATCCGATGGCCTGCCGACGCGGCCGAAGCTGAAGAATGTCGCGCATATTTCGCCCGAGGAAGCCTCCAATACCCCGACACCCGACGAGAAGGACCGTCAGCGCGAAATCGGCGCCCGCCTGAAAGTCGATCGCGAATTCGCGCTCGCCGCGGCCTCGTTGCGCCAGGCGCTGCAGGACATGCCGGAACTGACGGAAATATCCAAGAACATCATGTTCGAGGAAACCAAAGAGGGGCTCAATCTGGAAATCGTCGACCAGGATGGTCGCTCGATGTTCGCTGACGGCTCCAAGGTCCCGTACGACCGCACCCGCCGGCTGATCCAGAAACTGGCGGTGCCGCTGAAGGCGACACCGCTGCGGCTCAACATTGTCGGCCACACCTCTGCCGGCTTCCTGCCATCACGCGGCGAATATGGTGCCTTCGATCTGTCGGCGGACCGTGCCAACGCCGTGCGCCAGATCCTCGAACGCGAAGGGCTGCCCGCATCCCACATCTATGCCGTCGGCGGCAAGGCCGACAGCCAGCCGCTGTTTCCCGACGATCCGACACTGCCGGCAAACCGTCGCGTTACCATCACGTTGATGCGCGAAAATCCACCGCTTCCGCCTAACCTGAAGCCGTAATACGACTCGACTACCATAATACCAGCGCGGCGCTGTGGCTACTTTGCGCCAGTCGCGGATCGTGCGTGGTGTTATGGTCGCGCGATGATTGACAGGCTGTGCGGAAGCGCCGATAGCCGCCCGGATCAATTCAACGACGAGAACGTTCCTTCTCCATCATGACTGTCAGCGTCACATCAACCGAAGCCCATGAGGGGCGGGCCACCTCTGGCTTTTGGGCCCTGACGTTGGGCAGTATCGGCGTCGTGTTCGGCGATATCGGCACCTCGCCGTTGTATGCGTTCCGCGAGGCCGCCACCCACGCGGCCGAAGGCCAGCCGGTATCGCGCATCATCGTCCTCGGCGTGCTCTCGCTGATCCTGTGGTCGCTGTTGATCGTGGTGACGGCCAAATATGTGCTGCTGCTGTTGCGCGCTGACAACAATGGGGAGGGCGGTACGCTCTCGCTGATGGCGTTGGGTCAGCGGGCGCTGGGCCGGCGGAGCTGGCCGCTATTGGCGCTCGGCGTGGTCGGCGCCTCGATGTTCATCGGCGACTCCATGATCACACCCGCGATCTCGGTGTTGTCGGCGGTCGAAGGTCTCAAGCTCGTCACGCCCGCGCTCGAACATTATGTGGTGCCGCTGACGATCTTCATTCTCGTCGTGCTATTCTCGGTGCAGAGCAGCGGCACCGCGCGCGTCGCCTCGCTCTTTGGGCCGGTCACGGTGATCTGGTTCGTTACGCTGGCGGTGATGGGCCTTGTCCACATCAGCGACGATCCTACGGTGCTGCTGGCGATCAATCCCTGGTATGCGATCCAGTTCATGCTTTCCCACGGCGTCGTCGGACTGGTGACGATGGGCCTGGTGTTTCTGGCAGTGACGGGCGGCGAGGCGCTCTATGCGGACCTCGGCCATTTCGGACGCAAGCCGATCCAGACCGCCTGGCTATTTTTCGTGTTGCCGTCGTTGCTGATCAATTATTTCGGACAGGGCGCGCTGGTATTGTCCGATCCGTCGGCGATCGAAAACTCGTTCTACCGGATGGTCCCAGAGATCCTGCTGATACCACTCGTGGTGCTGGCTACCGCCGCGACCGTAATTGCGAGCCAAGCGGTGATCACAGGCGCCTTTTCGCTGATCCGCCAGGCGGTGCAACTCGGTCTATTGCCGCGCTTCGAGGTCCGTTACACCTCCGAAGCGCATGCCGGTCAGATCTATCTGCCGCGCGTCAACCGGATGCTGCTGATTGGGGTCGTGCTGCTGGTGCTGTTGTTCCGCACCTCGAGTGGCCTCGCTTCCGCCTATGGTATTGCCGTATCAACGACCATGGTCGTCGACGGCATCATGGGCTTTGTCGTGATCTGGAAATTGTGGAACTGGCGCGCGGCGACGGCGGCAGCCGTGATTTTGCCCTTCGTCGTCGTCGACATGAGCTTCTTTGCCGCCAATCTGCTGAAGCTGCTCGACGGCGCCTGGGTGCCGTTATTGTTCGGCGCCGCGGTCGCGGTGATGATCTGGACCTGGCGCCGCGGCGCCGCGATTCTAACCGCCAAGACGCGGCGCATCGAGGTGCCCCTGATGGACCTGATCAAGAGCCTGGAAAAGCGTCCGCCCCACATCGTCAAGGGCACGGCGGTGTTTCTGACCTCGGATCCGAGCTTCGTGCCGACCGCGCTGATGCACAATCTCAAGCACAACAAGGTGCTGCACGAACACAATGTGATCCTGACTATCGAAACCGCACAAACGCCGCGGGTCGATGTTTCAGAACGCGTCAAGATGGAAACCATCAGCGAGAAGTTTTCTACCGTCCGGCTGCGGTTCGGCTTCATGGAATCGCCGAACGTCCCCAAGGCGCTGGTGATCGCACGCAAGCTCGGCTGGCAGTTCGACATCATGGCGACGTCGTTCTTCGTGTCGCGGCGGTCGCTCAAGCCCTCGGCGCAGTCGGGCATGCCGCTCTGGCAGGATCATATGTTCATCGCGATGAGCCGGTCGGCGAATGACGCGACCGACTATTTCCAGATCCCGACGGGACGGGTGGTCGAGGTTGGTACGCAGGTAACCATCTGAATTTCCAGAAAGAATTGTTCGTGGAACCTGCCGCCATCCATGCGGGTGGCGCATACCGGAGGCCTGGATTCCGGCTAACCGGTCTGCTCGTCCCGGGAGTATAGGGCTGCGCTTCTGCATTTGTGCAGTGCGGTAGAGAACCGAGGCCCCGTCTTCATGTCAGTCCAGTTTGCGATCCCCGCGGCGGAAACGCCCGCGGCCAATGGTCATGGCGAAGCGCATTCCACTGCCACCTTCAAGGCGCTGATGCTCGGCAGCATCGGCGTCGTCTACGGCGACATCGGCACCAGCCCCCTATACGCGCTGCGCGAGGCGGTGGTTGCCGCCAGCGAGGCCTCGACCGCTGCTACGCCGCAGGCCGTCCTCGGCGTGCTCTCGCTGATCCTGTGGGCGCTTGTCGTGGTGGTGACGCTGAAATACGTCGTCATCCTCTTGCGCGCCGACAACAATGGCGAGGGCGGAACGCTGGCGCTGATGGCGCTGGCGCAGCGCGCGGTCGGCAAGGGCGGTGGCGCGATCGTGCTGCTCGGCATCATCTCGGGCGCGTTGTTCTACGGCGATGCGGTCCTGACGCCAGCATTGTCGGTGCTGTCGGCGATCGAGGGCATCAAGCTCGTCACGGTGACCTTCGAACACTATGTCGTGCCGCTGACGCTGGTCATCCTGGTGGTGCTGTTTGCCGTCCAGTCCCACGGCACCGCGCGGGTCGCCGCGTTCTTCGGACCGATCATGTGCGTCTGGTTCGCCGTGATCGCGATTGCGGCTGTGCCGCAGATCATGCGCCACCCCGAAGTGCTGCAGGCCTTCAACCCGCTCTACGCGGTGTCCTTCATGCTCCATCACGGCATGATCGGCTTCGTGACGCTGGGTGCGGTGTTCCTCGCCGTCACCGGTGCGGAAGCGCTCTATGCCGATCTCGGCCACTTCGGCAAGCGGCCGATCCAGACCGCATGGCTTTTCATCGTGCTGCCGTCGCTTGCGATCAACTATCTGGGGCAGGGCGCGCTGCTGATCGCCGATCCCAAAGCTATCGAGAATCCCTTCTTCCTGATGTTCCCGGACTGGGCGCTGATCCCGATGGTAGCGCTTGCGACAGCGGCGACCGTGATCGCGAGCCAGGCCGTGATCACCGGTGCCTATTCGTTGACGCGCACGGCGATCCAGCTTGGGCTGCTGCCGCGGTTCGAAATTCGTCATACGTCGGAAGCGCATTCCGGCCAGATCTATATTCCGCGCATCAACCTGCTGCTTTTCCTGGCGGTGATGCTGCTGGTAGTCCTGTTCCGCTCGTCGAGCGGGCTGGCATCGGCCTACGGAATTTCCGTGACCGGGACCATGGTGGTGACGGCCATGATGGGCTTTGTCGTGATCTGGCGGGTCTGGAGATGGTCGCCGATCGCGGCCGCAGCCCTGATCGCGCCATTCCTGTTTCTCGACATCACCTTCCTCGCCGCGAATTTGTTGAAGGTGTTCGAGGGCGGCTGGGTGCCGCTCGCGCTCGGCGGCATCGTGATGCTCTTGATGTACACGTGGCGTCGCGGCAGCCGGCTGTTGTTCGAAAAATCGCGCAAGCTGGAATTCCCGCTGGCCGAACTGGTCGCGATGCTGGAGAAGCGTCCGCCGCAGCGCGTCCCCGGCACGGCCGTGTTCCTGACCTCCGATCCCGAATGCGCGCCGACGGCGCTGATGCACAGCCTGAAGCACTACAAGGTGCTGCACGAGAAGAACGTCATCCTCACTATCCAGACCGCGCCGACGCCGCGGATCGACGATGCCGAGCGGGTGCGGATGGAGCAGCTCAGCGAGACGTTCTCCCGGGTGACGCTGCGGTTCGGCTTCATGGAAACGCCCAACGTGCCGAAGGCGCTGGCGATCGCCCGCAAACTCGGCTGGCAGTTCGACATCATGTCGACGTCGTTCTTCCTGTCCCGCCGCGCGCTCAAACCCGCCGTCCATTCCGGCATGCCGCGCTGGCAGGATTTGCTGTTCATTCGCCTCAGCCGCGCCTCCAACGACGCCACCGACTATTTCCAGATCCCGACGGGGCGGGTGGTCGAAGTGGGAACACAGGTCACGATCTAGGGCGAGGAAGACAACGCAATCCACCACGTACCGCAGGATCGAACTCGGCGTCAGAACTCGGGCGCTTCCTCACGCGCGGTTCGCGCCTGATGACGCGCGTGCTGCCACACAGCCAGGGCGACCGAGAGCGCCGCACAGAGCAGCAGCCCGCCGGAAATCGGCCGCGTGAAGAACAGCAGCGGGTTGTCGTCCGTCATGATCGCCCGAATAAGGTTGATCTCGATCTGATCGCCGAGGATGAGGCCGAGGATCAGCGGAGCCAGCGGAAATCCGGCCTTCACCAGCGCATAGCCGAACACACCGAAGATGAGCAGGACATACACGCTCTGCATCGTGTTGTTGAGCGCGTAAGCACCGATCACGCAAAGCACCAGCACGACCGGCGCAAGCACCGCGAGCCTCACACGGGTGATCTGAAGCATGAACAGCGCGCCCGCAGCCAGGATCAGCACCATCAGCAGGTGCGCCAAAATGTATGCGGCGTAGATGCCGTAGGCGAGGGCGGGCTGCTGGGAGACGAACAGCGGCCCCGACTGGATGCCATGGATCGTCATTGCGCCCAGCATAACCGCGGTGACGGCGTCGCCCGGGATGCCGAACGCCATGATGGTCACCAGCGAGCCGCCGACATTGGCATTGTTGGACGACTCGGACGCGATGATACCCTCGGGCACGCCTGTGCCGAAACGCTCGGGGTGGCGCGAGAACTTCTTCGCCTGATCGTAGGCCAACATATTGGCGGCGCTGCCGCCGATCGCAGGCAGCACGCCGATCAGGATGCCGACGACCGTCGACCACAAGAGCAGGAACGGACGGCCAAGGATTTCGCCGATCACCTTGAGGTGGGAAACCCGCAGACTCGGCTTCGCCACCAGAACGGCCTCGGGCGTCTTTGGCGCTCCTACTTTCTCGATGTCGGACATGATCTGCGCGAAGGCAAAAATCCCGATCAGCACCGGCAGGAACGCGAAGCCGCCGCTGATGAATTCGGACCCAAAGGTGAAGCGCGGCACGCTGCCGATCGGGTCGGTGCCGATGACCGTGATAAGGAGGCCGATGGCGGTCGACAGCAGGCCCTTGATGAACGAGGATTCGGCCAGGCCCGCTACCATTGCCATGGCCAGTACGAACAGCGAGAAATATTCCCACGGTCCGAACTGAAGTGCGATGGCCGCCAGCGGCCCGGTCACCAGGATCAGGAACAAGCCGCCGAGCAGCCCGCCGAAGAACGACGACCACACGCCGAGCCAGATCGCCCGGCCCGGCGCACCACTCCGCGCCATTGGAAAGCCGTCGAAGGTCGTGGCGATTGCCGAGGGCGTGCCCGGAATTCCCAGTAGACACGCGGTGACCAGGCCGCCAGCGGAGCCGCCGACATAGACGCCCGTCATGGCGGCCAGCCCCTGCAAGGGATCGAGACCATAGGTGAACGGCAGGATGACGATGATCGTCATCGTGATGGTGACGCCCGGCAGCGCGCCGCCGATGACGCCAACCAGCGTACCGGCGAACAGCGGAACAAGATAATTCCACTGCAGCACCGTCAGCAGCCCATGTCCCAAAAGCTCGAACATGGCCTACCAGTCTGTCCAGCTGCCGCGAGGGAGCAGCACCGAGAGATACCGCTCGAACACCAGGTACGTCACCGCCGACGTGCCAATCGCGATGGCGGCGAGGACCGCCCATTGGCGCCAAGTTGTCGGCTTCTCGAGCGTCGCTTGCAGCGCGGCGACGAACAGGACGGTGGCGATGCGATAGCCGAGCAGAGGCAGAAGTACCAAATAGAGCGCGACAATGATGAAGGAGAGCGCGACCAGCCCATAAGCCCGTTGCGGCTGCGCCGGAGCAGGGATGTCGGCCGGCTCAGCGCGCCGAGCGAGCAGGTCCTGCACGACCAGCACTGCGCTTGTGACGGCCATGAAGATCAGAACAATGCGCGGATAGAAGCCGGGACCGACCGGCACCAGCGGCAGTTGCGGCAGGCCAAACGATTGCACAAGCAGGACCAGACTGACCGCGAGGAAAATCAGTCCGGCAAAGCTATCGCGGCCAAGTCTCATTTCTTGGCGAGACCAAGGTCGGTCATGATCACCTTGCTCTCGCGGTCGAGCTCGTCGAGGAAAGGACCGTATTCGGCGGCGCTGAGATAGGAGACGCGCGTGCCCTGCTTCTTCATCGCGTCCGCGAACTCCGGCTCCTTAGCGGCTTTTCCGCAGGCCTCGTCCAGCTTGGCGCGCACCGCGGCCGGCGTGCCCTTCGGCACCAGCAGGCCGCGCAAAACCGCGTAGACGATGTCCATGCCGAGCTCCTTCAGCGTCGGCACGTCAGGGGCTTCGGGATCGCGCTTCTCGGCAGCAATGGCAAGAAACTTCAACTGCCCTGCATCGACCTTGCCCTTCTGCGTCAGGTTCGAATCCGTCAAATCGACATGGCCGCCGAGAATGGCGTTCATGCGCGGCGCAAGGCCTTCATAGGAGACGTACTTGAACTTGACGCCGGCCGCCTTTTCGATGAGCGCCGGGAAGATGTGGCTGGTCGATCCGAGGGTAGCCCCGACGGTGATCTGGCCCGGACGCTTCTTGGCGTCCTCGGCAAGCTCGGCCCAGGTCTTCCAGGGCGTCTTGGGGCTCGCAGTCAGGACCGATGGCGTCGCAGAGAGCAGGCAGATCGGCTCAAAGTCGCTGTATTTGACGTCTGTGACGCCGGCATAGTGCACAAGGTGGATGTAGTCGTGCACCGCATAAAGCGTATAGCCGTCCGGCGGCGAGCCTTTGGCTTCGCGCGCCCCGACGGTGCCGGAGGCGCCGACGACGTTGGCGATTACGATTGGCTGACCGATGTGCTTTTGCAGCAGCGGCGCAAATGGACGGAAGATGTTGTCCGTATCGCCGCCTGCCGCCCACGGCACGATCATCTTGATCGGGCGCTCAGGATAGTTTTGAGCCGCGGCCGGCATGGCCATCGCGGCCAATGCGGCTGTCACCGCCAAAATACGGAGCACGGTCCTCATGACGCTTCTCCCCATCGCTGTTGATTGATTTTTTTCAATCATAGCAAGGCGCCAGGACTTCGCAAACAATGATGCGACAAGGATGGTCCGGCAGCGTGTGCGGGGCGCCGCCAAATCCAAGTTCGGGCTGAGTCCCACTGGTGCCCTTTGAGCGCTTCGCGGAGTATCCTAAGCGGCTGTCTGGCCCGTTGCGATCGCAACGACCTGCGCCGGGGGGGGGGTCATTTCCAGACTTGGAAACGACTCCAAAGGAGGTCCGCTCTGTCCCCACTTCCGCTACCGGTTTGCGCGTTTGTCTGAGATCAATTCGTCAATCCCAGCACCATTCCGCAGGACAATGGACAACGCCGTCATGAAATCACCGAGCCTAGGGTGCCCTTGACAGGTTAGCGGCACGATAGTCCGGCCTCTATTTCGGTCCAAAAACCGCAATGCGTCGGAGAGTTTGCATGCGCCCCGTGGTGTGTCGCATGGAGCAGCAGCACAATCGTGATCGCCGCCAATGCAACGGAAGCGACGAAGATACGTAGCATTGTATGCGTAATTCCCGGAAGAGGGCCAAGACGAGGAAGCCCCCGGAGAGATTATCTCCGGGGGCTTTTGGACCGTTGAGATTGGGTACATCCGCCAATCCCAACGATACTCGCTCTCGGAATCTCGCCACCTGATCATGTGCAGTATGTGGCAGCGATGCGTCATCAGCGTGACCTTATTCCGCCAGAAAACTGGGGGCGGACAGCTCGCGTTTGTGCCAATCAGCGGTCATCATGGGCGGAGGATAGCAATTTTCTCCAAGTTCGCACGCGGCCATGACTCTAGGATCAGTAAGGAAGAAAGCTACGCTGGGAGCAATTCGATGCACCTGAGGAGCTGAGTCATGAACGGATCCGCGAAATCCTTTTTGGATGCCCTGCAAGCCGAAGGACCGGCCGCCGATCGAGCCGAAAAAATGACTCTCTACGGCCAGTTTGTCGGAGGCTGGGAGTCCGACATCGTCAGCTATGAGGAGGATGGCACCAAACACAATGGACGGGGCGAGATTCACTTCGGCTGGGTGTTAGAGGGCCGCGCGATCCAGGACGTTTGGATGATCCCGCGCCGCGCCGAGCGCCGTCCTGGGATGCCGGCGATGCCGGTCGCGGGCAACTGGTACGGAACGACACTGCGAGTCTACGATCCGGGCGTCGATGCCTGGCATATTTTCTGGAGTGATCCGGCAACGCAGGTTTACACGCGCCAGATTGGACGGGCACGCGGCGCCGACATCGTTCAGGAGGGGAAACTGCCAACGGGCGCTATGCTTCGCTGGAGCTTCACCGAGATCACGGCCAATTCGTTTCATTGGCTCGGCGAACATTCGGCGGATGACGGCTCGAATTGGCGAGTCCAGGTCGAGGTCTTTGCGCGCCGCGTCAGCTCTGCTTGAGGCCGTCAAGGCACTACGCCGCGCAGATAGAGAAAATCAGATACCGCGCCGCAGCGAGTAGCTGTGAATCAGCGAGCCGTTCGCCCCCCGTGTTGCCTCATCTGCGAATGTTGCCCAGGAGCCTTCGCCGCATGGGCCAGGGCAACCATTAGGTGGGACGCATCGACTCGATCGAGAGGTGCAATGCTTCTCCTGTGGTCGAGACGCGATTGATGAAGCGTTTGCCTAGACTTCTCAACAGTCTCAAGACAATGTCTTGACGGAGCTGACCGCTGCGAGATCCGGCTTCATCATTCGTAGCTTGCAGTTATTCGTCGCAGCAGCCTTCGAGGCTGCTATAATGGGGTGGTTGCGACATGAATTGGCGGATGGGCCATGGTGGCAACGAACGGTCAGACCGTCACCGTGTTCGGCGGAACCGGCTTTCTGGGCCGCCGCATCGTTCAACATCTGCGCTCAAGCGGATTTCCCGTTCGGATCGCGTCAAGGCATCCGGATCACGGTTACACCTTGCCTGGTGCTGATGATCCGCAACTTCAATCCGTAGAGGCCAACATTCACGACGAGCGGTCGGTCGCGGATGCGCTTGCCGGCGCCTACGGCGCTGTAAATGCGGTCAGTCTTTACGTCGAGCGCGGAGCGGAGACTTTTCATTCCGTTCATGTCGAGGCCGCCCGGCGGGTAGCAATTCAAGCGCACAGGGCCGGAGTCAAAAGACTCGTCCACATTTCAGGAATCGGCTCCGATGCCACCTCCCAATCGCGCTACATCCGAAAGCGTGGCGAGGGCGAACTGGCGGTCCGGGCCGCGTTCGCCGAGGCAACTTTGATCCGTCCGGCGGTGATGTTCGGACCGGACGACGCGTTTCTCGTCGTCATCCTCAAGCTGCTCCGCCAGCTTCCCGTCTATCCGGTGTTCGGCCGCGGCGAGACCAGATTGCAGCCGGCCTATGTGGATGATGTTGCGGACGCGATTGGCCGGATCATGCAGCGCGCCGAGACGCCGGGGATCTTCGAGTTCGGCGGCCCTCGCGTCTACTCTTACAAGGAGTTGCTTAGAGCCGTGGCGCAGCAAGCCGGGCTTGCGCCTCGGCTGCTCCCAATCCCGTTTGCCGCCTGGCATGCATTGGCATGGGCCTCCGAAATGCTCCGGATTCCATTCCTGACGCGCAATCAAGTGGAGCTGATGCAAATCGACACGGTGTCATCGCCAGATATGCCTGGATTTGCCGAGCTTGGGATATCGCCGCACTCGGTCGAGGCAATACTCCAGAAGATGCTGTCGAATTCCGGAGGATGAGCCGCTCGATTAAGCCGCGTCAGCAGACGCCAGGCTTGTCGATGTTGCGCTCAAGGAGGAACCAACCTTTAGAGACCCCGTTATTGAATTCACTTAATGCTAAGGGGGCGACCACGGGTTGGAACCGCGTCATAAGTGAAGGCGGACATCATGGCTACATGTGAAACCTGCGGCAATGACTATGACAAGGCCTTTCAGGTCACAATGGACGGCAAGGCGCATACCTTCGACAGTTTCGAATGTGCCATTCACGCGCTCGCGCCGACCTGCGATCATTGCGGCATCCGCATCGTCGGGCACGGATTGGAGAAGTCCGGCACGTTCTATTGTTGCGAGCACTGCGCCGAAAGTGAAGGCGTCAAAGGGCTAAGTGATCGAGTCTAGGCCAGGGCAATTGATGCGTGCCGGGGCCCTCCATCTGTCCGCGAAGGACGATGCTTCGTTTGCAACAAACGCCTCGTAAGGTGACAGGCGCTTTGCGCTCGCTCGGGCAAACCTGCCACTCGCAATGGGGCGCTTTGGGACAGCATGACTGCCGGATAACTTTGCTTGCGCCATTGGAAATTTGAGCATTGAATTCGGCGAAGATGCGCCACTACCGTAAGTAGTTTTCAAGTGTGTCTGTACCCTCACAGAATGATGTGTGAAGAGACCCGCCTGGGCGTGAGGCGAGTGTGATCGCCTTATGCGTGGCTGAACGGGAGGTACGCCTATTTCGTCCACCTGACTGATCGGAAGTGGCCAAACGCGCAGGCCTGACGCGCGCACCGACCAGCGCCGTCGTGGCCCAACCAAACAGGGAGGAGAAAATGAGCACCTGGCTTAGCGAGCGAGAGCAGCGTCTTGTCGCGGGCGCCGAGGCGGCATCGGCGGCAACGCCGATTCCCACGCAGATTGTTTCCAACGGCGAGTATCTGCCGCCCCCGCAGAGTGCCGTGCAAAAGAAGGTCGAGGCGCGGATCAACGAGCTCGCCGACGTCAACGGCAAGCACCTCGGCTTGAGCCGCAGGCAGTTCCTGCACACGAGCTGCGGCATGGCGGCGGCATTCCTCGCCATGAACGACGTCTACGGCAATGTTTTCCAGGTCGCGCCTGCGGAGGCGCGGGAGCCCGAATTGATGCAGGCGCGCGCGCAAGGCCTCGCCGGCCAGTTCATCTTCGACGTTCAGACCCATTTCGTGCGCGACGACTTCGATCACAAGGAGCTGTTGGGGCTGGCAGACTTTGCGAGCCAACACTGGAACCCGAAGATGAAGGAGGAGGGCGTGTCCTCGCTCGCCCGCTACAAGTTCCAAAACTATGTGAAAGAGATCTACTACGACAGCGACACCAACATGGCGCTGTTGAGCGGCGCGCCGTTCGACGATCCGAGCTGGTGGCTGCTCTCCAATGAGCAGATCGTCAAGGCGCGCGAACTCATCAACGACTTCGCCGGCTCGCGCCGCCTGTTGGCGCATAGCGTCATCACCCCAAAGCAGCCCGGCTGGATGGAGGAGGTCGACAAGGCCATCGAGGTCTACAAGCCGGATTCCTGGAAGTCCTACACGATCGGCGATCCGCTGGCGCCCTCCAAATTCCCATGGCGGCTCGACGATGAGCAGGTGATGTATCCGTTCTACGAGAAAGCGGTAAAGGCCGGCATCAACACACTGTGTATCCACAAGGGGCTGCTGCCGCCCGATTACGAGAAGTCGTTCGCCGGCGTGTGGGAATACGCAACCGCATGGGACATCGGAAAGGCTGCCAAGGACTGGCCGCAGATGAACTTCGTGATCTATCACTCGGCGCTGCGGGCGTTCCTCGAGCTGCCGGACAAGGCGTGGGCGGAGTTCGAGCAGACCGGCCGCATCCAGTGGGCCACGGATCTCGCGGAAATCCCGCAGAAGTTCGGCGTCAACAATGTCTATGCCGAGCTCGGCACGTCCTTTGCCAACTCAGCAGTCGCGCATCCCAAGTTCTGTGCCGCGCTGGTTGGTACGTTGATCAAGGGCATGGGAGTCGACCACGTGATGTGGGGCACCGACTCGGTCTGGTACGGCTCACCTCAGTGGCAGATCGAGGCGATGCGCCGGCTTGAAATCCCGGAGGACATGCAGAAGAAATACGGCTTTGCGCCGCTCGGCGACGCTAACAGCGCCGTCAAGCAACTGATCTTCGCGGGCAACGCAACCAGGTTCTACAAGATCAAGCTGAGGGCGGCTGACAATACCACGATGCCGGCCTATTCCGAGGACCGTCTCGCTTCGCTCAAGAACGAGTATACGCGGGCCGCCAAGGCGCCCTCGAACCTGCGCTACGGCTACGTTCGCGCCGCGTAATGTCGAGCGGCCGCGCCGGCGGAGTGGACACGCTTCGCGGGCGCGGTCGACGCGCGGCTGCAGTGAAGAGTGTAGATCGACAGAGGCAATTTTGGTTTCGGATGAAAACCAAACGCTTCGTGCGATATCTGCTTTTTGGCTCCAATAGCCCACGTCCCGGGACGTCCGTTTGTGCCCCACAGCCGGCATAGGATGATTGCGTCGCAACATGCGCCAACACAATTGGCCGCATCCGGGACTGCCAAACTGGGCTTGTAGGACTTTCGATCAATTGTATTCTCAAGGGAAGCATGCGGAACTCGCATGGCTGCTGCCTGAAGGGCGCAGATCACCATAAGCAGGCGCGAACCAACGTGCCGGTTTTTGGGTGGAGACGGACATGGCCGGTGGCGGACCGTTTGATACGTTCCCCAAGTTGCTACTGCGAAACGTCGCGAAGTTTGGCAACCGTCCGGCGTTTCGGCATAAGAATCTTGGCATCTGGCAGACGTGGAATTGGACCGAGGTCGCCGGGATCGTACGTGCTTATGCCGCGGGTTTGCAGCGGATTGGTTTGCAGCCAGGCGACACGATCGCCATCGTCGGCTCCAACCGGCCGAAGCTCTATTGGACCATAATGGCAGCGCAGGCGCTGCGTGCGATTCCGGTTCCGGTCTATTCGGATGCGGTGGCTGACGAGCTTGCCTATATCCTTGACCACGCCGACGTGAAGTTTGTTGCAGCGCAGGATCAGGAGCAGGTCGACAAGATTTTGTCCGCATCCGACCGGGTGCCGCATCTTCGGAAGATTGTTTACGATGAACCGCGTGGACTCCGCGACTACGATCACAGCCGGCTGATCGCAATCCATGATGTCATCGAAGACGGCCGGGCCGTGCTTGCGGGCAATGCTGCGCTTGGCGAGCAGATCGATGAAATCATCCGTCAGGGTGAAGGTTCTGACGTCTCGATCATCCTGTATACCTCGGGAACGACCGGCGCGTCGAAGGGCGTCATGCTGTCGGCGCGAGGGTGCATCGACGCTGCAACGGATACTGTCAGGTTCGACAGGTTGACCGAGAACGACGTGGCACTTGCTTATCTGCCGCTCGCCTGGGTGGGAGATCATTACCTCAACTATGCACAGGGCCTTGCCGCCGGTTTTTGCATGGCGTGTCCCGAGAGCGGTGAGACGGTCGAGCAGGATTTGCGCGAGATCGGACCAACCTTCTATTTCGCTCCACCGCGGGTTTTCGAAAACATGCTGACGCGGGTGATGATCCGCATGGAGGATGCTGCGCCAATCAAGCGGCGTATGTTCGACTACTTCCTCCGCATTGCGCGACGGCATGGCGAATCGATTTTGACCGGAAAGCCGGTGCCGGTGTCAGGCCGGCTACTCTATGCGCTCGGACGCTTGATACTCTACGAGCCCCTCAAAAACGTTCTCGGCCTGTCTCGCGTGCGCGTTGCCTATACTGCAGGTGAAGCCATTGGTCCGGATCTTTTCGCGTTTTACCGCTCGATCGGATTGAACCTGAAGCAGCTCTACGGTCAAACTGAAGCGTTCCTCTACGTCACGTGTCAGCCTGACGGGGAGATCTACTCCGATACTGTTGGGCCGGCGGCGCCGAACGTCGACATTCGCATTGCGGAATCAGGCGAGGTGCAATTCCGTTCACCCGGCATGTTTGTCCGATATTTCAAGGATCAGTCGAAAACTGCGGAGACCCTGACGCCTGACGGTTACGTCAAGACCGGTGATGCCGGCTTCTTCGACGAGAAGACGGGACATCTGAAGATCATCGATCGCGCAAAGGATGTGGGCCGGCTGGCCGACGGAACGATATTTGCGCCGAAGTATCTCGAGAACAAGTTGAAGTTCTTTCCAAGCATCAAGGAAGCGGTCGCCTTCGGCGATTCCAGGGAGTTCGTTTGCGCCATTCTCAATATCGACCTGACTGCGGTGGGGAGCTGGGCCGAACGCAACAACATTGCCTACGGCTCCTATCAGGAACTGGCGGGGCATCCGCTGGTCTATGACCTGGTGGCGAATAGCGTTGAAGAAGTGAACCGCTCCCTCGCGGAGGAAAAGGTGATGGCTGGCGCACAGATTCGCCGCTTTCTGATTCTGCATAAGGAGCTAGACGCAGACGATGGCGAATTGACACGCACGCAGAAAGTTCGCCGCGGATTTATCGCCGAGCGCTATGCGCCATTGATCGCAGCGCTTTACGACGGTTCGCATGAAGCCGATATTTCCACCGAAGTCACTTTTGAGGATGGCCGCAAAGGCGTGATCGCGGCGCGGGTAAAGATCCGCGACGTGCCGGCAATTGGCGCGACGGAACCCTTGGGGAGGGCCGCATGAGGATGCCGGATACGAGCGAAATCCTGCTTCAGGTCGAGGGGGTATCGCTGGCGTTTGGCGGCGTGAAAGCGCTGAGGGATGTTTCGCTCGACATCAGGAGAGGTGAAATTCGTGCCATCATCGGACCGAATGGCGCCGGAAAGACTTCGATGCTTAACGTCATCAACGGCTTCTATCATCCCAATCGCGGTGCCATCACCTTCAAGGGACGAACCCGCGCCCAGATGCAGCCGTTCGAGGCGTCCCGCGGCGGCATTGCGCGCACGTTTCAAAACGTCGCCCTGTTCAAGGGAATGAGCGCGCTCGACAATATCATGGCTGGCCGCACATTGAAGATGCGGCGGGGCCTGCTGTGGCAGATGCTGCGCTACGGCCCTGCGCTGGCGGAGGAGATCGAGCATCGGCACCGGGTCGAAGAGATCATCGATTTTCTGGAGATCGAACCGATCCGCAAGGTGCCGGTCGCGCGCTTGCCATACGGCCTGCAGAAACGCGTCGAACTCGGCCGCGCGCTTGCGATGGAGCCCGATCTCCTTCTGCTTGACGAGCCGATGGCAGGCATGAACCTCGAAGAGAAGAAGGACATGTCGCGGTTCATCATCGACGTGAACGATTATTACGGCACGACCATCGCGCTGATCGAGCACGACATGGCTGTGGTGATGGATCTCTCCCATCGCGTGGTGGTGCTCGATCATGGCGTGAAGATCGCCGACGGAACGCCGGATGAGGTCAAAAAGGATCAGGGCGTCATCGACGCCTATCTCGGCATCGCGCACTAGGGAGCATAGTGTGATCGCATTGGGTCAATTTCTCGAGGTGCTGATCGGCGGATTGATGTCTGGCGTCCTGTATTCGCTGGTCGCGCTCGGCTTCGTGTTGATCTTCAAGGCATCCGGCGTCTTTAATTTTGCGCAAGGCGCAATGGTGTTGCTCGCCGGGCTGGCGCTGGTTCGTTCGCTCGATCTCCTCGTGGCGAACGGCTTCCCGCTTTGGGTTGCGATCGTCCTCGGCATCGGCTTTGCCGCGGTGATCATGGCGATAACGGCCTGGCTGATCGAGCGGTTCGTGATCGGACCTCTCGTCAATCAGGATGGCCTCACATTGTTCATGTCCACCATTGGCGTGACATTCGTCCTCGAGGGTGCGGCGCAGATGATCTTCGGTTCCGATGTTTACCCGTTGCGGCTGTTCCCGACGGACGTCTGGCTCCTGTTCGAAAGTCACTTTCCGGGTGGGATCCTGGTCAACCAGCTGGATGTCTGGGGCGGGTTTATCGCCGGCATTCTGGTCGCGGGTCTCGCGATCTTCTTCCAGCGTACCAAAACCGGTCGCGCGCTCAGGGCGGTTGCCGATGACCACATGGCGGCGCAGTCGGTCGGGATTCCAATCGGCTGGATCTGGTTTGTCGTTTGGCTTGTTGCCGGTCTCGTTGCGCTGGTTGCTGCGACCGTGTGGGGTACCAAGCTGGGTGTACAGTTCTCGATCACGTTTCTCGCGCTGAAGGCCTTGCCGGTTCTGATTATTGGGGGCCTTACCTCGGTTCCAGGAGCGATCGTCGGCGGGCTTATCGTAGGCGCGGGCGAGAAGCTCGCCGAGGTGTTCTTGGGCTCACATATTGGCGGCGGTATCGAATATTGGTTCGCCTATGTGCTGGCGTTGGCGGTGCTGCTCGTGCGGCCGCAGGGGCTGTTCGGCGAGCGCATCATCGAGCGCATCTGAGACGAGGAGCTAGTTGTGCTTTATCGCGAGGCAGGCCAATTCAAGACGACCTACGCGGAGGATATGGCGGTCTTCCCGATCCGCCAGGACCGCATAGCGCTCGCCATCTTGCTCGGTATCGCCTTCGTAGGCGTGCCGCTGTTGGCCGACTTCGACATTTGGCCGTTCGGCACCGACTATCTGCTTCGCGCCATTCTGCTGCCCTTCCTGATCCTCGCGCTCGCTGCAATCGGCGTAAACATCCTCGTCGGCTATTGCGGCCAGATCACGCTCGGCAGCGGTGCATTCATGGCCATCGGCGCCTACTCTGCTTACAAGCTGGCGACCGGCGTTTATATTCCGATCGCCTGGTTTGACTTCGCGATTTCGATCCCGCCGCTGCCTGTGCTGCCATCCATTTTGCTCGGCGGACTCACGACGGCGGTTGTCGGCATCCTCTTTGGCATTCCCAGTTTGCGGATCAAGGGCCTCTATCTGGCGGTTGCAACACTCGCAGCGCAGTTCTTCTTCGACTGGGTGTTCCTGCGGGTGGCGTGGTTCACCAATTATGCGCCATCAGGATCCGTCAATGCACCGACACTGGATTTCTTCGGTCTGAACGTGGGCACGCCGATTGAGCGATATCTGCTGTGCCTGATCTTCGTAACGGTATTCGCGATTCTGGCGAAGAACCTCGTTCGCGGCAATCTCGGCAGACAATGGATGGCGATCCGCGATATGGATATCGCCGCCGAGCTGATCGGTATCCGGCCGCTCTATGCAAAGCTCACGGCTTTCGCGGTCTCTTCATTCATCATCGGCGTGGCGGGCGCACTCTGGGCGTTTGTCTATCTGGGCTCATGGGAGCCGCTCGCCTTCTCGATCGAGCGTTCGCTGCAGCTTCTGTTCATGGTGATCATCGGCGGGTTGGGTTCGATCATGGGGTCATTCATCGGTGCGGCCTTTATCCTGATCCTGCCCATCATGCTGAACCTGCTTCCAACCCAGCTCGGTGTGCCGCTGTCGACAGAGACGATTACTCATCTGGAATTCATCATCTTTGGATCGTTGATCTGCTATCTTCTCATTAAGGAGCCACATGGGTTTGCCCGGCTCATATCGATCGGCAAGGAGAAGCTCAGATTGTGGCCGTTTCCCTACTGAAGGGGGCGGGCAGTGCGAAGCAAGCCGAAGATCGCAATGCGGAGCGGCGGTCGTTGGCAATAGGAGGCAAGGAAGCCCGCGAAAACAAGACCCGGTACGAAAAAAACGGGCTGAACGAGGAGGAGAGTCCTATGGTACGCAACAAACTATTACTTGCTGCAGCCATACTTTCAGGCGGGGCGTTTGCCTCTCCTGCTGCAGCGCAGAGCGAGCAGTTCATCCCGATACTATCCTACCGAACGGGCGCGTACGCCGTGAATGGCGTGCCGTACGCAAATGGCGTGGCCGACTACTACAACCTTGTCAACGAGCGCGACGGTGGCATCAACGGCGTCAAGATCTTGTTCGAGGAATGCGAAACGGGCTACGCCACCGACAAGGGCGTCGAATGTTACGAGCGTCTCAAGGGGAAGGGCCCTACCGGCGCGGCCTTCGTCAATCCGCTGTCGACCGGCATTACATTCGCCCTCACCGAGAAGACCACGACTGACAAGATCCCGATCATTACGATGGGTTACGGTCGCGCCGATTCCAAGAATGGCGCCGTGTTCGCCTACAATTTCCCGCTGCTCGGCACGTACTGGTCCGCGGCCGATATCGCAATTCAGCACGTCGCCAAGGAGGTGGGCGGCTTCGACAAGCTGAAAGGCAAGAAGATCTCGCTGCTCTATCACGACAGCCCCTACGGCAAGGAACCGATTCCGATGCTGCAGGTGCTGGCAAAGAAGCACGGCTTTGAGTTCACGCCGATCCCGGTCACGCACCCCGGCGTCGAACAGAAGTCGCAATGGCTGTCGATCCGCCAGAACCGGCCGGATTATGTCTTGGTCTGGGGCTGGGGCGTCATGAACGGCACGGCGGTCAAGGAAGCGGCGGCTGTTGCCTATCCGCGCGAAAAGATGATCGGTGTTTGGTGGTCGGGCGCAGAGCCGGATGTGCAGCCCGCAGGCGATCAAGCCGTCGGCTACAAGGCGCTGATGCTTCAGCATGGTGCGGGCAAATTCCCCGTGCATGCTGACATCGAGAAGTACGTCTATGCAAAGGGCAAGGGCGCGTCGGAGCCTGGCAAGATCGGCGAGGTTCTCTACAACCGCGGCATGGTGAACGCCATGCTCGGGGTGGAAGCGATCCGCAAGGCGCAGGAAAAGTTCGGCAAGAAGCCGCTGACGGGCGAGCAGGTCCGTTGGGGTCTTGAGAACCTCAACCTCTCGGAAGCGCGCCTCAAGGAGCTCGGTTTCGAGGGCATGTTGAAGCCGATCAAGATTTCCTGCTCCGATCACGAGGGTGCGCGGGACGGGCGCGTGCAACAGTGGGACGGCAAGGGCTGGAAGGTCATATCCGACTGGTACACGGCCAACCAATCCGAGACCGAACCGCTCGTTGAAGAGGTTTCCGCGAAGTATGCCGCGGACAAGAAGGTTCAGCCTCGCGACTGCTCGAAAGAGAGCTGAAAACATCTCGGAGATCCGGAAGGAGTGTTCGCTTCCTTCCGGGTATTCCGGAAGCTGTAACAGTTTGGAGGGAGCAGGTGTCAATTCCCAAGGCCGCCACGACGACAGAAGCGGCGGCGCCGTTCCTGTCGGTCAATAATATCGAGGTCGTGTACGATCACGTCATCCTGGTATTGAAGGGCGTATCGCTGGATGTGCCGCGGGGCGGAACCGTCGCACTTCTCGGCGCCAATGGTGCGGGCAAGACAACGACTCTGAAGGCGATTTCCAATCTGCTATATTCAGAGCGCGGCGAGGTCACCAAGGGCTCAATCCTGTTTGACGGTGTCGAAGTGCAGTCGCTGTCGCCAAACGATCTAGTGCGGCGCGGCTGCATTCAGGTGATGGAGGGGCGGCGCTGCTTCGCCCACCTGACTGTCGAAGAAAATCTCCTGACCGGCGCATTCACGCGTGTGGACGGCAAGTCCGCGATCGCCGAGGATCTCGAGCGGGTCTATGCCTATTTTCCCCGTCTCAGGGAGCGACGCGGTTCCACCGCGGGCTATACGTCGGGTGGCGAACAGCAGATGTGCGCAATCGGCCGTGCGCTGATGTCGCGCCCGAAGATGATCCTGCTGGACGAGCCATCGATGGGCCTCGCTCCGCAGATCGTCGAAGAGATCTTCGAGATCGTCAAGGATCTCAATGTCCGGGAAAATGTTACGTTCCTGCTCGCCGAGCAGAACACCAATATGGCGCTCAAATACGCCAGACACGGATACATCCTCGAAAATGGGCGCGTAGTGATGGACGGCGAGGCGCGGGCGCTCGCCGCAAATGAGGATGTAAAGGAATTCTATCTTGGCATCGCCGGGGACAAGCGCAAATCATTCCGCGATGTGAAGCACTACAAGCGACGCAAGCGCTGGCTCGCTTAGGTGACCTGTTCATCCGGCTCAGCCTCTCCGCGAACGATCCCGCCGACTATTTCTAGATCCCGACCGGGCAGGTGGTAAAAGTGGGAACGCAGGTCACGATCTTGGGGCGAGTTTTAGATGCTCCGATCGTCGGCCGATGTCCGCCTTGAAGCGTATTCCGGACTCAAGCCGGACCTGGTGTAATATCTGAAAAGCGAAGAGGACATTGCATCGGATTTGGAGCTTTCGCCTCGCCAAGCTGCGCGTTCGTTGTTTACGATCGCGTGGGTCGCGATCCGATGAAACTGGGCATGGGAAAATCGCCATGGGAATAAAAAGCCATACTGCTGCGCCCACGGCAGCTCTTGCTCTCGGACTCTTCTTCGCAGCGCCGGCTTCCATTGCCACCAATGCGACCGTCAGCACGGTCGCGTCGCTCGTCGCGGCCACCATCGGCAATCTCAGCTTCATGTCGCCTGCAATGAGTGAGCCGGCCGCACTCACAAAAAACCAATCGGATGCGCTTAATACATACAATAATGCACGGGGCAACTTTGAGTCGATTCTGGCCCAGCGGCGCGCGCAGATCAATTCGAACCAGCGACTACTGAGCTTGCCGGGACAAGCACTCTACCTTGCGCGCAATAACATGATGAGCGCGTACAAGGATCTCACCGACGCTCTTCCGTCCAGGATAGGCAGGCCCAACAAATACGGGATCCCTCCGGCGTACTTTGACGCCGACAATGAGCCGCTGCTCAACGAGTACAGGAGACTTTTCGACCTGATGCAAGCGCCGCCCGCCAATGCGCAAAACTCGGATACGCCATTCAAGGATGTTGTCGACCTGGGCACTGCCATTGCGCGAGCAAAGGGCCTTGATGCGGCCAATGCCGAAGCAGCAGGCCGTATCAGCCTGGGCCTGTTCTTTGCCGAGACAAATGGCAATCAGAACATCGGGAATGCGCGCTCGAACAAATACAAGGGCAGCTTGCAAACAGGCGTACCCGAAGACCAAAATGGGCGAAAGAAATGGGCGACGATAAAAAAATCGATAGCAGCGTTTGATCCCGCGCTGAGCATTCGCGACGACAAGGAAGAGGCTCGCGTTGGCAATCTGGATCGTCGGTTCAACCACTGGACCGCCGTGCGGGATGCCCTGATGAACGCGCATGCGGATATTTTCCCGCAAGTTCCGGCGATCGTGAAAACACTGCCGGATCCGATTGATCAAATGAAGCTCTTTGAACTCATCCAGATTATTCCCAGCCCGACCAGGTCCGCACTCGGGTCACGCAACCTGGTCGACTATAGAATTTCCGACCCGAAGATCATGGCATACCTGCGAAACAACAGCATTTTCACGTTTGGACGAGCCGACAGAGCCAAAACATCTGCAACCTTCCGCGAAATTCTTGATGCAATGTGGCTCTTCAACGACAAGTTTGAACGAGCGCTTTCCAAATTCGAAGAGATCAAGATACGATCAAAGGGTTGAAGTCGGCAGGGTCGGAACCGGATGCGAGGGGCCGCACCCCGCCATCAGAGCGGGCCGAGGATGCCCCATCGAGGCTCACAGAATTCCTTCACCGCAGCCGTGACACTGCTGCTGATGATGTCCCGGCGCTCAGGCGAACTCATCATGAGTTCTTCGTCCCGGTTGATGATCGAACCCGCCTCCAGCAGGGCGGCGGCCATCCGGGTCTTTCTCAGCACAATGAGCTTATCGTAGCTATAGACGCCGGTTTCCTTGTTCAGCAGCGGACGCTGGTGCCGACCCATAATCGCCTGGGTATATTGCTTGGCATACTCAAGGCCGTGGGCCTTCATTTCCTTGCCGATCAGTTCGGCGAACGAAAGGCTCGTCTTGAAGTCCGGATTGTTGCGGGAGACGAAAACGGAATAACCGCTGAAGCGGTCGCTGAAATGGCTTTTCTTTCCCTCGAACTCCCAGTCCTCGAGGAATTTGTTGGGCACGGAGTCATGGTGGATCGACAGGAAGAGATCCGCCCGCAGATTGTTGGCGGCGGCCACGCGTTTGAGCAGGCTGTGCTTAGCCTTGCCCTCAGTCAGCAGCAACTTTGTCTCGGCAAAGCCTTCGGCCTTCAACTTCTCCTCGATCCGCTTCGCAAGGTGCAGATTGAAGACGAACTCGGGAACGTTGCGGGCGCTGATCGCGCCTTCTGATTCGACGGTGTGTCCCACATCCAGAACGATCCGGAACGTGGAGGGATCGCACAGGCGTGCGGCCGGCTTGAAAGCGGCAGAGGGCAAGGTGACCGGCCCCAGGGCGGCAAGCCTTACAGTGCGGCGCTTTGGCGAGGCGGCTCGCTTCGCCAAGGTGGCTGGCTTGCGCGAAGCGACGTGCTTTGACGGCTTGCCTTGTTTTGGCGCTCTGGCTTGTTTTGACGAGCCTTTGAAGACGTCCGACAGCCAGCCCGCGTCGCTGACCTCGATCGGCAGAAGAACCATTGCGGCCATCGCGGCAATGATGATGCGGCCGCGGCGCCAAAATCGCGAAGCGATACCGCCGAGAACAGAAATGAACGCGCGGCGCTTCATGCTCGCCCAGAGATCGAACCCGAAGGCGCGCTAACGCGAATGAGGCTTGCTTTGATGTCGACGAACGAAGTCCTGGCACAGCCGATGGAAAACATATCGTACCCCACCTACCGAATTCGACACGCAAGGGTCGCAATCCAATGAGGGCGGATACAAGTCGGATGAGAGCGATTACTGCATCCAATCGCGCGATTTCACGTCAGTGTTGTCATTGAGCCACATAGCTATGCACTGAAACAGGCTTGCGGCCGTTTCCTGGAAACCGTCAAAAACGATTGTTGGTCTCACTTAGCGGCGTTGCTTTTTCGGCTTTAGCGATGCCGCCGGCGCCCGTGCGTTGGCATCGAGCGATGTTGATGCCACTGGCGTCTCACCCTTGGCCCCTTCGATTTCACGTCGTGGCCAGGCAAAATCGTCGGCGCGACCGGCTGGCGCCGACAAAGGCTCCCCTGTGATCAAGACCCGCGCCGCCTGCGCATCCATCGTCACCGCCCCCGCCCCCGGACCGCCGAGCAATTGATTCGTGGCGACGGAGGACGCCGTCAAGGGCACGATCGGCCCGGCCAGCGGACGCGGCGACGGCTTATCCGGCTGCGCACTGGCATCGGGCGTTGCCGGTTCGGTCGGCAGCACAATCGGCGCGGAACGCGCAGCCAACAGCCGATTGATTTCGCGCTCGGCATAATGCGCAAGCTTGAGCGCGCCGGCCTTGGTGAAGTACACGCCATCGGAGGAGCGCAGCCGGCGGATCTGCCCCTCGAAATCGGGGCCTTGCTGCAGAAAGCGGCCGGCCTCATCGACAAATCCGTCCCAGACATCGACATAGGTGATGCCGGCCTTGCCGGCCGCATCGCGATAAAGCGTATTCAGAAACGCCGTGTCGGCGGTCGATTTGGGGCCACGTACCACCGGCAGACCGACCCACAGCACAGGCACACCCTTGGACTTGAGTACGCCGATCATCTCCTCGATCTTTTCCATGTAGAGTTCGACCCAGCGTTTCTCGCGAAACTCATGGATGCCGTTCGGCGAGCGCGCGCTCTTCTCCGGTTCAATGACCGCCCGCGCGCCACTGCTTTCGGCGGCATCGTCCGGCGGCAATTCGGGATCCGGCACTGCGCCATCGGGCTTCGCCCCGGGTTTTACGCTCGAAGCCTTGCCATCAGGTTTGGCCTTGGCGTCCTTCTTGTCCCCGGTTTTACTGTCGGATTTATCGACCGCCGGCTCGCGGATTGCGACGCGATCATCGAGCCCGAGCATGACGACGATGGCGTCCGCTTTTTCGGTGGCGAGAATGCCTTTGGCGGCGGCGGCCCAGTCGGCTGGATCGCCTTTGGGCTGGTACTTGATCAGGCCGGAGACTGTCTTGTGTTTGCGGATCACACCCATCTCAGGCTGATCGGCATAGATGTTCTCAAGCCCATAGGCGAGCCAGTCCGCCATGGCGTCACCGAGCACAAGAATGTGGCGCTCCGGTACACCATTGCGTTTTTCAGGCGGCGGCGCCTTTGAAAAATCCTCGCGCACCGGCGGAGGCGCTTGCCGCCCACTCCAACGGGGCTGCGGCGCGTGCTCCTGGTAGGGCGCAAACGTATCGTTACCATACCAGCCGCCACCGCGTTCGTTACCAAACCAACCGCCGCCGCGTTGCGGTTGTGGCCGCTGCTGATATCCGCCGAAATTAAAGAACTGTGCAGAGGTGGGGCCGGCCAGGCCGAGCAATGTTCCCACCACGACGGCCAGCGCAATCAGCCAACCACGCTCGGTAAGGATGCATTGCCTTTTTGGTTCCCTTGGCATGCTTCTGGACCGCACACACGCAGAACCTGCGTTGCCAGACTAGCACAAAGGCCCTGTGGCGGGTCTCAGTTTACCGTGAAGCGCGTCATCTCGGTGCGGAGTATGCAAGCAACGGCCCCTGTGCGTGGTGCGCACGCTGAGCGTCCCATAACAATACACCAGTCTGATACCCCGCCTCACTGCGGAGGCCGCAGCTCGATGCCATAGCGAGCGTAGATCCGCGCGATGGTGCCGTCGGCCAGTAGGGCCTCGATCGCCGCATCGACACGCTGTTGCAGCTTGTCGTCGGGGCGGAGCAGCCCCGCCGCAATGTTCCAGTTCAAATCCTGATCGTTGTCGAAGGCTGGAATCAGGCGCAACGGCTTGTCGGCATGCTGCAGGTTGAACCAGCCAACCGTCATCGGTGTGACGGCGGCCGCCTCGATCTCGCGATTGGCCAACGCCGCAACAATATCGTCCTCGTACACGAACGGGGAGGTAGCGGTGCCGCCCTTGGCGAGCGTCATCGAGACCAGCGAGCCGACCGGTACGCCGACCCGCTGATCGGAACCGAGACTTGCCAGCGACGACGCCTTCGAATCGCTGCGCACCGCGAGCACGACGCCGCTGCGATGATAAGGACGCGAAACCCGCACGCCGCCCGGAGGCTGCGCATCCTTGCGGGCGATGACGTCGAGCACGAGGTCGCAATCGGCGCGGCGATACTGGATCGCACTGACTACCCACTCCCGCGTCAGCTTGACGCCGAGTTTCTGGGCAATTTTCTCGCCGAGTTCGATCTGAAAGCCCGGGACCGGTCCGGACTTGCTTGCAAACGGCAGCGCGTTGGGGCTGGCGCAGAGCGTCAACGTGCCGCGCTCGATCACGGTTTCCAGCGAGCGGGCATCCGCCGACACATTCCCGAGCATCAACAGCGCGAGGCTGGCCGCGTATCGGGCGAGGCGATATCGCGGTTTCCACGCCGCAGAAGACGCCCTAATCATCCAGCCCTCGAATATAGGCCAGCAGCGCGCCGATCTGGGCGTCATTGAACACTTCACCATACGCGGGCATGGAGCCCGTCTTGCCCTTCTTGATGCGCTCGATGATGTATTCATCGCTGCGCTCGGACTTCGACAGTTTTGGACCCCGGCCGGGATGGCGGCCGCCATCCTGGTGACAAAAGCCGCAATTGCTTGTGAACATTGTCCGGGCATCGCTGTCGTTCGGGGAGGATTCAGCTTGCGCCGGCGGACTCGCAGAGTCCGCTGGGGTAGACTGTTGGGCAAACGAGGCGGTCGACAGCCATGGCCAGACAATGGCCAAGGAAGTAACGACTACAAACGGTATTCGCATTCCAGCATCCGTATTCACCGCAAGGGCAGGGCGGCAGGGAGAGATCGATCCCTGCCGCCCAAGCCATTCTCATTGTCTGAGCGCGAAGACCACCAAGGCACCGGTGTTCTTCGACATGCTCTTGAAGGGCTCGCCATAGAGCGCGACAAACTCGTCGCCCACCAGGCTGCCCCAGCCCGCCGGTACGGCGATGTACTGCTTGCCACCGGCCATGTAGCTGATGATGCCGCCATTATGCCCGATGCCGTTGTTGCGCGACCAGAGCTCTTCGCCGGTGTCCGCATTGTAGGCGTGCACGACGCCTTCGGAGTCCGGCACGAATACCAGATTGCCCGCAGTGGCGAGAACGCTGGCGAGCGGCGGGTACTTGTAGTTGACCTCCCACTTCTTCTCGCCGGTGACCGGATCGCGGGCGCTCAGATGACCACGGGCCGGTCCGTCCGGCGGCGGCACAAACTTGAACGTGGCGCCCAGGTTGAGCTGGGCCATCGGCTCCAGTACCGGCGTGGTCTTCTCGACGGTCAGCTCCATGCACCACTCTTGCCCGATCCGGTAGAAGAGCCCGTTCTTGGGGCTGTAGGCGCCAGAGTTCCAGCTAATGCCGCCAGCGATGGCCGGGCACAATGGCGGGTCCGCCTTGCCTTCCGAGAGGTCGCGGCGACCGACCAATGCGCCGGTCTTCGGGTCAATGCTCTTGACGAAATTGATGTTCTTCACCAGCGGCCAGACGTTCTCGACCTTGGCGTTGGAACGATCATAGACGAAGACGTATCCGCTCTTGTTGGCGTGCACCACGAGCTTCTTGCCGCCACGCTCGATCATGACGAACTCGCCCACGGAAGAGTCGAAATCCCAGGCATCGTGCGGCAGCTCCTGATGGTAGAATTTGAGCTTGCCGGTATCGGGATCGAGCGCGATGACCGATGTCGTATAGAGATTGTCGCCCGGCCGCGGTCCGCTCTTCTTCCAGTCCGCGCCCGCCCAGTCGTAGAGCGGCGCCGGGTTGGCGGTGCCCCACCACACCGTATTGGTTTCCGGGTCATAGGTTCCGGGCATCCAGCCGCCGCCGCCGCCGGTCCGCCAGGAATCGCCACCCCATGTCGCCTTGGCCTCTTCGGTACCGGCGACCGTGAAGAACTCCCATTTCTTTTGTCCGCTCTTGCCGTCCACGGCGAAGATCGGTCCGCGGCCGGGCCATTCGCCGCCCTGGGCGCCAATGATCACCATGTCCTTCACCACCAGCGGCGCGCCGGTGAAGCCGACGGTCACCTTCTTGGAATCCAGCAGCTTCGTGTCCCACACCGGCTTGCCGTCCTTCAGACTGAGCGCGATCAGGCGCCCGTCGACCGTGCCGACATAGAGATTGCCGTGTCCGATGGCGATGCCGCGGTTGTAGGGCGAGTGCGTCTGCTTGGAGACCAGGTCCTCGTCGAGCTCCGGCGCATAGGCCCAGATTGTCTTGCCGGTCGCGCCGTCCAGCGCGTAAACACGGCTGTAGGAGCCCGAATAGTACAGCACGCCGTCGATCGCGAGCGGCGTCGACTGAACGCCACGGGTGGCGCGCTCGGGGAAATGCATCCACGCGACTTCGAGATTCTTGACGTTGCCGGTATTGATCTGGTCGAGGCCGCTATAATGGTAGGACTTGTAGGTGCCGTGATACGTTAACCAGTTGTTCTGGGCCGCCTCGGCATTCAGGGCCGCCTCTTGCGGCTGCGTCGGCGCTTGAGCGTGCGTCGGCGAGACAGCGACCAGGGCAGCCACCGCCAGCGCGGCGCAGCCGACCGCATATCGTTCATGGAAAGTCATCTGTATCCTCCCTCTGTACTTTATTTGTTGGGCCGAATTTTCTCGCGACCCTTGCAAGGGAAATTCTGGTGTCAGAGCCTCATAGGGTCAGGAGTTCGAGATAGATGGCATGGGCCGGCGGAACTGCCGTCGAGAGGCGACGGCAGCATTTCTTGTCGCCTGCGTGAGAAGCTATTTTCGAGAAGGGCACCATTCAGTGCAGGGCGGCATAGACCGTCATCGTCAGGATTTGCCTGCTCCGTATTGCGCCCGGCGATGTCGGTGCGGTGCACCATGACATGTTCCTCAATGCACGCCCATTAGTTGACCGGATTGTTGTTTTTTTGTGGAGCGCCCGTCGGCAGTGGCAAGCTTGAGCTGATGTCCCAGTTCACGCGGTCACGACGTGCGGGATTGCCGGCGGCTCCGCTATCCGCGGATTGTCGCATTGGCCTTCTCGGCGGCATTTGTCATCGCAATCTTTGCCGGTCGTGCACCCGTGACCACTTCATTCACGCCGATCATGAAGGCGTCCAGTATCGGTCGGGATTGCGGATGGAAAAGGATCGCCTTGGCGCGATCGACATCGGCATTTTGCAAGTTGGTCAACGCCGCCTCCGCGGCTTGGACGCCGAACGCCTTCTTGAAAGCCTCGCTAGACCAGGCCGATGTACGGGTTGTTGCCAGCCCCGCTGCGGCTGTCCGCAGCGAGGTCGGCTTGCTTGTCGCCCATAACAGAAACAAAAAAGCCGCCCGCTTGTTTCGTGACCTGGAATTGATGCACGCCTGCCAGTGCGACATGAAGGGTACGGACATGCGACCGGCGACGTGTGGAAAGGCGGCAAACACGGCCTGGCCGGCGACGTGGCTTCTTGCCGGATTGGAGATGTCGGTCGCGAAATTGCTGCTGTCGATCGCTATCGCCGTTCTGCGCTGAAGGAAGTCGTCCAGCACATGGTACCATTCGTAGCCGCTCACGCCGCCAGGGCCGGCTTGACTGAGCAACTGACCGTAAATCTCGATGGCCGCGATTGCCTCGGGACTCCCGAAAGCGGCCTTGTTGTCCTCGACCATCGCCCCGCCATAGGAGAACACGAAGCTCATGGCTGGCGGGGACGAATTGCCGCCGGCCTGGGCCCGCATGGCGATCCCGGACATCTCATCGGTCTTCACCGCGTTCGCGGTCAGCAGCAGCTCGTCGAAAGTTCGGGGAACCGGCAGGTTCTTGGCTGCCAGCACATCGCCGTTGATGAACAGGGTCACCGCCTCGGAAGTGATTGGCACGGCGTAGCGTTCACCGCCCCGCCACAACGGAAAGGCGCGGGCGGTCTTGAGAAGATCGTTCTCATCATACCAGCCGGGATCGGTCAGCGACCTGTCGGAATAATAGGCGTTCAGCGGCTCGAGCCATCCTGCCGAGATGCCCTGGCCATAGGTCGTGAACATGAATACGTCCGGTGTGCTGTTGCCACGGTTGAGCTGGACCGGCAGTGCGCCCAGGTAGGTGGTCTCCAGCCGGAAGTCAGGAACGACGTTGATACCGGTGAGCTTGGTGAAGTCGGGCAACAGCGGAGTGATCGCGTTTGACCAGGGGTGGATCGCACCCGCGAGTGTGATCGTTTGCCCCGCAAATTGTTTCCAGCCTATCGCAGCGTTGGCATAGAGCGCGGTGACGTCCTCTGCGAAACCCCACCGCGGCAGCATGAGGAGGGCCGGCAAGGCCGTCCCGGCTGCGCCCAATCCTTTGACGAAGCTGCGCCGGCTGGCCGATCTGGAACTGCTCGGCAATTTTTCAGGCAACTTTTCACTTGGAGCTAAGTTTTTTGGAGCCAAGTCTTTTGGAGCCGAGTCTTTTGGAGCCATGTCGTCGCTCCTGTGGTCCCTCCGGCCGAGGGATCGGACTTTACAGCACGCGCGGGACATTCCCGTGACGTTCTGGCCCCTTGCGAGGGGGCTGACGGGCTTCTAAGCCGGTATAATCTGCGCGGTTGAGCGTGCCGGTTCCCGCTCATCTACGCGGACCATGGCTGTATTTACATTATACTAGCAATACTCTGCGTCGGCATCAGAAAACAGCCGCGCACGCAGCATCGAAGACTAAGGCCAATGTCAGTCTCTCTGAGCCAGTCCTTTCGGTGGTTTGCTCGTCCGCTGGCGCTGGTGGTCGCGGCGCTTCTGGCTGTGGTTGTCGCGACCGGGCTTCTCGGCTTCCGATATTGGCAGGAACGAAAGGCGGTCGATCTCTTGCTCGAGCGCGGCCGTCAGGTGCTTGAGACGCTGGATCGGCTGCGGGCGATCATCGGCGACGTGGAGGCCCAAAGGCGCGGCTATCTGCTGACTCTCGATCCGCAATATCTCAAGGCCTACGGCGTCTCCGACGACAGCGTACGACGGGACGCGCAGGCGCTCCAGGCGCTGGTTGCCGGCGATCCATTGCAGAGCCACCGTGCCGAACACCTGGCGCTGACCGTTGCAGCAAAGCTGCGCGAGATCGATGAAATCGTCAAAACGGTCCGCACCTACTCCGGGCCGGCCGCGCTGGCGATGATCCGCAGCCTGGACGAGATAAGGGCGCAGATCGACCAAATGGTGGACCACGAGCGCTTCCTGCGCGTGGATCAGGAGAAGCGCGCCGAGGCACTCGAACGACGTAAAGCCTGGCTGATCACAACCGCCGTCGTCATTGTCGCAGTCCTGGCAGGGGTGGCGCTGGCGCTTGCACGGCTCGAAGCGATCCGGCGGCGTAAGGCGATCGCAGAGAACATCGTGCTCCACGGCGATCTCCTGGCGCGTGACAAAAAGATCCGGCGACTGTTCGACGCCAACATCGTCGGCATCATCATTTGGGAGCTCGACGGTCGCATTATCGAGGCCAATGATGCATTTCTCCACATGTTGGGTTACGACCGCGATGATCTTGCCTCGGGACGAGTGAACCGGACGGACCTGACGCCGCCGGAATGGCGCCATCGCGACGCACGCACCGTGGAAGAGCTGAAGCGGATAGGGACCGTCCAACCATTCGAGAAAGAGTATTTTCGGAAAGACGGCAGCCGCGTGCCTGTGTTACTAGGCGGGACCATGCTCGAACAAAATCCAAATCAAGGTGTCAGCTTTGTTCTCGATCTGACCGAGCGCAAGCGGGCAGAAGAGGCGCTGCGGCAGAGCGAGGAGCGCTTTCGCACACTCGTGCAGTTCTCCTTCGACGTGTACTGGGAAACCGATGCGCAGCATCGCTTTATTCACCAGGAGTTCGCGGAGGACCTTTCCGAAGCGCCGGCGCCCGGCTCCGAAATCGGCAAGACACGTTGGGAAGTGCCTTATCTGGAGCCGGATGAAGAGGGTTGGCGCAAGCACCGGGAGACGCTCGATGCTCACCTGCCATTTCGAGATTTTGAGCTCGCGCGGCCTGGCCCCGACGGCAGCAAGCGTTACGTGTCTGTCTCCGGGCTGCCCGTGTTCGACGAGACGGGACGCTTCGTCGGCTACCGCGGCGTCGGGCGGCATATCACCGAACGCAGGCGGGCCGAAGAAGCCTTGCGCACCATGCAGGCGGAGCTGGCGCACGCCAATCGCGTCACCACGATGGGACAACTGACGGCCTCGATCGCCCACGAGGTCAACCAGCCGATTGCTGCGACGGTTACCAACGCCCAGGCAGCCTTGCGCTGGCTCGGCGCTCAACCGCCCGATCTCGGCGAGGTTCGCGATTCCCTTCGCCGAATTGTTGAGGACGGCATGCGCGCCGGCAACGTCATCAACGGCATCCGGGCCCTCATCAACAAGGTGCCGCCGCGAAAGGATCGGTTCGACCTCAATGAAGCCATTCTCGAAATGGTCGCGCTAACTCGGAGCGAAATGCTCAAACATGACATCTTGCTGCAGACTGAGCTCGCGCCGGGCTTGCAATTGGTGAAAGGCGATCGCACTCAGCTGCAGCAGGTAGTTCTTAACCTGATCCTCAATGCCATTGAAGCCATGGGCGGCATCGACGAGGGGACCCGCGAGCTCCGGATCAACACCGACACGGATCCCGCGGGCCGGGTGCTCGTTACGGTTCGCGACTCCGGTCCGGGCCTGGGCCTGGGAGATGTGGAGCGCGTCTTCAAGGCGTTCTACACCACCAAGGACAAGGGCATGGGCATGGGCCTCGCTATCTGCCGGTCGATGGTCGAGGCTCACGGCGGACGGATGTGGGCGAGCGCGAACGAACCTCAGGGCGCGGTGTTTCAATTTTCCCTGCCGCTGGAACAAGACGAGAGCGTTCAAGCCCGGCAGATCCGGTCCAATCCAGCCGCATGAGACGGCAGATGGTGAGAAGCAACTGAGATCCGTTCGCGGCTGGAGCAGGTGTTCCTAGGCGATGTCCGAGGCATTGCCTCCGATCTCAACTAGCTGCAGAATGGTGCGTCAGAACAGGTCTGCGGGAGGGATATCATGATCTCACGTCGTCTTGTCATCCGACTGCTTGGGGCCGCAGTAATAGCTTTCGCGCTCAGCCCCATTCCGGTGGCCCTGGCTTTTTCGCCCGAGGCGCGCAACGCCAAGCTCGATGAAGTCCTTCGGGGACTGGTTGAAGGCCGCAGCACTCCGGGTATCGTGGTGCTGATCCTCCAAGACGGCCGCCCGATCTACAGCCGCAGTGTCGGTGTTCGCGAGGTCGGGAGTACGGCGCCGATCGGCGCAAACGACATGTTCCGAGTTGCCTCAATGACCAAGGCTGTCACCTCGGTGGCGGCGATGATCCTTGTCGAGCAGGGCAAGATTGGCCTGGATGATCCGGTCAGCCGCTTCCTTCCCGAGTTCAGCAAGCTGAGGGTGCGGGGACCCGACGGCGCCGAGGGGCCGGCGAACAGGCCCCCGACAATCCGCGAACTACTGACCCATACGGCCGGGCTCTCTTATAACTTCATCAATAATGCTCGGCTCGTGGATGCATATCGCGACGCGCGCGTCACCGACGGGCTAGATCAGCCCGAAGTAACCACGGCTGAAGCAATGCGGCGTCTCGCCTCCGTTCCGCTTGGCTATCAGCCTGGTACTGGCTGGGAATACTCGCTTGCGACGGACGTGCTCGGGGCCGTCATCGAGAAGGTGACGGGAAACAGCCTGGAATCTTTTGTCAACGAGCGCATTGCAAAGCCGTTGCGCATCGAGAGCTTTGTGTTCAACGCACCTGAGACCGTTCGCTCACGCTTCGTGCAGGTGACTAGACCCGCACAGGTCACGGGCGCACTCGGCACAGGCTACGTTCCCGTGATGGGACCTGAGGCAGTGCCGTTCCCACCCACCAAGGGCACTGCCAGCCTCGATCCGAACCGCGCCTTCTCTCCGACTGCCTATAATTCCGGCGGCGCGGGCATGAGTGCCACTATCGGTGACTATGCGCGCTTCTTGCAGATGCTGCTGAACGAGGGCGAGCTTGACGGCGTGCGGGTGCTCCGCGCTGAGACGGTCCGGCAGATGACGCAGAACGCGACCGGCGATATGCGGACGATTCGCGGGCCGGGCTGGGGCTTCACGCTGGGCTTTGGGATCCTGACTGATCCCGCCGCAGCTAAGAGCCGTCTTCCGGCCGGTAGCTATGGATGGGGCGGCATCTATGGCACGCAGTTTTGGATCGATCCGACAAACCGCGTCATCGGCGTAGTCATGACCCAGACGGCGATTATTGGCTCCGGTCCCATTTCGAATCCCGTCCGGGAGGCGTTCTATGCGGCCGACTGAAGGTTCGATACCAAGTTAGGGTTCGGTCTGTTCCCGCGAACTGGTGACGTCCGATTTGGGTCCGAGGGCACGGCCCTGATGCCGATCGAGTTCCGCTAGGAGACGTCGCGGTGGGCCCTGTTAACGCGGCAAGTGTGGACTTCTATTTCACAATCACGACCGGAACCAAGGCGGCCGTGATGACGCGCGATATCATAGAAGATACCAGCGGCAAGCCCATGGCGCGTACCCAGCGCCGCACGTATTGCGGCTGCGGATCTGCCAGTACGATAACGTCGCATTTGTCTTCGGCCGCACACCGGAGAATTATCGGCAGCGGATCGCCAATTTTGACCTTCGACAGGCAAACGACGCCCACCTTGCCCAATCGCTTGCTCACAGCATTGACGATAGGCAATCCGACATCGTTGATCAGACGGTCCTCGATTTCGTCCTTCTTGAAACTCTGATAGCCGCGCAGGCGAGCCTCATAATGTCGATCCTGCACGTTCAGAATGATGGCCTCTACACTGTCCTTGCCTTGGGCTATGGAGGCCACGAAATCGACAATGCGATTGGTGCGTTCGCTGCCATCGACGACGGCGAGAAAGCGCATGCCTCTTGTTGCCGAACTGGCGACATCATGCCCGATGCCGCCGGGTGCAGTTGTTGTCGCCTGGTTTGTCATGCACATCTCCGTCTGGATTCACGGGAGCAACTGAAACGCCGCAGCGGCGACGAGGGTTGGAACGAGCGCTGCCAAGGCAAGACCGCCTGCGCTGATCGTCCCGTCTTCGAAACTGTTCTTCAGGATTGCGAATCCCGCCGGATTCGGTGCGTTTGCAATTACCGTGAGCCCACCGCCCGTCACCGCTCCCGCGACCAGGGAGTATTTGAACTCGTCGGAGACGCCGTCCACGAGCGAGCCAAGATATGTCAGGGCTGCGTTGTCAGTTACTGCAGTCAGCAGGGTGGCGCCCGTGAACAGCATGGTGGGCCCCATGTCGCTGAGAAGCGGTTGCAGCCACCATTTCTGCTGACCGCCGATCACCACCAAGCCGGCCAGGAAAAACGCAACCAGCAGGCCTTCCCGCAGGATGAGCGGCGACTGATAGCGCTTGTACGCCTCGGCGAAGCCGAGAAAGAACATGAAGAGCGCGAGAAACACGATCGGGTGATGATTGAAGGCGACCACCGCGCCGAGAAAGGCGAGATGAACTGCGGAACTCCAGGGCGGGACATCCAGCTTTGCTGGCGACACTGCGAGCTTCCGCAGATGTTCTCGAAACAGAAACGTCACTCCTGCAGCATTGACCGCCACTGCGAGTGCCGCCTTCCATCCGAACGCCCGCAACATGAATGGAAGGTCAAAGCCCCACTGCTCTGCAACCATGAGCACGGGAGGCGCGGCGTAGGGCGTCAGCGTGCCGCCGATGGACACATTGACAAACAGGACTCCGACCGTGGCGTACATGAACTTTCTCGGCGCTCCGCCAGCAAAATACTGATCGCGGAGCAGTAGCGCCGTGAGTGTCATTGCGGCAGGTTCCGTGATGAAGGAGCCGAGCAATGGGCCCACCGAGAGCAGCGAAAGGTAGTACGCGGTGGGTTGCGACAGGGGAATCAGGTGCGAGACGAGGCGAAGCAGCGCCGCCGCCATCTGGATGATCGGTCGGCTCGCGGCAATGACCATAACCACGAAGACGAACGCCGGCTCTGTAAAATTGCGACTTTCAAGATAGGCGAGCGCGCCGGTGCTGCCCACCTTCACCACCATGAAGGCAATCAGAATCGCCGCCCAGAACCCGAATACCACCTCGACTTCTGCGAGCAGATGCCAAAGCCCGGCATGGCGCGGTTGAATATGCGCCATGCGTTCGAACGACCGCGTCGAGAACGTGTGCAGCACAGCTATGGCAAAGATTGCCGCCGCCACCACCGCGACTTCGAAGGGCGTTTCATCCGGCACCGAGTCTCGCCTTTTGTGCGCATTCCGATCGGGCTAGACTGACGACCAAGCCGCCTCCGAACAATTCGGTGCGAAACCGTCGGGGCTTTTGCGGTGTGGTTGTTCCCAGAGTAAAATTACCTAATCGCGCACATCATGCGCCGCGGAGTAATGTGATCATGCGGCAACTGGGGTTCGAAAACACGGACTCAGGCGGGCCGCTGGTGCTTCGGATGTCGCGCTGGTATCCTGCGATCGGCTTGGGCTATCTAGTCAGTTACGTGCTGCTCGACTGGATCAGCTACGTCCATCCGTTCGCCACGTTCGGCATCACACCCTGGAATCCACAAACCGGCCTCAGCTTCGCATTGGTCCTGCTGTTCGGCGGCGCGTACATGCCTTGGCTGTTTGCGGCGCCGCTGATTGCCGATCTGATCGTTCGCGACATGCCTCTTCCGCCCGGGGTCGAGCTGCTTGTCGTGGCGATTACCGGCCTCGGATATGGTTCGGCTGCGCTTCTGCTGCTGCAGCGTCGCTTCGGCTTTGATCGTTCATTGTCGTCCCGCAGCTCCCTACTATGGCTGGTGACGATAGCTGCCGCGAGCATTGCGCTCGTGTCGATTGGACACGCATTTGTTCTTGTACTGCATGGGATCATTGCATCACATGATTTCGCACAGGTGTCGCTACGAGCTTTCATCGGCGACTTGATCGGGGTGATCGTCTTCACGCCGTTTGTTCTCATCGTATTCACGCGGCGGAGCTTTCCCGTGGTCTCGTGGGAAGCCGCGGCCATTCTTCTCCTGGTTCTTGTCGGGCTCTGGGGCCTATTCGGCTTCACTGAGGCGCTCCGATTCCAGCTTTTCTATATGTTTTTCGTTCCGGTCGTCTGGATCGCAGTGCGGTTCGGTCTGGAAGGCGTGACGCTCGGCCTCGCCGTCATTCAGATTGGATTGATCGCTGCGATCGAGCTGTCACATGAAAGCGCAGCTGATGTCGTTGCCTATCAGGCGCTTATGACTGTTCTATCGGCGACCGGCCTTGCCATCGGAGTACTGGTTTCGGAGCAGCGGCGCACACAACATCAGCTCCGAATACACCAGGACGCCCTTCATCGAGCATGGCGGCTCGCAACCATGGGGGAATTTGCTGCCGCAGTCGCGCACGAGATCAATCAACCGCTCACCGCGATCGGCAACTATGCCCGGCTTGCCAAGCGGGCCGTCGAGAAAACGCCTCCTGATACTGCAGCCGCCGCAACAGCATCAGCGGAGGCGATCGTGCAAGTTGATCGAGCGGGAGCCGTCGTGAATCGCTTGCGCGATTTTATCCGGCTTGGAAGAATCGAGACGAGCGCCGTCAGTGTCACAACGCTCGTAGCAGAGGCAGTCGCGGTGTTCGGGCCTGAGCTGGAGCGGAGGGGCATCGGGTGTCAAACGTCGGTTGGACGCGATGTTCCGCCGGTGCTCGCGGATGGCTTGCAGATTGAGCAGGTCATTCTAAATCTTGTCCGCAATGCCGCCGAAGCGTTGGCCGGCGCGGGCCGGTATGATGGCAAGATCGTTATCGAGGGTCTGACAGGCCCGAATGGAAAGGTCACGATCCGCGTGAGTGACAATGGTCCGGGGATTGATCCCGATCTCGGTGACGACGCAATCGCTGCATTTGCCACGACGAAGCCGGATGGATTGGGACTAGGTCTCTCGCTTTCACGATCGGTCATCGAAGCTCATGGCGGGGAGCTTCGGATTGAAAGCACAAAGCACGGCACGACAGCATTGTTTACGCTGCCAGCCGTGCCCAGTTCGGGCTCGGGTGCATGACAATAGCTCTGATCGACGATGACGACGCAATTCTGCACTCTTTGAGCATGCTCCTTGAAGGGCGGGGAATCCCGGTGCGAGCATATTCGTCAGCGGAGAGCTTTTTGAACGCGCTGGTCACCGAGCCGCCCCAATGCGTCGTTTCGGACATTCGCATGCCGGGCATGTCAGGTATCGAGCTGCAACAGAAGCTGAAAGAGCACGAGGGAGCGATACCGCTCATTTTCATTACCGGGCACGGTGATGTCACGATGGCTGTGCAGGCGATCAAGCAAGGCGCTTTCGATTTCATCGAGAAGCCGTTGGACGATGAACGGCTGATCGCCAGCATCTCGCAGGCGATCGAAAGCGGAAACCGCCTTAGAAGCGAGCACAGAGAACGCGCGGCCCTTCAGGCGCGTGTGGCCGAGCTTTCACCGCGCCAGGTCGAAGTCATGCAACTTGTGGCGGAGGGTTTGTCAAATAAGGAGATCGCGCACAAGCTGGGGATCAGCACTCGGACGGTGGAGAATTATCGTGCCTGGGTGATGGAAAGGATGGGCGCGAACAGCCTCGCCGATCTTGTTCGAAAGGTAATTGCCCTGACATCCCGGGCCTGAATGAAACGCGCCGCTTTGGATGCCGGAAGGCCGGTCTGGCTGCTCGATCGGCAGCCCGACACTCCCGCGAGCATTTGTCGCAGATCATGCCGTCGGGTTGGCAGACTTGCCGCCGCTTGGAGCGGGAGTATATTTTGTCGATGGCTGTCAGCTCCCCCGATCTGAAAGCGTTCTTGCTCACCACACCTTTCTTCGGTGGCCTTTCAGATGCAAGCCTCGATCTCTTGATCTCGATGCTGGTCGAGCGCCGCTTCAACGCCGGTGCCACTGTCGTAGCGGAAGGAGAACCGGGGCGCTCCATGTTCATTGTTCACTCTGGCCAGCTCGTGGTGAGCAAGCTGGCGGATGCCGGACGCGTCATTCGCATGGCGGATCTCGAGCCCGGTGATTTCTTCGGCGAAATGACGCTTATCGAAATGCAGAACCGATCAGCAACCGTCATCGCGGAGAGCCCAACGGTGCTGTATGAGCTCACGGCACAAAAACTCTACGCGTGCTACAAGAGCGACATCCATGCGTATGTGATCGTAATGCAGAATATCAACCGCGAGCTGTGCCGGCGGCTCCGACGCGCCGACAATCGCATTGCCGAGCTGCAGATGCTTAACGCGAGACCATGACGCAGATTTCACGCACCGGCTTGTGGGATTACGCAACTCGCTACGCTCTCCGGCCCGGCGGGAGGACGACGACGATCGCGCCCAGCTTCACCCGGTTCACGAGATCGATGATGTCTTCGTTGGTCATGCGAATGCAGCCGGAGGAGATGGCCTGACCGATATATTCCGGCTGGTTGGTGCCATGGATGCGGTACAGCGTGTCCTTATTGCCCTCGTAAAGATAGATCGCCCGCGCGCCTAGCGGATTGGCCGGACCTCCGGCAACGCGCTTCGGGTAGGGGCCGAGCCGGGCTTGGATTTCCGGCGTCGGAATCCAGTCCGGCCATTCGGCCATGCGACCAACGGTTGCAATACCGGACCAGGCCAGCGCTTCCTCGCCCACCGTCACGCCGTATCGGATCGCCTTGCCTCCCGGCAGGACGTAATAGAGATAGCGCGCGTTGGTATCGACCAGGATCGTGCCCGGTTGCTCCTTGCGCGTGTAATCGACAATATGTCGGCGGTAGGTCTCCGGAATGCTCGCTTGCGCATAAGGCGCGTGGGCGAGTAACTGCCGGTCCCTAGGGGTCAAACTGGCGTTCGATGACGGCGCAAGCGTCGTTTGCACGCAGCCGCCGAGCAGCCCCACCAGTAACAACGCGAGCCCACGCCCCATCATCGCGTGTCCTCCAAGAGTCACATGGACGCAATTTGTTTGCTCAAAAAGTGCAGAAATCAAGGCGGAGGTCCCAGACAGGTGGGAACGCAAGTCAAATCCGGGACGAGACCCCGGATTTGCATCCGGGGCTTCGCACGCGGCCGGCTCAAGAGCTCAACGCGTGGGCTTGAGCGTATTCTCGATCATGTAAGCCGCGACCTTTCGGCCCACTTCCTCACTGGTGCGGATCGCGAATCTGTAGTGCACGCCGCCCCAGACGCGGACATTCTTCTGCTCCTCGGCCATATCAGCCAAGCTGGCGAACTGCCGCGTCCGCTTCGCATCCCGCACATCGGTTGCCGTGAAAGGAACGGCGTTCACGGGACCGAACACCGATTCCAGAACTGCCGACGCGATCGTTGCGTTGATCGTCGCCTGCGAGGGATATTCGGGATGCATCGGGGTCGGGTTGAATGAGGTCCAGCCGGCATCTCGCTCAGTGGCATCGTTGCCATCCTGGTCGCCATTACGGATCGCCGTGACCGGGCGCCAGAGATTGTAGGTGTACTTCGCGTCCCAATTGACGATGTAGGCGTTCGCCAGACTCACGTTGAGCAGCGCGAATAGTCGGGCACATTCGGCGAGCGGCATCTCGTGCTTCATCGCGAGCTCGCGTGCCGCCGCCTGCCATGCCGGGCCAAAATTAATGTTATCCCAGAACTTGACTGCCTCGGTTTGCTCAGCGGTACGCGCGGTGCTCTTGGTGCCGCCGAGGCTTTTGACCTCGTTGTAGTCCCGGGCCCACTCGGCGCTCGACAGTGCCGGCGGCGGGCCGGGCCGGAACTGATCGGCACGCTTGAATACCCATGGCTTCGCATGAGCATATTGCTCCCACATCGGCAGCGTGGTCGGCACATATAGCCCTGGGGCCGTGTGTGGCCGGTAAGTGTCGGGAGCGGTGGTGCCGTCGTTTGCGCGGTCGGCCTGGACCGCGTCGGCGACCGCCATACCCAGCTTGATGCCTTCGGCCTTGGCAGACCCGTCCGGGATCGCCTTGAGCGATGCCGCGTAGGCCTCTTCGATCTTGTCTTTCTTTGCCGGGTAGATCTGAACAAGGATCTGCCGCGCGGCCGTCGAGGCCGCGGCTTCGGCCGACGCGCTGGGCGTAGCCGGATGCGTCGCGACCACGCGGGCGTAGCGGTTATGCACGGTATTGATCGCATCCGACATCGCAACATGCACCATGGCCAAGGTGCGCAGTCGGGGGTTGTTGCCGATGTCGGTGGACACCAGGGCACTGGTGGTCACGTTCCAGTCAGTGACGACATCGGCGCGCGCTGGCGCGCCCAACAGCGCGGCAGCGATGCCCGTCAGCAAAGTAGCTGCCGACATTCCTAAAATGGATTTCATCGGAAGACTCCTTTTTGCCGCCCACGCGATGGGTGTTGTTTCACGCCAGGTGGGCGTGGGCACCTTAGTCCTCCGCATTTCATCTTGGTGTGAACCACTTCACCTGTGGCGCAAGACATCCGAGCGGGCCTATCGGCTTTTGCGGCACTAGCGATCGCGTCTCCCTGGACTTTTGCTGAGGCGGGCGCTGACCGACAATCTCGTTGATCCCACAGTCAGCTCAGGCCTAGACTGGCCAAAGCTGAGCTATCCATGTCGTTCCAGGAGGATTCCATGAAGGTAGTTTCGCGATTCCTGCTCGCCGTGATCGTTCTCGCATTCGCCGCCGGCGGCGGCTACGCACAGGACGGTGGCATGAAGAAGTGGACAAAAGGAAAAGGGTGGGGCTGGGTCTGGGGGCCTCAGGACGAGGTCGGAAATCTCAACGAGATGACCGACGCATCACGTTTGGCCGCCTTGAAGCTTGTGACACAAGGTAAGGTCTACGATCTCGGTCTTCCGTACGACCGCTATTCATACAAGTGGCCCGGCCACAGCCCGGGAGAAATCATGAGCTTCCGCTCGCCCGCCGGCGTGAGGAGCCAGAAGGATCTGCCGTTCACCACGCCGGAGGGCGGCAATACGGGCATCACCGCCTGGCATAGCAACGCGATCTTCATGAACGATAACGTGGCGACCCAGATTGATGGGCTCGGCCACATCACGCACGGACCGAAGAACGAGTTTTACAACGGCTTCACGTCCGACGAGTGGGGCGGCGACTTCGGCGTTCGCAAAGCCGACGTGACCACGATCCCGCCGATCGTTGCGCGGGGCGTGTTAGTCGACGTTGCGGGCTTCAAGAACGTGGAGGCCCTTCCGTCTTTCTATGAAATCACTGTCGCTGATATCGAGGGCGCGTTGAAGGCGCAGAACGTCGACGTCACCCCGGGCACGGTCGTTCTGTTGCGCACCGGAACCGCGCGCTACTGGGGCGAGAACGGCCGCGACCACGCCAAGATCGGCCAGCACGACTCGGCGGGCATTGGCCTGACAGCCGCGAAGTGGCTCGTCGAGGAGAAGGGCGCGCTTATGCTCGGTTCCGATACTTCCGGGCTCGAATATGGGCCGCCGAAGCCGGCCGACTCTCAGGCCGTTGGCGGCAGCTTCATCCCGGTCCACGTCTATCTGCTGGTCCAGCAGGGCGTCCACATCCTGGAGTTCAATAATCTTGAGCAGCTCGCCGCCGATCGTGTCTACGAGTTCGCCTATATCCTGACCACAAACGCCATCCGCGGTACCGTGGCCGGCACGACGCTGCGGCCGCTCGCCCTCCGCTGAGAAGTTGCGTCCGTTAAGCGCCACATTCGAACATCAGTGAAAGCCCCGGATTTTCATCCGGGGCTTTCGCGCGATCAACTCAAGAGCTCAACGCGCGTGGGCTTGAGCGTGTTCTCGATCATGTAGGGCGTCCGCAGGATACGCCGGCACGTCTCAAAGGTGGCCAGGGACAGACCTCGACGATGATCAGGTCTTGAACGCGGTCAGCTCGACCGACGTGATGCGGCCGGCGGAGATGCCGTCGATCATGTTCTGCGCCTTCTGGTCAGGTCCATTTCCTTGGGAGCTGGGCCTGCTCATGGTGTTCGATCGACAAACGCCCGCTCCAAAGTCTTCTCTGCGACCTTCCGGCCAATCGCCTGGCCCGAATCGATGTCGAACCGATAGTGGATGCCGGCCCATATGCGCGCCTCAGCCGCTTCCTTCCCGTGAGCCAGCAGGGGAAAATGCCGGCCAGCACGGTCGCGGCCGCGGTTGACAGGCAGCCGTGCGCGGCCGGGTAGCTCGGATGATTGGGGGACGGAAAGAGCGGCTTGAAGTCAGGGTCAAGCTGGGATGGCCGGATGTACCAGTAGGCGTACTTGGCATCCCAGCAGGCGATGGCGGCATCGAGGAAGGCGATGTTGAGCGCTGCAAGAGCACGCGCGGCCGCTTGTGGTGACAGGGCCTCGCCGTACTCGAGCAGTTTCAGGCGGGCCGTTTCGTTCCAAAGTGCATGAGCGCGCGCGCCACCATAGACCTCCCAGTAGATCGCGCGATGGTTCGATTTCGGCGTTCGCGCGAACGCCTTCAGCTCGGCCAAGGCGGCCTTCACCTCATCCGAGTCGAATGCCGGCGGCGGCGATGGACGGAACTCGTCAGCACGCGCCAGGACCCAGGGTTTCCACGTCCCGGCGAGCGGTGCGATCGGATTTGCAGCGTTCCAGCGGCCTGGTCCACTTGGCCTCAGATTGATCGGATTTGCCCTGGGCGATGGCAAGGGCCGCGATCCTCTGTCCGATCGCGCGTCCGGCGACCACATCGCTGGGGTACTCGACTCCAGCCAGCAGGCGCGCTTGCATTGCCTCCTCGGCTATCGCGGCAAAAGCACTGGCGCGAGCTGGGAAGATGTACCCAAGCACCTCGGCTGCAGCCGTCGCAGCGGCCGCGTAGTCGGAAGGGAAGGATGACCCAGCCGCAGCCTTGATGGGTGTCTTGACCGATGGATCGGCCGCGACCGGGGGAGGCCGGGTTGCGGATTTCCTATGGTACCAAGAAGCCGCCACGGCGTCGTCCAAGGCGGCGTGGAAGAGCGCGAGATGACGCGCTGCCAGAGGAAGGGTAACGAAGTTGTCGAGCAATTCGTCCAGAATGATCTCGTTCCAGCGATAGACCGGGCCCCCGGCCGCCCACCAGTGAAAGCGGGCAACATCCTCGGGCGTACGCTTCGCCACGATCACTTCGAGTTCCCCGAGCTCGGCCGCCGCATCTTTCGGCGGGGCGGGCACGTCAATCTCACCATATGACTTCACGAGCCACCCCTCGGCGCGAGGTACCAGATGCGCAACCGTAGCGGCGGAACGAGCCGGTTGTGAGAGGAGGAGCGCCGCCGTTGCGGCGAACGCAGCGACCATCAGTTTCTGCATCGTCAAACTCCGATAGAAGAGATCCAATACATCGGGAAGACGTGGCCCACGTTGCCGGTTTAGGCTATCCACTTCTCGCCGACCTGTTCAGAAATCGCAGAATTTGTTAGGCTCGCCTTGCGCGGCGCAGCGAAGCACCACCGAACATGGCGAAACGAGAACCATCCCGTGAAGCGCCGATCGACCGGCCCGACCCGCCGGATCGGCTGCTTCCCGCGGACTTGATGTGCGCTCTCGACTGGCTGCGCCGCAATCCGGATGGCGATGTGTCCCTCGGTGCATTGTCCGTCGTTGCGGGCACACGGCCACGAACGCTCGAAGCGCACTTCAAGGAATTCCTGGGGACGACGCCGCTCGCCTGGATTCGCAATGCTCGTCTCGCCAGGGCGAGACGCGAGCTGCTGGATGCGAATGATCGCACGACGGTGACAAGTGTGGCCCTCGATGCCGGCTTCAGCCAGCTCGGCCGTTTCGCCGGCGCATATCGGCGCCGGTTCGGAGAGCTGCCGTCGCAGACACTGCGCGCGGGGCGACGCGTCGCAGCCAGCGCTGCCGAGATCGACGATGAAGCCCTGCGCCTAACCTGGCGCGCAATTCCAGAGGCCTTCGCCGTAGCGCCGGATTCGAACTGCATTGCCTTGGAGCTCCTTGAGCAGGCCCAGCAGCAGGCCCAGCAGCGGGCACCGGAGTTTGCGCTTGCGAGGGCGATGGCGGCCTGGTGCTGGGCGCAGCGTTCAGCCCAACACTTCGGATCGGACCCAGCCGAGGACATCGACCGCGCGCGGCGGCTGGCCGATCGCGCGCTCGCCCTGTCGCCGAACGACGCCATGGTGCTCTCGCTTTCGGCCGGTGCGCTGACCTTGGCCCACCGTGTCACGGAGGCGGACCGGCTGGTTGAGCGGGCGGTGGCGATTGAACCGACTTCCGCCGTCGCGTGGGTTCGCCGTGGATGGTCGTCTGCCTATCTCGGAGACAGCGAAAGCGCGCTGCGCGAACTCAGAATGACGCTCCATCTCGCACCCTTTGAGCCCATCCGGCATCTCGCACTCATCGGCATTGGCTGCGCTCACTTCGCTGCCGGCCGCTACGAGCGCGCAGCGGCATGGGCCAAAACCGGCGTCGAGGCGTTTCCCCAATCGTTCTGGGCCGAGCGCGTGGTCATTGCTGCTGCCGCATCCTCAGGAGCGCTGGCGGAGGCGCGTCGGCGCACCCGGACGCTCCTGCGTCAGGATCGTAATCTGACGATTTCAGTCGCGAGACGGGCATGGCCATTCAGGCCGGATTTCATGGACCGGCTGTGCCATGGGCTTGAGATCGCGGGAGTGCCGCGTGCCTGAGGCTCGTCGACCGAGATTCGACGCGAGCCCTTGAATGTCTATTCCGGGGCCTCAGGCGTCGAAGTACGCAGCCATCAAGTCCAATAGCGGACATTGCCACGGGCCCGGTGTAACCAGCGGCAGGTGAACATGGGGACCATCTACCGCCCGGCGATGTTCAACGACGCGGACCGTCTCCACGACATTCGACGGCGATCTATCCTTAGACTCGCGCCGCCAAAAATGCCCGTTGCCGAAGCGCAGGCGTGGTCTGCGAAGCTCACGCGCGCCGGAATGGAGCAAAAGCTGCGTGAGCTAGAAATATGGGTGGCCAAGCTGGACGGCATCGTAGCCGGGTGGGGGGCCATTCGCGGCGACTCGCTGGAAGGACTCTATACCGACCCGGAATTTGCCGGCCGGCGTGTTGGCGCGGGGTTACTTGAGATGTTCGAGCGGCTGATGCGCGAGCGCGGCATTCGGGCGGTGCGGGCCGAAGCCAGTTCGAACGCGATGGCATTCTACCTTCGTCGAGGTTACCGGGCGAACGGCCCTCAAACCCCGAATGGGGCTTGGCCCATTGCGAAGGAGCTTCTATAGCCGCCTCCGCCGAAGCTGAGACCGGAAGTTCGAACGGCGCTTTAAACCGTTCGCGGCGCTTGATTTTCACCGCGCGAGGGGCGACTTTGGCGCCCGCTTGGCCGGGCCTGTCGGAGCCCGTGCGGCGGGTTGTCAGGAGGATATTGCGTGGCGGACCATCAGGTGCACGATTTGACGCCGGAAGACGTTTCCAAGGGGATGGCGGAAGGGCGCTACCTTCTGGTCGATGTCCGCGAGCCCAATGAGGTGGCGGTGGAGGCCTATCCGGATGGGGTGGTCGTTCCGCTCCAGAGCTTCGATCCGGCAGCCATTCCAGAGCCGCAGGGAAAGCAGGTGGTTTTCGCCTGCCGCTCGGGCAAGCGCTCGGTGACGGCTTCGCTCGCGGCGCAGGCGGCGGGGCTGCCTTACGACAAGCATCTGGCAGGGGGCATCATCGGCTGGAAGGCCGCGGGATTGCCGACCAAAACCGGCGGCTGATCTGCCAATGACCTCCATGAACAAGGTCTTTGCCGACCTTCCCGTCACCGTGTTCGAGGCGATGTCGCAGGCGGCACGCGACAACAACGCCATCAATCTCGGCCAGGGCTTTCCCGATGATCCCGGACCGGAGGACATCCGCCGCGCGGCGGCCGACGCCACGGTGAACGGCTATAACCAGTACCCGTCAATGATGGGCATTCCGGAACTCCGGCAGGCGATCGCCGCTCACTACGGCCGCTGGCACAAGCTCTCGCTTGATCCGATGACGGAAGTGATGGTGACCTCGGGCGGCACCGAGGCGCTGACCGCGTCCATTCTCGCCGTGGTCGAACCCGGCGATGAGGTCGTCGTATTCCAGCCGGTCTATGACAGCTATTTGCCGATCATCCGCCAGGCCGGCGGTATTCCGCGCCTGTTGCGGCTCGAGCCGCCGGGCTGGCGCCTGACGGAAGAGATGCTGACGAGCGCCTTCAATCCCAAGACGAAGGCGGTGCTGTTCAACAATCCGCTCAACCCGGCGGCCGTCGTCTATCCCCGCGAAGACCTCGAACTGCTGGCGCGCTTCTGCCAGAAGTTCGACACCATTGCGATCTGCGACGAGGTCTGGGAGCACGTCATCTTTGATGGCCGCGAGCATATCCCGCTGATCACGATCCCGGGCATGCGCGACCGCACCATCAAGGTCGGCAGCGCCGGCAAGATTTTTTCGCTGACGGGATGGAAGGTCGGCTTTGTCTGCGCCGCGCCGCCGCTGCTCAGGGTGGCGGCCAAAGTGCACCAGTTCCTGACCTTCACCACCGCGCCGAACCTGCAGGCTGCGGTGGCTTATGGCCTCGGCAAATCAGACGAATATTTTTACGACATGCGCAAGGACCTGGCGCGGAGCAGGGACCGCCTGACGAAAGGGCTGGAGAGCATCGGCTTTCCCGTGCTGAAATCGCAGGGAACCTATTTTCTCACCGTCGACTTGTCGCCGCTGGGCTTGAATGAGACCGATGTCGAGTTCTGCAAGCGCATTGTGAGCGACTACAAGGTCGCCGCGATCCCGGTGTCGGCTTTTTATGAACAGGACGCGGTGACGTCGGTGGTGCGGTTCTGTTTTTCCAAGAAGGACGAAACGCTGGACACCGCGCTGGAACGCTTGTCGGACGCGGTGCACGGCCGCCGCAAGAGGTAGAGGATGCGCGATCAGATTCGAAGTTCGCTGCGCCTGATCGGCGCAATGGCTGTGGCGCTGTCTCTCTCGCCCGCCTGGGCGCAGGAGCGCACCGTGAACTTCTACAACTGGTCGAACTATATGGCTCCGGGGGTGCTGGAGGACTTTACCAAGCAAACCGGCATCAAGGTGGTTTACGACACGTTCGATGCCAACGAGACGCTGGAGACGCGTCTCTTGGCAGGAAAGTCCGGTTACGATGTCGTGGTGCCGACCGGATATTTCCTGCAGCGCCAGATCACCGCAAAAGTTTTCACAAAGCTCGACAAGTCGAAGCTGCCCAACCTCGCCAACGCCTGGCCGGTGGTGACCAGCCAGCTTGCGACCTATGATCCCGGCAACAATTACGCCGCCAACTACATGTGGGGCACCACGGGCATCGGCTACAACGTCAAGACGGCCGAGAGGATTCTCGGGCCCGGCGCGAAGATCGACAGTTGGGATATCGTCTTCAAGCCGGAGAACCTCGCAAAATTCAAAGATTGCGGCATCCATATGCTGGACTCCGCCGACGACATTTTACCGGCGGCGCTGAGTTATCTCGGCCTCGATCCGAACTCCACCAAGCAGGCCGATCTGGAAAAGGCCGCCGATCTCGTTAGCAAGATCAGGCCCAATGTCCGGAAGTTTCACTCTTCTGAATATCTGGGCGCGCTCGCCTCCGGCGAAATCTGCTTCGTGGTGGGCTGGTCGGGCGATGTGATGCAGGCGCGCAGCCGCGCGGCGGAAGCCAAGAACGGCGTCGAGATCGGCTACACAATCCCGAAAGAGGGCGCGCAGATGTTCTTCGACAATCTCGCGATCCCCGCGGATGCCAAGAACGTCGCGGAAGCCTATGAGCTGATCAACTATCTCTACCGCCCCGATGTCGCGGCGAAGAATTCGGACTTTTTGTCCTACGCCAACGGCAATCTCGCGAGCCAGAAGCTGATCGATCCGAAGATTTTGAACGACAAGAACATCTATCCGGACGAGGCGATGCAGAAGAAGCTGTTCGTGATCCGGGCGCGCGATCCAGCGACGCAACGCGTGATCAACCGGCTGTGGACGCGGGTGAAGACGGGGAGGTGACGGCGTCCGGCGTTTTCTCCGTCATTGCGAGGAGCGAAGCGACGAAGCAATCCATGCTTCAGCAAGCGGAGGGATGGATTGCTTCGCTTCGCTCGCAATGACGGCCCCGTAGCCCAGATGAGCGAAACGACATCCGGGAGCCGTGCCATGATACCCCAGATATCGCTGTGCTCACCGAGCCTCCGCTCGCTTCCGACAAACTTCCGTTGCCGGAACGCGAAGGAGACTCTATAGCTCGCTTCCGGGAGCATCACATGACCAACATTCTCACCTTCTTTTCAACGCGCACGCTGCTGCAGATCATCTTCGTTCTGGGATCGACGGTTGCGATGAAGGCGTGGAGCCTCGGCCTGTTCGGCGGATAAAGAAAGCGGCTGTTGCGTAGCCCGGATGGAGCCAACGGGTCCGCGAATGCGCGCCCGATGACGGGCTCCGCGCAATCCGGGACTTCAGCCGGTTACGAGAGTGCTCCCGGGTTGCGCTGCGCTTCACCCGGGCTACATGGGCACTACCGCCATCTCCTGTGCAGCCACAGCCACTGGTCCGGATATTCGCGCACCCAGCCTTCGACCACGTCAGTCACCGCCTGCATCGTGCCCTGGATGTCGATTTGCCCGGAGGCGTCGCGCACCGGCTTGATCTCTTCGGACAGTTCGGCGCGGAAGCGGTGGTTGGGCAGGCGGATGATGCGCACGCCATGCACGGGGCATTCGACCTGCCGCAATAGCCGCGCCAGCGTCGGGTTGGCCTTGGTCTTGCGGCCGAAGAACGTCACCTCGACGCCGTTGCCCATATATTGATCGACCAGCATCGCGACGTGCTGGCCCCGCTGCAGGGCCTCCGCCAGCTTGAGCGGCGCCTCGCGGCCGGCCGGCACCAGCGTGCCCATCTTGACGGCGCGAATTTTTTGGATGGCGCGGTCGGCGGCCTCGATGTTCGGCCGGCGGAACAGGATGGCGCAATCGAGCCCGTGCGCGACGGCGCCGAGCGCAGGGATCTCCCAATTGCCGAGATGGCTCGCAAAAATGATCGCCGGCTTGCCGTCGTCGCGCAAAGAGTCGAAGATTTCCTTGGTCCGCGGGGGAAACTCGACGCGGCTCGGCTTCTCCGGATGTTCGAGGTCGTAATCCCAGATGTGATCGAGATGGGCGAACTCGGCGCCGATGCGGCCGAGATTGTCCCACACGCCGGACAAAATAGTTTCGATCTCTTCCGCCGATTTCTCAGGAAAGGCGGCCTTGAGATTTTCGCGCCCGATGCGGTCCTCGCGCAGCCGCCGCCCGATAAAGCGGGTGACGCGGCCGAAGAAATCGGCGGTCTTGTCCGGATCGAAATAGCGGGTGGTGCGGAGCAGCGCGATCGTCAGCGCGCCGACGGCTATTTCCGCCACCGGCTTGGCGGCGTCGCGCAGGCGCGCCTTGGTGCGTAGGAGCAGGCGGTTCATTTTTTTTGAAGCAGCTAGCTCTACACCGGTTCGCGCGTCAGGATCAGCGAGGCGTTCTGCCCGCCGAAACCGAACGAGTTCGACATCACGGCGGTGACCTTGGCGTCGCGCGCCTTGTTGCCGACCACGTCGAACAGGATCGCCGGATCCGGAATCTCGTAATTGATGGTCGGCGGAATCCGCTGATGCTCCAGCGTCAGCAGCGAGAACACGGCTTCCACCGCGCCGGCCGCGGAAATCGTATGCCCGACCATCGACTTGTTCGAAGACACCGGAATCTTCGGCAGATGATCGCCGAACACCACCGCGGTCGTGTTGTACTCCATCTTGTCATTTTCCGGCGTCGCGGTGCCGTGCGCGTTGATGTGATCGATCTGCTCCGGCTCGAGGCCGGCATCGGCCAGTGTCTTGCGCATGCAGCCGATGATCGGCTTGCCGTCCGGGCTGGAGCGGGTGCGGTGGAACGAGTCGGTCAGCTCACCGCAGCCGGCCACTACGCCCAGAATTTTGGCGCCGCGCGCGATTGCGGATTCATAGCTCTCCAGCACCATCGCGCCGGCGCCTTCAGCCATCACAAAACCGTCGCGGTTCTTGGAGAACGGCTTTGAGGCAGCCTGCGGCGGATCGTTCTGCGTCGATAGCGCCGACAACAGCGAGAACCGCACCAAAGCTTCCGGGTTCACCGAGCCGTCGGTGCCGACGCACAGCGCGGCATCGGCTTCGCCGCGGCGGATCGCCTCGACGCCGAGCTGGATCGCGGTGGCACCGGAGGCGCAGGCGGTCGACAGCGAGATCGGCGATCCCTTGGTGCCGAACGTTTCGGCCAGGTGGCTCGCTATCGAACCGAACATGAAGCGGCGATGGTAGGCCGTGAACCGGCCGCCGCCGCTGACGCGCAGCATATCCTCGTAGCCGAATTCGGTGCTGCCGACGGCGCGTCCGAGCTCAAGCCGCTGCGGCCATTCGACCTCGACCGGCGCCACGGCAAGAAACAGCGGTCCGGGAAAGTCGGCCTTGCCGCCGATCGCGGCCTGTTCGAGCGCTTCCCCGGTCGCCATCTCGGCGAGACGTTCGCTGAGGCCGGTCGACGAGAAGGGATCGATGGTGACGAAATCGACGGTGCCAGCCATCGTCGTCTTCAGGCCGTCGATCGGAAAGCGCGTCACGGTCCGGATGCCGGATTCACCCGCGGTCAGCTTTGCCCAATTGTCCTTTTTGCCGGCGCCGAGCGACGTCACCACGCCCATTCCGGTGACGACGACGATCGGCCTGCCGAGTTTATCGCGTGGTGCTGACATGGTTCCCCCGATGTTGCGCCGTAACTGAAAGTGCGCTCGCCTCATTACTGGCCGTGCCGAAAGCGGTCTCCGGCCACGCTCTACTTGATGGCCTCGACCAGGGCCATGCCTTCGCCCTGCCAGTGACCGGCCCCCACGACGACAATCTGATCCGGGCTGCCCGCCTTTTCAACCTCGAGGCCGGTCGGATCGTTGGGCGGGAACAGCGCGCCACGGGAGATCGACAGCGCGGCAAGCGCCAGCCCCAGCGGAAACTGCGTCTCCAGTGTGTGACCGAACATCGTGCCGGTGGCGCGCACCACAAAGCCGGGATGCTGGCGCAAAAAGGCCTTTTCGTCCGACGTCACCGGCTCGACGCCGGTGGCTCCCGTGATCAGCGCGCCACTATCGCCCACGCCGAGCTTCGGCCACAGCGCCTCCAGCGATTTGGTCACCGCGCCCGGCTGCTTGCGCTGCGCAAGATCGGCAACGACTTTGGTCAGTTTGGCGTAAGGCTTGGCACCGCGGGCTTCGGCGTGCCCGCGGGCTTCCAGCACCAGGAAGCAGCCGGCGGAGCCGAGCGCGAAGCCGCTTCGGCCTTCGCGTTGCCACACCGGCGAAAACTTTTCGGTCAGGTTGAAATCGCCGAATTCATAGAGCACCAGGAGGTCGGACCGTTCGCCATTATGCGCCGCGCCGACCAGCGCGATATCGCTTTGGCCGGCTTCGATCCGCGCCAGCGCAATCCGCGCCGCATCAATGCCGGCGGCCTCCTCGCCCATGAAGGTGCGCGACGTGCCGCAGACGCCGTGGACAATGGCGATATTGCCGGCGAGCAGGTTGGAGAGCTGGGCCAGGAACAGCGTCGGCCGCAGATCGTTCATCAGCCGTTCGTTGAGAAAGCCGGGGCTCGAATTGCCCCTGGCATCGGCGCTCAGGATCGCCGCGTCAACCGCGATGTCGCGCTCGCCACCGCCGGCGGCGACGATCATGTCCATCCGTCCGAGGATTTCCTTGTCGCCTTTGACGCCGGCCGAATCCAGCGCCAGCCCGGCGGCATAGGTGCCGATGCGCTGCCAGGCCTCCATCTGGCGCTGGTCGCCCTTCTTCGGAATCTGCGCGTCAAAGGTAACCGGCGCCAGCGGATGCACGATGTAGGGCGCAAACCGCTTGTCGTCGACGTTGATCTTCTTCTCGTTCAGCGCATCCCAATGCGCGTCCAGCCCCTCGCCGAGCGATGAGACGATGCCGATGCCGGTGATCCAGACTTCCTTGGCGCCCGCGGATTTTGGCTCAGTCATTGCGTGATTGCCTGCAGTGGGAAGCCGATCTTGTTGGCCAACGCGTCCATGTGCACGCGCAAAGCCGGATCGGGGAAGGGGGAGAGGCCGAAGGTGAGCTCGGCGCTGCACTTCAATTCCTTGCCGACGCGCCCCTTGGCCTTGGTGACGGCAAAGCCGGAACCTTCGTGCTCGAGCTTCGCCTCGATCGTCAGCAACTGGCCGGGACTGACGAAGCCCCGCATCTTGGCTTCCTTCACGATGGCCAGGAACGGCATGCGCTCGAACTTCAGGGCGCCGAGTATCAGCCAGCCGGAGCTCTGCGCCATCGCCTCGGTCAGCAAAACCCCGGGCATGATCGGGAAACCGGGAAAATGCCCTTCGAAGATGGTGTGAACAGCCGGAACCTGCGCCTCGACCGTGATCCTCTTTTCGTCGAGGTTCAACTCGACGACGCGGTCGATGAGCTTAAAGTAATCAAGGTCCATGGCGGGCGACTAGGCGCCCGGGGCTGCATTCTTGGCGGCGACCAGGTCGTCGATGCGATCGGCGAGATTTTGCAGCACGAAGTACTGCTCGGTCGTGGCCTTGCCGTCGTTGACCTCCTGGGTCCATTTTTCGAGCGGCATCTTGATCCCGAACGCCTTGTCGATGGCAAAGGCGATGTCCAGGAAGTCCAGGCTGTCGATGCCCAGATCGTCGATGGCGTGGCTCTCCGGCTTGATCGTGTCGCGCGGAATGTCGCAGGTCTCCGCGATAATGTTGGCGATCTGATCGAATGTGGAAGACATCATTAAGCCTTTGATATACTGGAGAAAATCCGGAACGGCTTGGAGGAGGCGGGTGCACGGCCCCGGAAGGCCCATTCCCTCGGCCGGAGTCGAGTGCCCGTATATCGGAGCGGGCCGCTGAGTTCAATGGAGGGGCGGTCGGGGTGGAGAGCGACTTGCGGGCAAAGATGGCCGATTTCGGTTCCACGGAAGCTGCCACAGAAATCCCCGTGATTAGCTCTCACGCCGCCCGCAACATGAAGCCATCAAAATATGCCGCAAGCTCCGCATGGCCATCGAGCGGGAGCACATGCGCGACGTACTGGTCCGGGCGCACCACGACCATGCAGCCGGCGGACCGATCGATACCGCGCATCGCGAAGATGTCGTGGCCGCTCTTGAGATCGGGGCAGAACATCTTTTCGTAGTCGATCAGCCCATAGCGGCCTTTGCGCGGGAGAAGGAGCGGGGGCATCGCCTCGATGGGAAGCTCCGTATGCGCCTGCTGGAACACGGCACGGACATCGATCACCGAATCGATATCGGCGCCCGTAGGCGTATGCCTTCTGACGGGAGATTTAGGGCTCTCGCTCAGGAAATGGCACAGCGAGCGCAGAGGGGAGTTGGCGGCGGGGTCGCCCGCGCCGGCAAAGATGAAAATCCGGAAGCGGCCATCCGCCTTGGCGACGTGGCCGAGATGAACCGGCTTGGCATCCGAAAGCCGCACGACCGGCGCGGAATGAAAGCGCGTGCCGATCACAAATCCCTTCGCGAGATGCTGGTGATCGGGTTCGGCGGTGATGACGGACGGGTGATAGCGCGTCGCCGTGCCCGCGGTATAGCGGCCGTGACGGACGAAATAGTTTTGCGTTTGTGCCGCGTCCGCGCCCTTGTTGTCGCCTTTGGCAGATGCAAGAATCTCGGCCCATTCGCGGTCGAAGTCGATCAACTCCTTCGCGACCGCCTGCCGCTCCGCCGAATAGCTGTGCAGAAGCTGCGGCGTGCTGCGCCGGCGCAGCACGGAGGCGAGCTTCCATCCGAGATTGAAGGCGTCCTGCATCGAGACGTTCATGCCCTGGCCCGCTTTCGGGCTGTGCGTGTGGCAGGCATCGCCGGCGATGAACACGCGGGGCAGGCGGGTTGCGATTTCTTCTTCCGGCACGTCGTCGAACTTGTCGGTCAACCGCTGGCCGATCTCGTAGACCGACCACCAGGCGATCTCTTTCACGTCAAGCGTATAGGGGTGGAGAATCCGGCGCGCCTTCGCAATCAGATCGTCCGATGTGATGTTGCGGTTGGCGACCCGCTCGCCGGCGCCGAGGTTTGTGAGCTCGACATAGAGGCGGACGAGATAGCCGCCTTCGCGCGGGATCACGATGATGCTGCCGTCGCCGGCCGACTGGATCAGCGACTTGAAGCGGATGTCGGGGAAGTCGGTGACGGCCAGGACGTCCATCACGCCCCAGGCGTGGTTGGCGGAATCGCCGCGCAGCTCGCGCCCGATCGATTGGCGCACCGTGCTGCGCGCGCCGTCGCAGCCGACGACATAGCGCGCCTCGATGGTCTCGATCTCGCCCGCGTGCCCGGCATCGAGCCGTTCGAGGGTCATGGTCACCGCGTGGGCTTCGAAGCGCGAAGCAGGTACGATCCGAAGGTCGCGCAGGCGCCGCGCATAGTAAGGCTCGAGCTTCGCGGGCGATCTGCGCATGACATCGAGATAACAATCATGCACGCGCGCCTGGTTCAGGATGACATGCGGCATTTCCGATAGCCCGTCCTCGACGTCCTGAACCCGGCCGCTCCGGACGATGTGTTCAGGCTTGGCGTCATCCGGCTTCCAGAACGTGGTTTCATTGACCCAATAGGCCTCCTTCAGCACGCGCTCGCTGAAACCAAAGGCGTGGAACATCTCCATGGTGCGGCAGGCGACGCCGTCGGCCTGGCCGCGCAAGAGCCGGCTCGGCTTCTGCTCGACGATGCAGGTCTTGATGTCAGGAAACGCCGCAAGCTGGGCCGCCAGCGTCAAGCCGGCCGGCCCGCAGCCGACGATCAGCACGTCGACTTGCGCCGGAACCGGTCCTGACGTGCCGGAAGGCAAAACCCGCTCGACGGGGTCGGCGATTTCGGGGTCGCCCGGCTCGAATCCATTCAGATGAAACTGCATGAGACCTGTTCCTCCCGTCTGCGGCCGCCTCCCGATTTTGACCTAAGGCGTTGCCTTCATCGAGGCACTGCTCGCTGGAATACCGGGCAGGCGGCAGGTGCAGGACCGATATTGATCAGCATGCTGATTATCAGTATGCCTGTCAATTCCAGACCTGCCTTGCAACCCGCCTTGGAGTGTTCGGTGAAAGATAACAATGAGATGCCCGGACATCTGGCGCGCCGCTTCCAGCAAATCGCGGTGGCGGTGTTCCTCGCCGAGGTCGAAGAAGCAGGCTTCGACCTCACGCCCGTTCAGTACGCTGCGTTGGCAGCCATCAAGATGAACCCGGGGATCGATCAGGTGACGCTGGCTGGCCTCATCGCCTATGACCGCACCACCATCACCGGCGTGGTCGACCGTCTCGTGCAGAAAGGCTTGCTGGTGCGTCACCCAAGCCCCCGCGACCGCCGCGCCCGCGAACTGCAGATCACGGAAGCGGGAAAGCGAACCCTGCGCGCCATCACGCCGGCCGTCGAGGCAGCCCAACGCCTCATGCTGCGCGGCCTCACCGAAAAGGAGGGCGCGGAGTTGATGCGGCTGCTGCGCAAAGCCATCGCCGCCGGCAACGAACTCAGCCGCGCGCCGTTGCGGGATGCGGAGTTAAAGTGAGGTAGAGGGGCAGGGAAAAGGAGGGCGGATTAGCGACAGCATAATCCGCCGTGCCGCATCAATGCTGCGCAACGTCGTGAATTCAGCCGTTGTCAAACGGCGGATGATGCCTGTCGCCATCCGCTCTACGTGCTATAAGTGCACAGTAACCATAACGCAACTTCAACGGCATAGGCTACTTCAAGAGTCGAAAAGCCGGAGACCACGAAAAATGCAGGTCGTGTTGAAGCATTTGCTTCTGGACTTTCTTTCGACGTTTGCTTTCTTTGTCATAGTACTCTTGACCAATGATGTAATGCTGGCGCTTTGTTTCGGAATTGGCTTCTGCTTTTTGCAGATCGCGGTTCAGAGATATTTACGCAGTCCCATTCCTCCGATTCAATTGATGGCGCTCGCTCTGGTGCTGGTGTTTGGCGCTTCTGCGTTTATCACCAGCGACAGCCGATTTCTGATGGCAAAACCGAGCATCAGCAGAGCGGCGATCGGCATAATTATGCTTCGCCGTGGCTGGCTCGTGCGATATCTTCCAAAGATCGCCCGCGACGCATTACCTGCGGCTCTGGTTGAACGTGTGGGTTATGTGTGGGCTGCTTTGATGTTTGGTCTGGCGGCCCTGAACCTGCTCGTTGCTACCACAGCGAGTATACGCATTTGGGCGTTATATTCACTGATGGTTCCGACGACAACCAAGGCTGTAGCCCTAATCATCACTTATCTCGTCTTCAGAAATAAGGTGAACCGTGTGTTAGCACCGGTGCGATCCGATAAGCTTGCTCGTTAGCCTGTAGGGCGGAGCTGCGCCACAGCGTTCATCGCCCGGGTTGACAACAACCACGCCCGAGCCAACTATAATGACCGGTTGATACACCTGCCGCCTGCGCCCTCTGGGATGGTGAACGTATCTGATATCTCGGCCCTCGCTATTGGCGAACGGGTCGGCAAGGCAGGTACCGATCTCCCTCCGTTCGCCGATACGGGTGCTCTCATGCGCGATTTCCGCGATGCGAAAGCCATGGCGCGTTCCCTGCGCGATGCCTTAACTGCCAAGGCTGTGCAAACCACGCACAGCGAGTCCTTGGAGCTGATCGCGAAAGCGTTCGGCTACGAAAACTGGAATATCCTGTCGGCCAAGATCGAAGCAGCCCGGCCACAGTCCGGCTGGCCGGGCAGGCCGAGGAATCCGGCATCACAAGCCAAACTCCTCTACTGCTCGTTCTGCGGCAAGAACCAGGACGAGGTGAACAAGCTGGTCGCCGGCCCCGCCGTGTTCATCTGCGACGAATGTATCGATCTGTGCACCGACATCGTCGACGAGCAACTGCTTCGCCTGATCGAAGGCGACGAGGAGGGCGCTCGCGCCCTGTCGACCGAAAGGCTGCAGCACTACGTCGTACACGCAGAGAAGGGAGCGCAGCGCAACCGGCTCGCATTGCAGCGGATCGAGAGCGTGCTTGCACTTCGTGAGAAAGGACCGGCAGCGGATGGCGGGATATCGCTATCGCCCAGCCTCGCCCAGTTGAAGAACAAGACACCGGACGAACTGCGAACCATGCAGGCGTATGCGCAGGCCCAGTTGAAGAGCTATGAGCAGGCGCTACGAACCGCGACGGCGATCGTTGGCGAACGGACCCGGTAAACACCCTCGTGGCAACGTAGCCCGGATGGAGCCAACGGGGTCGCGCGGATGCGCGCCACGCGACGAGCGCAATTGCGCTCGCGCAGTGAGGCTCCGCGAAAACCCGGGCCCAGCGATGCCGCATATCGCATGCGCTCATGCGGGCTACTTGCTGTAATTCATCCCGCTTTCTGCGGTGACGAAAAAAGTTGTCAGCGATGTCGGCGCGCGAGCCGTTCGCTCGTCCTTTGCTGTGAACCAGGAAAATGGAGATGCAAAATGGTCGACCTGATCCTCACCACGTTCGATTGGGTTCCCGAGATGCCGCGGGGCTATGTGCGTGACATACGCGTGCGCTGGGCGCTGGAAGAGGCCGCCTTGCCCTATCGCGTCGAAAACGTGCCATTTCGCGCTCGCAGTGCCGAGCATTTCACGCACCAACCGTTCGGCCAGGTGCCGTGGTTGACGGATGGAGACATCTCGATCTTCGAGAGCGGCGCGATCCTGCTTCATCTGACCGAGCGAAGTGCCGCGCTGATGCCGGCCGATCCGCGCGGTCGCAGCGAGGCTTTGCAATGGCTGTTCGCGGCGCTCAATTCAGTCGAGATGGCAAGCCTGCCCTGGTCGATATTGGCGTTCTCTGGCGACACCGGTGATACGCCGGCATGGAAGCGTTTGGACAGGTTCCTCAAGGCACGGCTCGGGCACATGGAGCCGGTCCTGGCGGGGCGCGAATGGCTGGCCGGGACCTTCTCCGTCGCCGACATACTCATGGCGGATGTGCTGCGCCTTGTCGATCGGTTCGACGGCCTGGGCGATATCCCGCCTGTCGTCACTATGTCGCGCGCGCCACGGCCCGCCCGTGTTTCGCGAAGGCACACGCAGACCAGATGGCGCATTTTGCTGCGGCAGACTGAGCCAACGGCGGATTACGCTGTCGCTAATCCGCCCTACCTTCACGACTTCTACTTTCACGACCGCTTCGCCTCATCGAGAAACGCCTGCACCGCCTCGAACAGCTTGAGGCGGTTTCGCTCCATGATGATGCTGTGCGTGCCCTCGGCCAGCGCGACGTAGCGTTTGCCCGGCGAGTTCACCAGCAGCGGAAACAGCGTCTGCGCCATGTAAGGCGGCGTGTCGCGGTCCCATTCGGCGCCGACCAGCAGCGTCGGCACCGTGATCTTGGCGGGATCGTAATAGGGTTTGCCGGCGCCGAAGAATTCGGCGCCGTCCTGCACGACGCCGTTGGGGGCACGGACGACCGGCGGATTCATCTGCGCGCCGACCGGATCGGTTGCGAAGGTGGCGTCGGCCCAGGCATCGAACCAGCCGGCGGGGATGAGGCTGGCCTTCTTGTCCTCGGGCACGCCGGTGTACCAGCGCTCCTTCGCCTGCTCGCGCGTGACCATTCGGTATGCGCCAAGCTTGCCGGGACCGGCCTGGACGAGCGAGGGCGTTTGCCGGATCCAGACAGGTGCATAGAGGACAAGACGTTCGACTTTCGAGGCGTTTTGCGTGGTGTAGGTCGCCATCAGGGTCGTGCCCCACGACCAGCCGAGCAGGTTGAGGCGCGGGATGTTGCGGCGTTGCAGGATGAAGTCGACGGCGGTGCCGATGTCCTTGACTGCCGTCTGTCCGGTTACGATGGGCGGATTGGCTTCGGGCTTGTCGGCCATCTCGGGAGGACGCGTCGACTTGCCGTAGCCGCGCAGATCGAGCAGCCACACGTCATAACCGCGCGCGGCGATGTATTCCATCCAGGACAAGCCATCCAGCTTGAGGTCGAACGCCGTCTCCGAAGGATAGGTCGCGCCGTGAACGTAAAGCACGGTCTGTTCGGGGCGGAACGAGGTCATGTCCGCGGGCCGCTTGTTGCGGACGTAGATCTCGATGCCGGGATCTGAAGTTTTGACCATCATCTCTTCGGTCACCAGAGCCCTCGTCTGTGCCAGCGCCGGAATGGAAAGGAGCATTGCGAGAACAAAGCCTGCGGTTGCGATTGACAGTTTCACCATAGCCTCCCTCGTACTTTTTTGTGCTTATCTAACGTAACGGCAATTGCGCCGAAGGTGCATCTAATTCTCGCCTAGCTCGACGCAGGAGCGAGGAGCCTTGTAGCCCGGATCGAGCGCAGCGAAATCCGGGGCGGTGTCAATGCGGGTGAACGGTCCCGGATTGCGCGTAGCCTGTCATCGGGCGCGCATTCGCGCGACCCGTTGGCTCCATCTGGGCTACGTGGCTACGGGCTGAGCCGCTACCCCTGCGGCGCCACCGAAATCCTCGCGCAGTCGCGCCGGCCCATCAGGACGCAGTCCTGGGTCTTGCGGAGATCGGCGATGCTCACCGCGAGCCAGATGCCGATCGCGGTCAGGGCCACGGTGAATGCGAGCGCTGCGATGTTGGCGAGCATGCGATGACGAAAGTCGTCAACCTCATCGCGCGGCCGTTCGTAACGGGACAGATCGTTCGCCGCTTGCGGGCTCTTGACTTGACGAGTGGCTTGACGAGTGGCTTGGCTGGGTTCTTCCCGCCCGCCCGGCGGGTGCGCCGAGGTACGCGGCCGGAACTTGAGCACGACGTGCTCATCGTCCGTGGTAATGGGCCGCTGGGTTTTCACTGCGTTCGTCCGACGAAAAGTCCTGCTGCCGTTTTAGCACGGCGGCAGCGCTTCCAACATGAAATCTTGCCAACTGCAGGACAGCCATCCATCTCCGCACGTCTGATGGAACCGTAACGACGCCGGGCTCAGTCCTGTTTCGGCAGCCGTCCCATCATGTAGAACTCGTCGTTCGGGCGCATCGCGGTGACGTTGGCCAGCCGGTTCGACAGCGCGAAGAAGGCCGAAATGGCCGCGATGTCCCAGATGTCGTCCTCGGAAAAGCCGTGGCTTGCGACCTCGGCAAAATCGGCCTCGGAGACTTCATTGGCCGCCCGGCTTACCTTCATGGCGAAGTCGAGCATGGCGCGCTGCCGCGGCGTGATGTCGGCCTTGCGGTAGTTGACCGCGATCTGGTCGGCGATCACGGGGTTTTTTGCCCGGATGCGCAGGATCGCGCCGTGGGCGATCACGCAGTAATGGCACTGGTTGGCGGCGGACGTCGCCACCACGATCATTTCGCGTTCGGCCTTGGTCAGCCCGCTGTCCTTCTCCATCAACGCGTCGTGATAGGCAAAGAAGGCGCGAAACTCGTCGGGCCGGTAGGCCAGCGTCAGGAACACGTTCGGCACGAAGCCGGACTTTTCCTGCACCGCGAGAATTCGCGTGCGGATATCCTCCGGCAGCTTGTCGATAGCGGGCGGCTGAAATCGCTTGGCGGCAGGCTTGGTCATGAAAGGGTTCCAGCTGATGGCCGCAGGATGCGGCGCTGCCGGAATCATATAGCGTTTTGCGACGAAGTGGATAGCGCCGCGTGCGCGGAAATCGCGCGAAGCTGTTGCGCCTCAGCGCAGCGGCTTTTTCAGCAGCGAGAAGCGGTCGGGATCGAGCCCCATCGAGGGCTGCAGCATCGGCGCTTCGACCGGCGTCATGACGCGGGCGGCGGGGCGATCGCTGATCGAGGGGTCGTTCGGCACGTCGCGGTGCGAGGTGGCGCCGCGCCAGCGTTCCAGCACGGCGGAGACGAAATGCATGTCGTGGCCGGCGGAAACCGACGGCACTGTCGCAATGGTAGCTTCGCTGCGCGGCAATTGATGGACCGGAACCTCCTTGAAGCGCAACCGCGTCGGCAGCGCCACGCCTTCGCCGAAGGCCAGCACTTCGCGGGTGCCGAGCGAGGGCACGAACGACAACAGGTTGGCGGCGGCGTCCGAGACGGCCGAGCGCAGCAGCGCCTGGTCACGGTCGTTGGCAAGGCGCATCGCAAACAGCGTATTGCACTGGGAAATGATGGTGGCGTCGAGTTCGGCCGGGCGCTGGGTGACGAGGCCGAGATAGACGCCGTATTTGCGCCCCTCTTTGGCAATGCGCGAGACCGCCTTGCGCGTCGGGCCGAAGCCGATGTTGCGGTCGGCGGAAGCGTAACGGTGCGCTTCCTCGCACACGAACAGCAGCGGCGACACGCCGTCGCTCCACAGGCCGAAATCGAACGCCATGCGGCACAGCACCGACACCACGGAATCAACGACTTCGGCGGGGAAGCCGGCGAGCTGCATGATGGTCATCGGCCGGCCGTTGGCAGGCAGCCGGAACAGATGGCTGATGACTTCCGCCATGGTGTCGCCGCCGACATTGGCGTTGTCGAACATGAAGGCGTAGCGCGGATCGTTGCGTACGGTCTCGATGCGCGAGATCAGCTTGTGATAGATGATGCGCGAGGAGCGGTTCTCCAGCTTGCCCATCCGCTCGTCGATCAGCGAGATCAGGTCGACGAGGCGATACGGCACCGGCGTATCGACGGTGTAGCCGACGGACTTGGGATCCATGCGCTTGAGTCCGAGCCGGTCGGAGTTCTGATACTGGGTATAGATACCCTTCGCCATCGGAATGACTTCGGCGAGGACGTCGAGCTCTTCCGGCACGCCGGGGCGGCCGCCGAACAGCACGTCGACGATCTCTTCGAAATTGAACAGCCAGAACGGCAGTTTCAAATTGCGCGGGTTCATTACCAGCGCGCGGTCGCCGAAGCAGCGGCCATATTCGTTGTGCACGTCGAGCAGGAAAATCCGCAGGTTCGGCCGCGCCTTGAGAATCTCGTTGAGCAGCAACGACACGCTGGTCGATTTGCCGACGCCGGTGGAACCGAGGACCGCGAAGTGCTTGGAGAGCATCTCCTCGACGTCGACATAGGCGATCACCGAGCGGTCCTGCTGCAGGGTGCCGACATTGATCTGGTCCGACCCGCTCGGCGCATAGACGGTGCGAAGGTCCTGGGCTGTGACGAGGTCGACGGCGTCGCCGATCGTCGGATAATTGGTGACGCCGCGTTGGAATTTCGGGCGGTCGCCGCCGAGAATTTCGCCGAGCAGGTCGACCGATGCGGTCGCGATGTATTCATCCGAACTTGGCTGATTCTCGCACGACACCTCGGTAATCATGGCGATGATAGTGGTGGATGTCGCACAGCGAATACTGATGAAGCGGCCGACGGTGGCGCGCACTTCGGAAAGGGGCATCTGGCCCGTTGCCAGAAGTCCGACCCGGGCGAGGGAGCCGCGCACGGAAATCACACGTCCGAAGGATGTCACGGTGTTGAACCTGGATCTCATGAATTGGGGTCTGGCCAGCATTATGGGCGGCTCCGACTAGCGAAACGGTTAAGCCGGAGAGGTTTCGTATCAGCTAAATCTGCGGCATCTCGGTCAGGATTCGTATTTGCAGCAACGGTCCGTCGGCGCGATCGAGCGCAACTTGCGCTGGAAAATAAGGGCTTTCTTGCGTTTCCGACCCGGCGCGACGCCGGCTGCGGATTAATCATTCATTTACCACTTCGAACGAGAGGAGCCTCCCGATGACCTCCTCTCGGTAACCTCCCATTCCAGATTGCGGATCGGACCCGGGCCGTGTGCAGGGTAAGAGATTGCTAACTGCAAGTTCCTTCCATCAGTGCTGCGCCAATATCGCCAACGCGCGATCGGAAAACCAAGTTTTGGAGTCCGATAGCACGCCAACTTTTCATCTGGCGCATGCCGCTCGCCAAATCGGGGCATCTTGGCGGGGCATGCGCGGGGAGGCATCTGGGGTGGACATCGACGGCGGCCCGCAAATGTCGAGCGGTTCGGCCGGCCCTGCGCAAAGGGCCGGAACGATCACGCGGCTTGCCGCTGGCGGCGGCGATTATCGGCGGCATCGCGACCTTCGGATGGGGCCTGCGCGAACGCGTCCTGCTGGCGCTCGTCGCCGTTCTGGCCGTCGTTGCCGGACTGTTGCTGCGGCGCGACCGACTGACTGATCAGCGGCTGGTGGCCGAGCGGCGCCAGCTCTCGATCGCCGTGAACAATATCCCGCAGGGCCTTGTTCTGTATGATGCATCCGCACGGATCATCATTTGCAACCAGCCCTATCTCGACATGTTCAGATTGTCGCCCGACGTGGCGAAGCCCGGCTGCACCATGCAACGGCTGATCGCCCACCGGAAGGAAACCGGATCCTTCGATGGCGACGTCGATGAATTCTGTAACGCGATCATCCAGAAAGTGTCGCTCGGTAAGGCGACGCGTCAGCTCACGCAGGCTCCGGGCGGCAGGGCGATCGAAATCATCAATCGGCCGCTGAAGGACGGCGGCTGGGTCGCCACGATCGAAGACATCACCGAGCGGACGCGCGCTGACGAGAGGATCGCGCATCTTGCGCATTTCGATGGCTTGACGGACCTGCCGAACCGGATCCTGTTCCGCGCGCGGCTCGAACAGGCGCTTGCAGCGCTTCAGCCGACCGAGCAACTGGCGGTGCTCTATATCGACATCGACGAATTCAAGAGCGTCAACGACGCGCTCGGTCATGCGATCGGCGATGAGTTGCTCAAAGGCGTCGCCGATCGCCTGCGCGGTTGCTTGAGTGAAACCGACGTGGCGGCCCGACTCGGCGGCGATGAGTTTGCCGTCATTCAAATGCCTATCAAGGATCGCTCGGAAACCACTCGGCTCGTTGATGAAATCCATTCGGCGATCAGGCAGCCCTTTGAATGCATGGGGCACCTGATCACCACCGATGCCAGCATCGGAATAGCGCTTGCCCCCGGCGACGGGGTGGACCTCGACCATCTGTTGAGAAATGCAGACCTGGCACTCTACGGCGCCAAGGGCGACGGACGGCGGACCTATCGCTTCTTCGAGGCCGGCATGGATCAGCGCGCCAAGACGCGGCGAAGCCTGGAGCTCGAGCTGCGGCAGGCGATCAACGACGGCAGCCTCGAAACCTACTATCAGCCGGTGGTCAACATCGAGGACGGCAAGATCTCATCCTGCGAGGCGCTGTTACGGTGGCGGCACGCCGAGCGCGGCATGATCTCGCCGGCGGAATTCATCCCGATCGCGGAAGACAGCGGTCTGATCAATCAGCTCGGGCTATGGGTGCTCAATGCCGCCTGCGCCGAGGCCGCGACCTGGCCGGACCATGTTCGCGTCGCCGTCAACGTCTCGCCGGTGCAGTTCAGGAGCCAATCGTTGGCGTTGAACGTAGCCGCGGCGCTTGCGGCGTGCGGCCTTCCCGCGAGCAGGCTGGAGCTCGAAATCACCGAAGCCGTCCTCATTCGCGACGACGAGGCGGCACTCGACATGCTGCATCAGTTGCGCAAGCTGGGTGTCCGGATCGCGCTGGACGATTTCGGCACCGGCTACTCCTCGCTCCGCTACCTGCAGCGTTTCCCGTTCGACAAGATCAAGATCGATCGCTCCTTCATCAGGGATATCGCAGGCCCCGGCGCATCCTCGTCCATCGTCCAGGCGGTAGTGAACATCGCAGCCGCCAGCGACATGACGACGACAGCGGAGGGTGTCGAAACCGAGCAGCAACGGAACTTGCTGTACATCCTCGGCTGCACCGAGATGCAGGGCTATTTGTTCAGCCCCGCAATATCGGCCGCCGAGGTGAGGCGGCTGTTGCTCTCGCACCGCGCCAGGGCCATGTCGGCTGCTTGAAACGCGGCTGCTTGAAACGCAGGGCTCGGCTTGCTATCCAGTTCTTCATAACAAGAAACAGGGCAGGGGTGGACCGCGATGAATCGCGCCAACGCACTTTGAGCGAGCCTGCGCAATCCTCCGCGCTCGCACCATTCCGCGTCAGGAACTACCGTTTTCAGTGGCCGGCTGATCTGCTCACCTCGTGGGCGTTCGAGATGGAGACGCTGATTCTCGGCTGGTACGTACTGGTCGAGACCGGATCGGTCCTGCTGCTTACCCTGTTCGCCTCGCTCGGCTATGTCGGTACGTTGGTAGCGCCGATGTTCGGCGTCGTCGGCGACCGCATCGGTCATCGCGATCTGCTGGCGATGATGCGCGCGGCCTACGCGATGCTGGCGGCCGTGCTGATGACGCTGGCGCTATCCGGCCAGCTAGCGCCGATCTATGTCTTTGTCATCGCGGCCGTGATGGGCATCGTCCGCCCATCGGATCTTGGCGTGCGCGGCGCGTTAGTTGCGACCATCATGCCGCATGGACAGTTGATTGGTGCAATCAGCATCTCGCGCACCACGATGGATACCGCGCGCATCGCCGGCGCGCTGAGCGGTGCCGGCTTGTTTGCCTCGCTCGGCATGGGCCCGGCCTATGTGGCGATCGTCGCCCTCTATACTGTCGCGACCGCGCTGACGCTGTGCATCGTCGCGCCGGCAAAGCCGGATGCGGCGGGCGAGGCTTTTAGCGGGGCATTGCAGCGCTCGCCGCTGCGCGATCTCAAGGAGGGGGTCGCCTATGTCTGGACCACGCCGCGGATGCAGGCCGCGCTCTGGGTGGCGTTCCTCGCCAACTTGACGGCTTATCCGCTTTCCAACGGCCTGCTGCCCTATATCGCCAAGACGATTTACGGCACCAACCAGACCGGGCTTGGCTATCTGTCGGCGAGTTTTGCGATCGGCTCGCTGGCCGGTTCGATCGTATTGAGCCTGATCCGCGATATCCGAGTGGCGCGGCTGATGATCGGCGCGACCGTCGTCTGGTACGCGACCTTGCTGGTGTTTGCGCAGATGCAGACGGTGCCGACCGCGATCGTGTGTCTGGTGGTAGCAGGCTTTTCGCAAAGCCTCGCCATGATTTCGATCGCCGTCATCCTGATGCGGACCGCGAGCGAGAATTTCCGCGGCCGGGTGATGGGCGTGCGCATGATGGTGATCTACGGCCTGCCGATCGGCCTGTTGGCCGCCGGCAGCCTGATCGACGAGATCGGATTTGCGGCGACCGGCACAGTCTACGCGGCGGCCGGTCTCGCGCTAATGCTCGCGATCGTGCTGCACTGGCGCGCCGATCTCTGGCACGTGCACGCGCCGGCGAATGCGCGGTGACCTGACCGCGCCAGCCGGCTCGGCCATCTCACTGCACCTTGATATTCGCCTCCTTCAGCACCGGCTCCCACTTCGCAGCTTCGGCGCGCATGAAGGCGTCGAAATCCTTGGGCGAATTGCCGACCGGCGTGGCGCCCATCTTTTCCAGCGCGGTGAGCACCACCGGATCCTTCAGGGCGGCGGTAAGGTCGGCGTGGATCTTGGCGACCAGCTCAGGCGCCATGCCGGCCGGACCGAGAAAACCCCACCAGACCGAGGCGTCATAGCCGGGCAGGCCGGCTTCCGCGACCGTTGGAACATCGGGCAACACTTTCGAGCGCTGGGCCGTTGTCACGGCAAGAGCGCGCACCGCATTGCCTTCGAGTTGGCCGACCACCTCGGGCAGCTGGTTGACGCTCATGGGAATCTCACCTGCGATCACGGCCGTGAGGGCAGGTGCGCCGCCTTTGTAGGGGATCGCCTGGACTTTCACCTTCGCCATGTGGTTGAGGAGTTCACCGGCCAGATGCGCCGAGGTGCCGTTGCCGGACATGCCGTACGACAATGCCTCAGGCTTTGCACGCGCTGTCGCCAGTAACTCCTGCAAATTCTTCACTGAGTTGGCTTTGGACACCACGATTGCGAGCGGCGAGTAAGCGATCTCGCTGATGGCGGTGAAGTCCTTGAAGGTGTCGTAGGGCAGCTTTGGATAGAAGAACCGGTTCAGCGGATGGCCGCTGGCGACCAGGATCAGCGTGTAGCCGTCCGGCGCCGATTGCGTGAGCGCCTGCGAGGCGATGATTCCGCCAGCGCCCGGCCGATTTTCGATGACGGGCTGCTGCCCCCAGGTCTTCGACAGCGATTGCCCGAGCGTGCGCGCCAGCCCGTCGACGGCGCCGCCGGCAGCGTAGGGCACCAGGATGCGCACGGGCCGGGTCGGGAATTGCTCAGAGTAGGCGTGTGTGGCCGCCAGCGAAAGCGTGGCGGCTGCGAGTACGGTGCGCAGGATATTGCAGAAAACGGACATGCGGGGGCGCCGCCTCTCTGGAATAGGATTTTTTGTTGACTAGACCTTATCATTTGTACAAACGTACAAAACTCGAGAACGGAAAGCAAATGCCATGACGCGAAACCCGAACATGCGGGAAGCCATCCTGAGCGCGGCCGAGCTGCTGTTCTCGACGCGCGGTTTCAATGCCGTGTCGATCCGCGACATTGCGCTGGAGGCGGGCGCCAACCCCGGCAGCATCACCTATCACTTCAAGAGCAAGGACGGGCTGCTGCTCGAAATCTACAAGCGCCATTGCGGGCCGATGAACAAACGCCGCATCGAGCTGCTGGTCGCGGCACGGCGCGTGCGCGACGTTCAGGATCGGCTGGAGGCGATCGTGCGCGCCTATGTGCAGCCCGCGTTTTCGTCGAGCAGCGATCTTGCCGGCGGTGGGGCGCGGTTCACGCGGCTGCGCGCGGTGATGTCGGCCGAAGGCAACGCGGTGGTGGGCCGCATCATTGCGGAAATCTTCGACGACACCACCAACGCCTTCATCGATGCCATCGCGGAAAGCCTGCCGCATCTGCCGCGGACGACGATCGTGTGGCGGTCGCAATTCCTGCTCGGCGCGCTCTACTATACCCTCGTCAATCCGGAGCGGGTCACGCGGCTCTCCCGCGGTGAAGCCGACGGCGCCGATATGGCGGAAGCGATCGAGCAACTCGTCTCGGCGACGGTCGCCTCACTGCAGGCGTCCGACATCAATCACATCGACGGCGCGTCGCGCTGGACCAAGCCAATACAACCGCACGCGGTGGGTGCCGCTCGTAAGCGGAAAGAAAGTTCAGCCGATTAAATATCGCGCGAAACCAAGCACTGCAGAAGGCACCATGAACAAGCCGACCATCCCCGGACCCGATCCCAACACGCGAACGCCGAAATTCAGGCTTCCGGAGCTGGCGTGTGATGCGCATACCCACATCTTTGGCCCCGGCGACAAATACCCTTACGCGCCCGGACGGCCTTATACGCCGCCCGACGCGCCGCTGGAGGATTTCCGGGCGTTGCACAGGAAGCTCGGGATCGGCCGCGCCGTCATCGTCAACGCCAGCGTGCACGGTACCGACAACCGCGTGGCGTTGGATGCGATCGCTGTCAGCAACGGCACCTTTCGCGCCGTCGCCAATATCGACGACACCATCACCGAGCGCGGCCTTCGCGACTTGCATGAGGGCGGTTTCCGCGGCTGCCGCTTCAATTTCGTGCGGCATCTCGGCGGGGTGCCCGACATGGCGGCATTCCACCGTATCGTCGCGATGGTCGCGCCGCTCGGCTGGCACATCGACCTGCATTTCGACGCGATCGATTTGCCTGAATATGCCGAGATGCTGGCAAAATTGCCGGTGCGCTACACCATCGATCACATGGGGCGCGTCAAGGCATCAGACGGTCTCGACCAGCTTCCGTTCCGGACGCTGATCGACCTGATGAAGCGGGACGAGAAATGCTGGGTCAAGGTGTGCGGCTGCGAGCGGATATCGTCCGGCGGGCCGCTATTCCACGACGCGGTGCCGTTCGCGCGGCATATTGTCGAGACGGCGCCGGACCGCGTGATCTGGGGAACCGACTGGCCGCACCCCAATGTGAAGGTGATGCCCAATGACGGCGATCTGGTCGATCTCATTCCGCTGTTTGCACCGGAGCCGGAACTGCAGCAGAAGATTCTGGTCGATAATCCGGCGCGGCTGTTCGAGTTCTGAAGGCGCGCGAGCGATGGCGGAAAAACGCGAGCGATATACCTCGAGCCGGCGCGGCGTGTTGTTCGCCGCGATCGCTGCGCTGGCGGCGGCATTGTTCCTGCCGCAAATCGCCGACGCACAAAATTATCCAAACAAGCCGGTGCGGCTGATCCTGCCGTTCGGCGCAGGCGGCGTCGCCGATGTCACGGCGCGGCTAGTTACCGAAAAACTCGGCGAAAAGCTCGGCCAGCGCTTCGTCATCGAAAACATGCCGGGCGCCGGAGGCATCAATGCGGCGCGCGCCGTGCTGTCCGCCCCCGCTGACGGCTATACGCTGGCGCTGTTCAGCAACGGCACCGCGATTTCCGTATCGCTGTTCAAGGACCTGGCGTTCAAGCCCATGACCGATTTCGTGCCGGTTTCGAGCATGGGCTATTTCGACTTCATCTTTGTCACCCAGGCTGGTTCGCCATTTCCGACGCTGGCTGACTTCATCAAGGCGGCGAAGCAAAAGCCCGGCGCGCTCAATGTCGGCACCATCAATGTCGGCTCGACGCAGAACCTCGCCGCGCAATTGTTCAAATCGACCGCCGGCGTCGATGTTACGATCGTGCCTTTCCGCAGTTCGCCCGAGGTGCTGATCGCGCTGTTGCGTGGCGATATCCAGATAGCGATTGAAAACTATAGCGCGGTGCAGTCGCACATTGCCGACAAGGCGGCGATTGCCGTGTCGACTTCAGGACCCGTGCGCACCACGTTCATGCCCGACGTGCCGACCGTGAAGGAAGCCGGCGGCAGGGACTTCGAAGCGCGGTCCTGGAACGCGATCTTTGCGCCGAAGGGCACGCCGCCGGAGGTGATCAGGACGCTCAACGCCGCGCTGCGCGAAGTGCTCGAGATGCCCGACTTGAAGAAGCGCGCGCTCGATCTCGGCATCGAGGCTAAGGCCAGCTCGCCCGAGGAAATCCTCGACCGGCTGAAGGCCGATATCGACAAATGGGCTGGCGTGATCGAGCGGGCAGGAATTGCCAAACAGTAGTCATGCTGCCGGTGCGGCCGGCGGCGTGCAACAAGCGAAGGAGGAAATCCCGATCATGAGCAATGCTGGCAAAACGGGCCTCGTGGTTACCGCGCATCCCGGCGATTTCGTCTGGCGCGCGGGCGGCGCGATCGCGCTGCACGCCAAGAAAGGCTATCGTATCAAGATTGCGTGTCTCTCGTTCGGTGAGCGCGGCGAGAGCCAGTTCGCCTGGAAGGAAGCCGGCGCGACCATGGAGAAGGTGAAGGCCGGTAGGCGCGACGAGGCGCAGCGCGCGGCGGAAATGCTGGGCGCGGAAATCGAGTTCTTCGACGCCGGCGATTATCCGCTGCGGCTGACGGAGGCGCATTTCGACCGCATGGTCGATATCTACCGCGAGCTCAATCCGTCCTTCGTGCTGACCCATGCGCTGGAGGATCCCTATAATTTCGATCATCCGAACGCGGCGCACTTCGCGCAGGAAACCCGCGTGGTCGCGCAGGCGATGGGCCACAAGCCCGGGGCCAAATATACCTATTCAGCGCCGCCGGTATTTTTGTTTGAGCCGCATCAGCCGGAGATGTGCAATTTCAAGCCGCAGGTGATCCTCAACATCGACGAGGTCTGGGAGATCAAGCGCAAGACGTTCGAAATTCTCGCAGCCCAGAAGCACCTGTGGGCCTATTATGAACGGGTCGCGTTGCAGCGGGGTGTGCAGGGCGGCCGCAATACGGGCAAGCCGATGACCTATGGTGAGGCCTATCAGCGGCTGTTCCCGATGGCGATGGAGGAATTGGCATGAAGACGGTCGTCGTCCGCAACATCAAGCGCACAGAGGCCGAGCTCGTGACGCGGCTGGGCGCCCTCGGCGTCGCCACCGCGCACGAGGCCTATGGCCGTTTCGGATTGATGAAGCCCTATATGCGCCCGGTGTGGAGCGGGGCCGAGACGGCAGGCACCGCCGTGACGGTGCTGGCGCAGCCCGGCGACAACTGGATGATCCATGTCGCGGTCGAGCAGTGCCAGCCCGGCGACATCCTGGTGGTCGGCTGCACGACGGATAATACCGACGGCATGTTCGGCGATCTGCTGGCGACCTCGCTGATGGCGCGCGGCGTCAAGGGTCTCGTCATCGATGCCGGCGTTCGCGACGCCAAGTCGCTTCGCGAAATGGGCTTTCCGGTGTGGTCGAAGGCGATCTCGGCCAAGGGCACGGTGAAGGCGACGCTGGGCGCGGTCAACGTGCCCGTGGTCTGCGCCGGCATCAACGTGGTGCCGGGCGACGCGGTCGTTGCCGATGATGATGGCGTCGTGGTGATCCGGCGCAAGGACGCCGCCGATGTCGTCGCCAAGGGCGAGAAGCGCGTTGCGGATGAGGACGGCAAGCGAAAACAGTTGGCGGCGGGCGTGCTTGGGCTCGACATGTACAAGATGCGCGAGCCGCTGGCGAAGGCCGGACTCGTCTATGTCGACGAACTCGAGGAGGACTGAGGTGGCAATGCGCCTGCGCACCTTGCTCGGCGACCATCCAGGCACAGCCGCGCTGAAGAACGGCTCGATCGGATCGGATCTGGTCGCGTTCGATTTTGCGCCGTATTCGCCGACCAACAAAGGTTTCAAGCCGATGGTCCGCGAAGCGGCGTTCGACGTCTCGGAGATGGCGATCGTCACCTATCTGATGGCAAAATCGTTCGGCAAGCCGATGGTGCTGCTGCCCGATGTCGTGTTGGCGCGGTTCCAGCATGGGCATGCGCTTTACAATGCGAAGGCAGGCAAGCTCACGCCCCACGACCTCAGGGGCAAGCGGGTCGGCATTCGGTCCTTCACCACCACGACCGGCGCATGGCTACGCGGCATCCTTGCCAATGACTACGGCGTCGATCTCGATTCGATCGAGTGGGTGACGTTCGAGGATGCCCATGTCGCCGAGTTCGTGGATATGACCAAGCGAGCCCCTGCCGGCAAGCAGATCGTGCAGATGCTGATCGACGGCGAACTCGATGCGGTGCTCGGCGAGAAATCGGATCATCCGGATTTGAAGCCGCTGTTTGCCGATGTTGGCACGGAGGAGAAAGTCTGGTTCGAAAAGCACGGGGTGGTGCCGATCAATCATATGATGGTGGTGAGCCGGAGATTGTCGGAGGAACATCCGGATGCTGTGCGGGAGGTGCATCGGCTGCTTGCCGAGTCCGCGACCGCTTCGCCAGCAGCGCCGCGTTTCAGCCGGGACGAAACGCAGCGTTCGCTGCAACTGATTATAGATTATTCCGCGCAGCAGAAGCTCATTCCGCGCGCGTTCGGCGTTGACGAACTGTTCGACGACGTGACGCGGGCGCTTTGGTAGCCTTTACAGGTGTCGTCACCCGCGAACGCGGGTGACCCAGTATTCCAGAGACAGCAGTGATTGAGCCGAGAAGCCGCGGCGTACTGGACACCCGCCTTCGCGGGTATGACGATCCGAAGAACTTGCGACCAGGAGCGACACAATGACCCCCGAGCCGATCTTCGATCTCGCCCATCTCGGCCACATGGAATTGCTGACGCCGAAGCCGGACGAGAGCCTGAAATTCTTTGTCGACGTCATGGGCATGACCGTCAGCGGCCAGAACGGCGATTCAGTCTACCTGCGCGGCTGGGACGATTACGAGCGCTATTCGCTGAAGCTGACGGCCTCGAAAACATCCGGCATGGAGCACATGGCGTTGCGCGCGCGTAGCCCGCAGGCGCTGGAGCGTCGCGTCGCCGCGCTGAAGGGCTCCGGCTTCGACATCGGCTGGATCGACGGCGACATGGGGCAGGGGCCGACATTCCGCTGCCGCGACCCCGATGGTCATATCGTCGAGCTCTATTACGAGACCGAATGGTATCAGGTGCCGCCCGAACTCAAGCCGGCGCTAAAGAACCAGGCGCAGCGGTTTCCGGCGCGCGGCATCAACGTCCGCCGACTCGATCATCTCAATTGTCTGGCCGTCGACATCAAGGCGAACCGGCTCTTCTTCGAAAACTATCTGGGCTTGCGTACCACCGAGCAGATCGTGCTGAACGACGGTACGGAAGCCGCGATGTGGATGACGATGTCGAACAAGAGCTATGACTTCGCCTATACCCGCGATCACTATGGCAAGGCCGGCCGCTTCCATCACGTCACCTATGCGCTCGACAGCCGGGAGGAGATTTTGCGGGCCGCCGATATCTTTCTCGAAAACGGCGTGCACATCGAGACTGGTCCGCACAAGCATGCGATCCAGCAGACCTTCTTCCTCTATGTCTATGAACCGGGTGGCAACCGCGTCGAAGTCGCCAATGCCGGGGCCCGGCTCATTCTGGCGCCCGACTGGAAGCCGATTGTCTGGACCGAAGAGGAGCGCAAGAAGGGGCAGGCCTGGGGGCTGAAGACGATCGAGTCGTTTCATACCCACGGCACGCCGCCAGTGTGAGGCGACGTTTGCCCGCCCTCGGTCAGCGGAAGTCTAAAAAATGGGGAAGATGACCGGCCTTGCGGCCGCGATGTAACGCACCATTTTGAAGCGAACGTGCGAGTGACATCGTGGGTGGTCGATGGCTGAGCTTGTGGATTTCTCCAGCGAGGCTTTTCTTCGTGATCCCCAGAAAGGCGTGGCCCTGTTGCGGTCATCCGGACCTGTCGTCGCGACCAAGTTTCCCATTCTGGGCCGGCTCTGGGTCACCACGACCTACGACGCGACGGCGCGCGTGCTGAAGGACAGCACGACGTTCACGCTGCGCAAGGAGGGTGGCTCGCTCGTCGGCTTGCCCTGGTGGATGCCGAAGCTAATCGGGGCACTCGCCAACAACATGCTCACAATGGACGAACCGGATCACACGCGGCTGCGCGATATCGTCGACGAAGCGTTCCGTCGCCGAGCAGTGATGGACATGGAACCACACATCCGCGCCATCGCCGATCGCCTCGCCGATGAATTGTTTCTGGCGGGCAGCCCTGCCGATCTGGTGCAACGTTATGCGCGGATGTTGCCGCTCGCGGTGATCTGCGAGCTGCTTGGCCTGCCGTCGGCCGACCGGCCGAAATTCATCGCCTGGGCCAATTCAATCGGGAATCTCACCAACGCGTTCGGCTTTCTGCGGTTGATCAGCGGAATGATGAGGATGCGGCACTATCTGAAGGCGCGTCTGCAGGTCGCCCGGGAACAGGGCGGCGAAGGATTGATTGCCGAGCTTGTGCGGGTCGAGAAGGAAGGCGGACGCATCACGCCGGACGAAATGGTCTCGATGGTGTTTCTCTTGCTGGGGGCGGGCTCCGAAACCACCACCCATCTGATCAGCGGATCGGTGTTCGAGTTGCTGAAAAATCCAGAGCGACGCGATTGGCTGGCAGCGGACTGGATCCGCGCTGGCCTTGCGGTGGAAGAATTTTTGCGCTTCGTCTCGCCGGTGCAATTTTCAAAGCCGCGCTATGTGCGCCATGACGTCGATCTCGACGGCGTGAAATTGAAGAGGGGTGATCGGGTGATGGCGATGATTGTCGCGGCCAATCTCGACCCGCAGGCGAACGAGGATCCTGAACGTCTCGATCTCGAGCGGCGGCCGAACCGGCATCTGTCGTTCGGGACGGGAATACATTTCTGCCTCGGCCACCAGCTTGCGCGGATCGAAGGAATTTGCGCGCTGCAGGCGCTGTTCACGCGCTGGCCCACACTCAAGCTGGCGGTCGAACCATCACAAATTCATTGGCGGAGACGGCCGGGCATTCGCATGATCGCGGAGCTGCCGGTGGTGGCCGCCGGCTGAGGAGAGCGCGGCTGGCTGGGGAACTAGGATTCGAACCTAGACAAACAGAGTCAGAGTCTTCGATCGCGCATTGTATTTGTTAGTAAAATAGCGGCTGTGTTGCGCCTTTGTCGCGCCTCCTGTATACCCCCGGTTATTCCAATCGGGTCGGGGCGCAACAATGTCGGTCAGGAAACGGGTTTGGACAACGCAGAGCGGCGAGACGCGGGAAGCTTATGTCGTCCAATACTCGATTGCCGAACTGGACAAGCGCAACAAACGCAAGCGCGTAATCAAGACCTTTGATCGAAAGAAAGAGGCCGACGCTTTCCACGCGCAGGTCCGCGTCGATCTGGGAAAGGGCACACACGTTCCGGCTTCGAAAAGTCCCACCGTGGAAGTGGCTGGCCGCAACTGGATTGATGCATGCGTTGATTTAGAGCGCACAACGGTAGACGGTTACGAGCAACATCTTCGGGACCACATCAACCCCTATCTCGGGAGCCTAAAGCTTTCGGCCCTCACGGTCGGACTTGTACGGGATTGGCAGGACAAGCTCCGCAAGGGCGTACCGGCGCCCGGCCAGGACATGTCAGGGCAGCGGTCGGCCGACATGGTAAAACGCGTCACGGGTACACTGGGCTCTGTCCTATCCGATGCGCAAGAGCGCGGCCACGTTGGTCAAAACGTTGTGCGAAGCCTCCGCGCCAATCGCAAGCGTGGAAAGGAACGCAAGGCCGAACGGCGGGCCAAGGGAAGGCTCAAAGTCGGCGTCGACATTCCGGCTCCAGACGAAATTGACGCCATTCTGAAAGCCGCAGACGGGCGCTGGAAACCGTTTCTGCTGGTGGCGATACGGTGCGGGCTCCGCGCGTCGGAACTGCGCGGACTTCGCTGGCAAGACGTCGACGTCAAGAAAGGCGAACTGCACGTTCACCAACGCGCGGACGCCTACAACGAAATCGGGCCCCCGAAGTCGGAAGCCGGCGAGAGGACAGTTCCGGTACCGCCGACAACCTTGAACGCGCTACGCGAATGGAAGTTGGTATGTCCAAAGCAGAAGTCGACGGGACGCCTGCATTACGTCTTTCCTAACGGGGAGGGGAATGTTGAGGCGCATGCGAACATCATCACGCGCGGCTTGATTCCAAGTTTGACCAAGGCCGGGGTGACCGGGTCAAAACTTGACGAAGACGACAAGCCGGTGCTCACCGCAAAATACACCGGTCTGCATTCCCTTCGTCATTTCTTCGCGTCGTGGTGCATCAATCGAAAGGTAGACGGCGGACTTGAATTGCCGCTGAAAGTCGTGAGCGAACGTCTTGGACATTCGAACATCGCGATCACCGCCGACTTGTACGGCCACCTGTTTCCGCGCGCTGATGACTCTGCGGAATTGGCGGCAGCGGAGGGGCAATTTGGTTGATAACTAATCATTAACTAGTACTCGTGTAGGTTATACGGCAATCTAAGCCAGTAGCGATATCGTCTGCCGGGATGGCAGCGATGAGCGTGATGCTCTAGCGATATCGTGAAATCTGAACGACCGGGATGGTCGAGAGCGAACAGCACTCAACAGTGCTCGCTTCTCGGCCTTTTTTTGTGCCCGAAGATGCGAGCCTCATGGAGACTCGCGCGTGGCAGATAATCAACGCGACAATGAAATCGTTTGGGGCGCCGCCGCAATCGCGAAAGTGATCGGCCGGACCGAGAAGGGCGCGTTCCACGCGCTTGAGAGCGGACGCGTGCCAGGCGCGAAGAAAGTCGCCGGGCGCTGGGCGCTGCATCTTCCAACCTTCTTCGGGCATTTCGCCAGTCCCGACGCGCGCACACAATCCGTCGCGGCCTGATTCCCAACCACCCTAGAAAGTTCTGACCATGAATGAGATGCACGATCTGATCGTTACCAGAGGCGTGAAGTTTTCCGGCTTCGAGCGCCTCGAAAACGTTTCTCTACACGGCGCTCAAGCTCGCAGACGCTCAAGACGCGCTTCGCGCAAATGCCCGCAATGTCCCCGAAAACGTCAATCTTACCGCCGACGGAAAGCGAGAGGAAATACGCAAGCACATTGGGTCGGTGACGGTGAAGCACCTATCAAATGCGACCAAGCTTGCGGCGAAGTTTCGGGAGGATTTGGCGACGTGGGAGAAACGATTGATTCCGCCACCGGCCGAACCAGCCGACGCCGCGTCGGCTGCCGTCCGATCGCAGATCCGCGACCGAGTAGCTGCTATGTCAGCGCCCGAAGAATGAAATTTCTGTCGGCGCCCGATCTTCCGCGAGAAGTGTTTGCTGCTCTGCTTGAGGGGCCGGCGTTTCTCACAGGCGTCACTAGCGACCAGCGCGCCGCGCTGGTGCAGAGCTATCGCGCAACCTATCACGCCGAGGACATTGCGCAGATCGCTCAAGCCCAAGAAGCGCTTGAACTGCTCGATGCCGTGCACACGACTGTCGCCAATGAAGCGGCTCGCGTTGGCGGGTTCATGTCCCACGAGTTCGGCGAGTTCGCCAAGGCAAACGGAGACAAGTGACATGGCAACGTTCAAGGAAAAGCACGACGCGGCAGGCGCCAGGTACGCCGCAGCCGTTGCCGAATTGCGCGCCGCCTATGGCGAGCTTGCTGCATTGCACCGCAAGGCCAGCATGCCGGGCTTTGGTTATCCGCCGGAAATTGTCCCGCTGCGTCATACGAGGTTCGCGCCAGATGTTTCTGGATCCTTCGCCGACGACGTGCGTGCGGCGTTGGACAACATGCAATCGAGCGCCGCATGACGGGGCACGATCGCATGACCGAAGTTTCGGACAAGCAGATTGAGGGTTTCGTACCTGAACGCAGCTTAGTTTCGGCACGCAGGTGATTCCCCTGCAGGCTTGGGACAGGAAGCTGCGCCGGATGCAGGCCAGCTTGGTCTCTCCGAATTTGCCCGGACGTTCGTGATTTGGAGCTTAGCGTGTCTCTGACAGCGGCGTTTTGGCAGTTTCCGTAACGGGCTTGCTAACGATGTCGGTTCATTAGGGTAAAGCGGATATCACACAGGACTCCACCCGACGTCCGGAACTGACCCTTAGGGGCCTCGGCCTCGTGATTTCTTTCTCGATTTACCGGCCCAACCTTGGCTAGAATGAAGCTTCGCTGCTACCATAGACTTAGGATTGAGCAATGCCGGATGCCATCCACCCGCCGCCGTTGTTGGTTGAAATGGCCATCGAGCCGAAGTCGAAGGCTGAGCAGCAGAAGCTCAGCACTGCGCTCGCGAAGCTCTCTGCCGATGACCCATTGTTTAGGGTGTCGCTCGATCCCGAATCCGGTCAGACCATCATGAGAGGACAGAGCGAAGACCATCTTGATGACAAAGTCGATATGCTGAAGGGCACCTACAAGATCGACGCCAATATCGGCGCGCCCCAGGTGGCATTCCGTGAGCGCGTGACTCAGCGGGTCGAGCACTCCTACACCCACAAGAGGCAGACCGGCGGTACCGGTCAGTTCGCGGCCGTGACGCTCGTCGTCGAGCCGAACGAACCCGGCAAGAGCTACGAGTTCGAATCCAAGATCGTCGGCGGCGCGGTGCCGAACGAATACATCCCCGGCGTCGAAAAAGGTCTCGAGAGCGTGCTTTCCTCGGGCGTGGTCGCCGGCTTCCCGGTGGTGGACGTCAAGGTCCAACTGATCGACGGCAAGTATCACGATGTCGACTCCTCGGCGCTGGCATTCGAGATCGCGACGCGCGCCTGCTTCCGCGAAGCGCTGCAGATGGGCAAGTCCGTCCTGCTCGAGCCGATCATGAAGGTCGAGGTGGTGACGCCGGACGAATATGCTCAGGCTGTGATCGATGATATTCGATTACGGCGTGGAGAGATCGAGCGCAGGGGCCCCAACGTCGCGACTGTCAACGCGGTGGTGCCGCTTATCAACATGTTCGGCTATGCCAGCACCTTGCAAAGAATGTCGAGGGGCCGCGCCGCGTTCACAATGCAATTCGATCGCTATGCTCCGGCACCTCCTTTGCCTGAAGACGATCCGCCATTTCGGCCCGCTATCGGGATGCGCGCGTAGCGACCGCAGCGGGCCGATGATTTTGCGAGAATCTGCGCATTTCGACAGCTCCAGCCAGTTCCGCTCCTGGCACAAAGCGTCAGTTTGCGCGGTGCAAGGCTATGTCCGAAGTTGGGGGTAAAGCCGACCTGCCGGTTGCACGTCCGGACTTCTCAGTTTGACCCAA
>NZ_JADPKF010000112.1:0-5201 GCF_023073815.1 Bradyrhizobium sp. 157 | reverse complement strand
TGAGGCTCTGCCCGGCCCATCCGGGTAACCCTCGCACTCGCATCGAGGGTGAGTCGCCTCCGCATCGGAAGAGGGACATACGGTCTGAGGAGCCGCGCAGCGGCGTCTCGAAGGATGAATGGCACCAACCGGGCCACATGGTTCGAGACGGCGCTTGCGCGCCTTCGCACCATGAGGATTTAATGGTTGCTGCGGTCAAAAACAAAAAAGCCGGATGCGGTGATCGCATCCGGCTTTCCGAATGTCGTAAGCGACGTCGCTTACTTCCGCTTGTCCATCGGCACGTAATCGCGGCGGGCGACGCCGGTGTAGAGCTGGCGCGGACGGCCGATCTTCTGCTGCGGATCCTCGATCATCTCGCTCCACTGGCTGATCCAGCCGACGGTGCGAGCGACCGCGAACAGCACGGTGAACATCGAGGTCGGGAAGCCCATCGCCTTCAGCGTGATGCCCGAATAGAAGTCGACGTTCGGGTAGAGCTTGCGGTCGATGAAGTATTGATCGTTGAGCGCGATCTTTTCCAATTCCAGCGCCACCTTCAGCATCGGGTCGTCGCCATGGCCGGTCTCGGCCAGCACGGCGTGACACATTTTCTGCATGATCTTGGCGCGCGGGTCGTAGTTCTTGTAGACGCGGTGGCCAAAGCCCATCAGGCGGACTTCGCTGTTCTTGTCTTTCACCTTCGCGATGAATTCCGGAATCTTATCGACCGAACCAATCTCCGCGAGCATCGCCAGCGCCGCTTCGTTGGCGCCGCCATGCGCGGGGCCCCACAGGCAGGCGATGCCGGCCGCGATACAGGCGAACGGGTTGGCGCCGGACGAGCCGGCGATACGCACCGTCGAGGTTGAGGCGTTCTGCTCGTGGTCGGCGTGCAGGATGAAGATCTTATCGAGCGCGTCAGCCAGCACCGGATTGATCTTGTAGTCCTCGCAGGGCACCGCGAAGCACATGTGCAGGAAGTTCTCGGCAAAGGAGAGCGAGTTCTTCGGATACATGAAGGGCTGGCCGACGGTGTATTTGTAGGCCATCGCGGCCAGCGTCGGCACTTTCGCGATCATCCGCATCGAGGCGATCATGCGCTGACGCGGATCGTTGATGTCGGTGCTATCGTGATAGAACGCGGCGAGCGCGCCGACGGCGGCGACCATGATCGCCATCGGATGGGCGTCGCGGCGGAAGCCCTGGAAGAAGCGGGCCATCTGCTCGTGAACCATGGTGTGATGGATCACGCGGTGGTCGAAATCCTGCTTCTGGGCCTTGGTCGGAAGCTCGCCGTAGAGCAGAAGGTAACAGGTTTCGAGGAAGTCGCCCTTCTCGGCGAGCTGCTCGATCGGGTAGCCGCGGTATTCCAGCACGCCGGCGTCGCCGTCGATATAGGTGATCTTCGACTGGCAGCTTCCGGTGGAGGTGAAACCGGGGTCGTAGGTGAACATCCCCGCCTGGGCGTAGAGCTTGGCGATGTCGATGACATCTGGCCCCACCGTGCCGCTGAGGATCGGGAAATCGTAGGTCTTGTTACCTACGGTGAGCGTGGCAGTCTTATTGCTGGATTTTGCGTCCATCGTGAATCCCCGATGAAATCGTTACGAAAACCGTGCCTGACCCCGGTGCCATTTTCAGTGCACGGACAGGGAGGCCGGATGTCTAGAAGCGGCGCCAAAGGCGTAGCTTATTGCCCTGTGCACTGCAAGATGGCCGCAGCCCGCATATGGTAGGGCCTTCAGGAGGCCGCCTGATCGCCCAAACGGGCTAGGCATTCTTCCCGTCCCAGCACCGCTAAAACGTCGAAAATACCCGGCGAAGTCGTGCGTCCGGTCAGCGCTACCCGAAGCGGCTGGGCTACCGCGCCGAGCTTGAGGTTGTTCTGCTCTGCGAAATTCCGCATGGCGGCTTCCGTAGTCTCCGAACGCCAGTCGATGACGCCTTCCAGCGCGGTGCGGAGCTTGCCGATCAGGGTGCGCGTCTCCGGCGTCAGCAGGGCGGCAGCCTTCGGCTCGATCTGCAGCGGGCGGTCGGCAAAGATGAAATAGGCGCCCGAGATCAGCTCGATCAAGGTCTTGGCGCGTTCTTTCAAGCTCGGCATCGCCCGCAGCAATTGCGCGCGGGTGGTGTCGTTGAGTTTTGCCTTCAGCTCGGCGCCGTCGAGGACATAGTCCAGAACGCTCTCGAACTGGGCCAGTAGCGCGCCGTCTTCGGCGTGGCGGATGTAATGCCCGTTGAGATTTTCCAGCTTGGCGAAATCGAACCGCGCCGCGGAACGCCCGATCGCCGGCAGGTCGAACGCGTCGATCATTTCCTCCGTCGAGAAGATTTCCTGGTCGCCATGGCTCCAGCCGAGCCGTACGAGGTAATTGCGCAGCGCCGCCGGCAGATATCCCATGGCGCGGTAGGCATCGACGCCGAGCGCGCCGTGGCGCTTCGAAAGCTTCGAGCCATCCGGTCCGTGGATCAGCGGGATGTGGGACATGTTGGGGATGTCCCATCCGAGCGCATCGTAGATCTGCTTCTGGCGCGCGGCGTTGATCAGATGGTCGTCGCCGCGGATGACATGGGTGACGCCCATGTCGTGGTCGTCGACCACGACAGCCAGCATGTAGGTCGGGTTGCCGTCGCCACGCAGCAGCACGAGATCGTCGAGGTTCTCGTTCTGCCAGACCACGCGGCCCTGCACCTGGTCGTCGATCACGGTCTCGCCGGTTTGCGGCGCCTTCAGCCGGATAGTTGGCTTCATGCCGGAGGGCGCTTCTCCCGGATCGCGGTCCCGCCACATCCCGTCATAGAGGCGGGTGCGGCCCTCCGCGCGCGCCCTCTCGCGCATCGCGGTCAGCTCCTCCGCGGTGGCGTAGCAGCGGTACGCCTGGCCGCTGGCGAGCAAATGCTCGGCGACCTCGCGATGCCTTGCGGCGCGGCTGAACTGGTAGATGACGTCGCCGTCCCAATCGAGCTCGAGCCACTTCAGGCCATCCAGGATCGCTGCGATGGCAGGCTCAGTCGAGCGCTCGCGGTCGGTGTCTTCGATCCGCAGCAGCATCTTGCCGCCGCGCTTCTTGGCATAGAGCCAATTGAACAGCGCCGTGCGGGCGCCTCCGATGTGGAGGAAGCCGGTTGGTGAGGGGGCGAAGCGTGTGACGACGGAATCAGTCATTTACCGAGCGGGCTGAGGGTGAACGGCGGTGGTGTATAACAGGAACGGTACATAACTAAAGCCTGAGCCATCGGCAAAGTGGCTTGGCTCACAGGGGCGAATTTGGCAGAAGGTTCGCCAATCCCTAACAGGAACTCAGGATGACCACAGAACCGGTAACGGCAGAGGCGGGGCGCGATTTCATCCGCGACATCGTCCAGGCCGATCTCTCTTCCAAAAAGCACAGCCGGATCGTGACCCGATTTCCGCCGGAGCCGAACGGCTATCTGCATATCGGCCATGCCAAGTCGATTGCCCTCAATTTCGGCATCGCGCAGGAGTTCGGAGGCAAGTGTCATCTGCGCTTCGACGACACCAATCCGACCAAGGAAGAGCAGGAATATATCGATTCCATCCAGGCCGACGTGCATTGGCTCGGCTATGACTGGGGAACCGATCTCTATTACGCTTCCGACTATTTCGATCGCCTCTATGAATGGGCCGAGGGCCTGATCAAGGCGGGCGATGCCTACGTCGACGACCAGTCGCAGGAGGAGATCCGGATCAACCGCGGCACGCTGACGGAACCCGGCAAGAACTCGCCGTTCCGTGACCGCACGGTGGAGGAAAACCTCGACCTCTTCAGGCGCATGAAGGCCGGCGAGTTTCCGAACGGCAGCCGCGTGCTGCGGGCCAAGATCGATATGGCGGCCGGCAACATCAACCTGCGCGATCCCGTGCTCTACCGCATCCTGCATGCCGAGCATCCGCGCACCGGCACCAAATGGTCGATCTACCCGAGCTACGACTACGCCCACGGCCAGTCGGACGCCATTGAGGGCATCACGCATTCGATCTGCACGCTGGAATTCGAGGACCATCGGCCGCTCTATGAGTGGCTGCTGGACAAGCTGCCGGTGCCGTCAAAACCGCGCCAGTACGAATTCGCCCGCCTCAACCTGACTTACACGCTCTTGTCGAAGCGCGTGCTGACACAGCTCGTCCGCGATGGTCACGTCTCCGGCTGGGACGATCCGCGCATGCCGACGATTGCCGGGTTGAAGCGCCGCGGCGTGCCGCCGGCGGCGGTGCGCGAATTCGTCAAGCGTATCGGCGTAGCGAAAGCCAACAGCGTGGTCGATGTCGGCATGCTGGAATTTTGCATTCGCGAGCACCTCAACAAGACGGCGCAGCGGCGGATGGCGGTACTGCGGCCGCTGAAAGTCGTGATCGAGAATTATCCGGAAGGGCTGACGGAGGAGCTCGAGGCCGTCAACCATCCCGACGATCCGGCCGCGGGCACGCGCAAAATCTCGTTCGGCCGCGAGCTCTATATCGAGCGCGACGATTTTATGGAGAACCCGCCCAAAAAGTTCTTCCGCCTGTCGCCGGGCAACGAGGTGCGGCTCCGCTACGCCTATTTCGTGAGATGCACCGGCGTCATCAAGAACGACGCCGGCGAAGTGGTCGAACTGCGCTGCACCTACGATCCCGCGACCAAGGGCGGCAACGCCCCTGACGGCCGCAAGGTCAAGGCCACCATGCACTGGCTGTCGGCCAAGGATTCGGTGCCGGCGGAAATCCGCGTCTACAATCAGCTCTTCTCGAATCCGAGCCCGAGTGCGGCGAATTTTGCCGCCGACCTCAATCCGGAGTCGTTGGAAGTGCTGCCGGATGCACGGATCGAGCCGTCAGTCGCAGTAGATAATTCCGGCGAGGTGATGCAGTTCGAGCGGCAGGGCTATTTCGTGCGCGACAAGGACTCCGCGCCGGGCAAGCCGGTGTTCAACCGCACCATCGGCCTGCGCGACACCTTTGCCAAGGAAATCGGCGGGAAGGGGTAAGACCGTTTCTCGCGCGGCGAATGTTTTGTCAGCCCTCATCCTGAGGAGCGGCGCCTGCGCCGCGTCTCGAAAGATGAATGGCACTGGCGTGGCTTCATGGTTCGAGACGCGCGAAGACGCGCTCCTCACCATGGAGACCTTTGCACGGATGCGGAAGTAATGATTCACTTAGGCGACTGAATCGGGAGGTCGCTGATGGGACGGCGTCGTATTGGCCAGTTGGGCTTTTT
>NZ_JADPKF010000093.1:0-5794 GCF_023073815.1 Bradyrhizobium sp. 157 | reverse complement strand
TCGCAAGATCGACGTCCGACCTCAGACCGGGACAGCCCCAGACGAACCAACGGAAATGCGTGAACCCGCGAATAAGAGCTTGTTGACCGACGTCTCTGGATTCTGCTTCCACCCTTGCACGATCATTCCACCGACACCTCTCCTGCATTCCTGGAGACAGCCCTTCATCATGTCCCGCCTCTTGACACGGGACATAAGAGGATGAGGGGTTTGAGCAGCAACTAGTGCGAATGCACGTCCAGGAACGGCGTGTCATTCGCGCTGACGTAAAAGATGACCACCTTCGTCGGCTCGGTGGCGCTGCGGTTATAACCGGTCATGGGCACGTTCGGCGGTTCGACCATCGCCTCGCCGGCCTTGACCGTGAGCGGTGGACGGCCGTCGAGTTCGAGCGTGAAGGCGCCTTCGAGGACGTAGACCGTCACCGGAAAACGGTGGGTGTGATAGACGGTCTTGTCGCCCGGCTTGAACGTCGCCGTCATGACTCGCACGGTTTGCTTGTCGTCCTTTGGCAATCCCTCGACGACCTGCTGCAGCACCATGTTCGGTTTGGCGATATTCGGCGCGGCCGCTCCGTGCTGCTGCGCCGATATGGGATGGCTGAGGCCGAGGCCGACGAGCAGGGTGATGCCCGGCACAAGATGGCTATGCATGTATCGCTCCTTTCGTTAATCACCGCGCTGTTTCGACGCAACAGCCTAGGCAGCAGAGCGACGCCGCGGGAGCCGCAAGATTGCTAGGTCCCGCTCCAAAAGTGCATAATGGGCGCATGTTCGACTGGAACGACCTGAAATACTTTCTCGCCGTGGCGCGGCACGGCAGCACGATTGCAGCCGGCAAGGCGCTCGGCACCAGCCAGTCGACCGTGCACCGCCGGCTCGAAGAGCTGGAGCGCCGGATCGGCCAGGCGCTGGTGAGCCGTCAGGCCAGTGGCTATCGTCTGACCGAATACGGCACCACGCTCTTACCCTTTGCTGAACACGTCGAGGCCGCGATAGGGGATTTCCAGCGGCGGGCAACCGATGTCGAGCATGAGATGAAGGGTGCGATCCGCGTCACGTGCCCTGAGCCGATCGTCATCCGCATGACGCAGTCGGGCCTGATCGAGCGGTTTCATGCCCGCCATCCGCATTTGCGCGTCGAGTTCATCACCAGCGACCGCTATCTCGACCTGTCGAAGGGCGAGGTCGACGTCGCTTTCCGCTCAGGCGATACTGACGACGAGCTAATCGGCCGGAGGATCGCGGATTCGTTCTGGGCGGTCTATGCCAGCCGTGATTATGTCGGGCGTCACGGCAAGCCCGATCGTGTCGAAGACTTGTCGCAACATCCTCTCATCGGCTTCGACGAGACGCTGGCCAATCACCGGGCCGCCAAGTGGCTGAAGGACGTTGCTCCCGATGCAAGGATGCCGGTGCGCAACAACAGCGTGCTCGGCCTCGTTTCCGCGGTGAAATCCGGCGCTGGAATAGGGCCGCTGCCGACGGCGCTCGGGGACGTGGAGCCGGATCTGGTCCGTGTGCTCGGGCCCGTGCCGGAGCTGACGCGAAGCTGGCGGCTGTTGACGCACCCCGACATCCGACGCGTGCCGCGGATTGCCGCGTTTTTCGACTACATCGTCGAGCAGCGCGACTCGTTGAAATCGATCCTGACGGGGTAGGCGGGGAAGCCCCCGCGCCTACCGGATAGGCCCGCCGAGATTGTCGATGTCAGGTCAGGGGCGGGCGGTAATCACCGTCCCTGGAAGACCGCGGCGCGCCGCTCGATGAAGGATTGAATGCCCTCGCGCGCGTCGGCACTGTTGAGCACGCGTTCCCGCACGGTCGGGATATAGGCGATCGCCGCCTGCTCGCCCTGCTCGACATATTTAAGGGCCGCTTCCTTGGTGACCTGAATTCCGAGCGGCGCATTGCCGGCAATGATCCTGGCGAGCGCCATCGCCCGCTCGATCTGTTGGCCGGCCGGCACGACTTCCTGGACCAGCCCGATCTCGCGGGCGCGCGTTGCGGTGAATTCATCGCACAGGAACAGATGATACATCGCGTTGCCCCAGCCGGTGCGCGACAGGAAGCGGAAATGCGCACCTCCAAGCGGGGCGATGCCGCGCTTGGATTCCATCTGGCAGAAGCGGGCGCCGTCGGCGGCAACAACAATGTCGCCCGCCAGCATCAGCTCGATGCCGATGGTGAAGACGATGCCCTGCACCGCGGTGACGATCGGCTTTTTGCAGCGCTTCTGCAGGCCGAAGACGTCGACATTGCCTTCTTTGAAGTTTCGCTTCTCGGCGTTAGGGCCGAAGAACTTCGGCATGTCGAGGCCGGCGGTGAAATCCCTGCCTTCGGCGCAGATGACGCCGGCCCAATAGTTGTCGTTGTTGTGGAGTTCGGTCAGGGCGTCCGACAACTGCTCCATCATCGCCGGCGAGAACGCGTTCTTCTTGGCGGGGTTGTCGATGATGATCTTGAAGATGCGATCATGGGTTTCGGTGCGGATTGTTCCTTCGCTGCTCATGGTCTTCTCCGTCCTGACTGTTTTGGAATGCAGTGCCGGGCTCGCGCCTATCGCTCGTATTTGACGGCAAGTGCGGTGCGGATCGCCGCGGCGCGTTCCGGCGAAAAATGCGCTGCGCCATGTTCAAGCAGGTCGAGGAACGACAGCACGCCGCCGCGCGACCCCCAGCTTCCTTCCTCGATGATGCGGAAATTGATCCACCAGCCGGGCGAGGGCGTCTTCATCCCGCAGACGTCTGCAAGCGCGGCGTAGATATTGCGGATAACGGCAGCGCGATCCTGGCGCGTCCAGCAGCAGTCCATCACCACGACATCGAGCACCATGACGTCGCTGGGTTTGTCCGACAGCAGCTCTCCGCCGTGCGCGATCATGTCGAGCGGGCGCTCGGCAAAGTGCACTTGATAGCCGCGGCGCGCCTCCGGCGTGAGTTTGCCGACTTCCGGCACCAGCACGGCATCCGTCAGCGTCTTTGCCAAGACGCGCCGCTGATCGGCGTTCAACCGTCCCTGCGGGGTCATCACATGGATGAAGGTCATCACGCACATCCCTTCTGCGACTTACGTGGCCGACTATGACATTCGTCATAGCGTCACATGGAGCTGGCTATGTCAAGCGTCATATTCTAGGGTGGGCCGTCCATTGGAACAGGATTCGCGATGACGTCAGATACCCGCGCAAAAATGGTCGCAGGCGCCGCCGACCTGATGAGCCGCCGCGGCGTCAACGCCACCAGCATGCGCGAGGTGGTCCGCCATAGCGGTACGCCGCGGGGTTCGATCGGCCATCATTTTCCGCGCGGCAAGCAGCAATTGATCGAGGACGCGCTGGTGTTTGCGGGCAAGCAGGTCAGCGGGCCGCTGGGGCATCTGGTCCAATCGCGCGGCGCCATCGCGGGTCTGCGCACCTTCATCGCGCTGTGGCGTCAGACGCTGGAGAGAACGAAATTCCAGGCCGGATGCCCGGTGCTCGCGGTTGCGGTCGAGCAATATGTCAACGACGCTACGGAGAAGGACGGCGAGCCGGACGAAGCCGCACAACGGCATCTGCTCGATCTTGCCGACGGCGTGTTTGCCGATTGGCAGCGCATCATGTTCACGGCCCTACGCCGCGAGGGCGTGGCGCCGGCGCGCGCGCGGCGGCTCGCCGCACTCGTCATCGCGTCCGTAGAGGGAACGGTCGCGATGTGTCGCGCCGCGCGCAGCGCCCAGCCACTTGATGATGTCAGGCAGGAGCTCGAGCTGGTGCTCGCCGGGGCGTTGGAGAAGTAGAACGGGGCTCGTGATGCCTTTTCGTCATGGCCGGGCTTGTCCCGGCCATCCACGTCTTTCTTTGCCTGATTGAAGCAAAGACGTGGATGCCCGGGACAAGCCCGGGCATGACGAACCTGATTTCATAGGGTGCATTTTGAGTCAGCCGGATGCGGCCAACGCCTGCCGCATTTCAGCAGGCGTAGCAGGCTCCGCGCCATGCTCGCGCACAGTTCTAACCGCCTCTTCGACCAGTTCTAGAATGGTCGCGGTGGTGCCGAGCGGCGCATCCTCGAGGCCGACGCGAAGATGGCCGCCGCGTGCGATCGTATCAGTGAACAGCGGGCGGAGATCGGCGCTGACGCCCGCAATCATCCAGGGCGCGCCGGGCGCTTCCTCCTCCAGCAGCGCAAGGTAGGCCGCGAGTGCATATGGCTTTGGCGGAAAACCGACCGCGATCAGATTGCAGAACATGAGACGATAGATCGGCACCTTGACGCCAGACGCGCGCGCAAGCGCTGCGCCGGCCCGCAGGAAGCCGGGCTCGTAGATAGCAAAATCGGTATGCAGGCCGCGGCGTGCTGCGAAATCGAGCGCATACCGGATATGGGATTCAGGATTCATGTAGGTGCCGCCAGGCTGCGTGTCCGCTGTGATTTTTGTCAGGCTCAAATTGACGCTACCGGGATCGATGACGGCAAAATCCAAGAGGCCGCGCGCGGCAAGTTCTTCGATGTCGGCAAATCGGGCCGCGACGTCGGCGAGCGGGCTGCCGTCGCTGCCTGTGGTTATGAATGCCGGATAGGAGGGATAGACCGGCACATCGACCTGATTGCGAATGCCTTCGATGATGCGGGCATAGACCTGCCAGTCGTAGGTCTGCGGGCCGCCGCCATCATAGGCATGGACATGAATGATGGTAGCGCCGGCTCGCGCGCAGGCGACGCCCTCGGCGATGATGGTCTCAACGGTATCGGGAATGCCGGGTTGGAGCGCGCGGCCCCATGAGCCGTTCAACGCCGCCTCGATCCAGACCTTGCGCACGGTATCGCCCTCCTGAAGATCCAATCCTTCTATCCATGGGGCGTGTACCCGTAAACGAGCGATATCGATTGCTGAGGCTAAGCAGACGCATCTTTGGGCTCTGGCGGATGCCGCAACTAACCAAGGCGGACACGGAGGGTCTGGCGCTGCCTTCCCTCATGAAAGGCGCTTTCGCTGGCACTTGAAGGCATAGTACGACCGCCCCACGCCGAGCCAGGGCGGTCGACCAACTTTCTTCAATGACTCAGCGGCACTGACGAGTGAAAATTTTCAGATGCTACCGAGCCTTATAGACCACCTCGCCCTTCCCAGTACGTAGGTATCCCGTAGTGCCGGTGGGTGCGCGTTTCCCAGTCTCGATCTTGCCAGGAGTCGTCACTGAACTCCGGCGCATCCTTCAGCTGTTGCTCGGTGATATTGGTTCGAAAACCACCAAGCGAAGTATCATATGTCAGGGCGCTCCACGGGATGGGATAATGGCTGTGGCCCAACCCGACAAATCCGCCAAAGCTCATGACGGCATAAGCTACGCGACCTGACACCTTGTCGATGATGAGGTGATCAATCTCACCGATATTCTTTCCATCTGCTCCATAAACCTCGGTTCCATGAATGTCTTCGCTTGAGATGCATTGATGATCCGGATGGGCTGTTGCACGGGCCATGGCTCGGCTCCCTTCACAAGAGTGGATTTCGTCGAATTAACTCGGCCGCTACAGGGGTCGTTCCTGGCAGCGGAGAACATTTCACAGCGCGGCCAAGGGCATTTGTTGCGGCGCAGGGAGCCTGAGCGTCCGCCCCCAATCATAGTGTCTGTTATTGGCGGACATGCCGGTGGGCGATTACGAGTGTGCTGCCGCAAAGGCGGAGACGGCTGCTATTCAGCGCTGCACCCGAATTTATGATGGGGTGGACGCCCCGCCGACGGCATCGATGTGCCAAAGTGGAGGTGTTGAGCACCACTTAAGGGAGGCGTCCGTGTCAGAGATTAT
>NZ_JADPKF010000121.1:0-5864 GCF_023073815.1 Bradyrhizobium sp. 157 | reverse complement strand
GATGTCGCCGCCCGGCGACGGCGGCGGAGCCGCCGGTGGCGGCGGGCCTCCGACAACAAGCCAGACGGATCCCGATCGGCGTCTTAGACCCCGCTGACCCCTTCGCGTAAGCGGCTGCGCCAGTGCGGGCACGACGTGTTGCGGATGTTCGTGACCGGCGGCCCGCCGGTCGTGGGGCAGAGGCGAATGCAACCGCTGCAAGACCCGGGCAAGCCTGCCGCTCGATGCCATCCGCCGGCCGCCGGATACGCCGATCTGGAAGCTGGAGGCATCGCTGAAATGTCGCTCATGCCGGAAGGGTCGCTCGGCGCCGCCGGTGCGCGCATGATCAAGCTGACCGCTGTGCGCGAGATCACGCCCTACAAGTGGGTGCATCCGGATGAGGAACGGTGAGTAAATGCTGGGTCGATGTGGGGGCCGCTACGAGTTTGCCCCTTTTGTGCCAGCCTATGCGTCAGGGCCTGTTTCGGGAATGTGTGACATTCCCTTCATAACGGGAGCTTCCGGCTTCGCTTGGGCCAGATCCTCCTCTGCCTTAGCCTTCTGCGCTTCCTCAAACTCGCGTTTTTGTGCGCTGGCTTCGTCGATGTTACGAATCCGTTCAGCAATTCCCCTAAAATGGGAGACGTCCTGGGCCCTGAGAAGCCCAGGAAGGGCCTCGCCAGTGGCACGGTTGGCGTGGTACGCAGAGACGCATCCGATGATCTGGACTGCCTCGGGAGACGGACAATGAAAAACTGGCCCGCCGCTGACGCCGTTGATGGCAACACCGTCGATCAGATACCCCTTTCTGGCCTCCTGACGGGCGCTAAGCGTTCCAGCGAAGAAGCAGAGCGTATTCGGCTCTATGTTCGGAAATCCCAACCAGCCGACGTCGATGCCGATGCTGTCGGGCTGACCAGGTGGCATCAATCCTATGGGGATCTCAGGAAGCTTAAAGTCGCCTTTGACAAAGAGCACGACCGCTGAGTCGTTCGAATGGTCTAGAAAGATGATTCGGTCGGTGGCGGTGAGGAATTTTGCGTCGGCCGACATCTCATTCCGAATTTTGATAGGTTGTTGCCATTCCTCAGCGTGACTGACTACGTGAGCAGCTGTCGCGATCCCGCACCATGTCTGATCATGGTTGTAGAACGCCAAGAAACCAGTGCCGTAACCATTTGGCGTCTCGATACGGACAACGTGCTGTCGGACAGTATTGATTGAAGCTTCCCAATTCACGATCAATCTCCTGCGATGATTCGCGATTGGGAGGAGGATGACACCGCCCAGCACGTGACCATGGGCAAATACTCGCTTCTCCCGGTTATTCACAGGCAGGGTGTGCACACGGAGCGAACCGGAGGGCGAGCGCAAGGGGGAGGGGCGAGGAAGTAAAGACAGGCGAGGCGCTGACCTCTTTCGTTCCCCGCCGGGGACACCTGTCAGGCTACGTTCCGAAGGGCGCGCGCCCATCTCACGGGAAGCCAAACTCGATATCGAAAGTCCCTGCGGCTTTTTTAGGATGCGAATTCGCCGAACGACTCGTTCCTGAGCTCGCCGACCGTGGAAATGCGATGGCGCCGCACGACACAGGGGGCGCCGCGACTCGGCAATCGTCTACTTGGGTTGCAGGATCGTCCACCAGATCAGGCCTGCGACCACGTAGACAATTACCAGCAGGAACCACCGGCGCCGCGGTCGGACATCCAATATTGGCACCGCAGCAGGTGTCATCGGTGGGTTCTCTTTTATTTTGCGGGAGAAGCTTAAGCCCGTGCCAGGCAGCGAGGCGGAGATGGTCTTTCCGGCCGTCCCGGTGGTGTAGCCGAAACCCTTGACGCCGACGCGGACGCTGGCGCTTTTCTTGCCGATATTCAGTTTGACACCGGGGATAATCGAAAACGTCTTTCGAAAGCGCAGCCCCATAGTGTTACTCGCCGCTATCGAGGTTTTACGCAGGCATCTACAGCATAGGCACACTGCTCGCCGGCTGTGATCAGGCCGCCAGTGGGCCCTTGATAGTTGACCGATGCGACCGCTCCGCCGGACATCACCACGTTGATGTGACAGAACCGCCGGTGCGAAGTTCCGGAAAAGCTCCCGTACGACGCTGAGCCGCTGGCGACGATCGTGCCGTCGCCAGAGTTGTAGGACCAAACCTCAGTTTGTCCTTCCGCCGCTTTGTTCGCCGGCGGGCCCATGCAGGTCAATAACCGCTCCTTGGACATGCCCACCATCTGAATGCGCGCGTCCTGAGCAACCTGAGCTCGCTGGATCGCGCATCCACTCACCGCGACGGCAAGCGCCACGATTCCCAGACTCCGCATTTTTCTTCCCCCAGACCCTTTGTCCATCCAACCGCAACCGGAGGGCGACCGCAACGGAAAAGCCACCGCTATGGACGGAGATTGTCTCGTTTGGAGCATTGACCTGCCGCGACTCAGGCTCTGCATCTGCCGGCGCAATCACGCGCTTGGCGGAGCTGAACATGACAATGAAAACCTGTGCCATCTGCCCGCATCAAAGCGATTGCTTCAAAGTCGGGGCCTGCCTCGACTATATCAATGCCCAATATCTCGCGACACGGCCGAACCAATTTCCAAGGCTGATGACTCCAGCGCAGGCGACGACTTTCATGAGTCGCTTGCGGGCGGGTGAAGCTGTTCGGCGCATGACGAACGGCGGAGAACTCGGTAAGCCAGTCTGTTCTCGCGAGAAGTTCAAGCGGCACTGCGCAGCGTATCCGAATTGGGGCGCGGAAGCCCTGCGCCTGTCGACGATCAATGAAGCGGCACCGGGTGCAAGATCAAGCAACAATAGGAAGAGAAAACTAACGCAGGAGGTCTGCTTAAAGGGTCTACATCCAATGAAGGGCGACAACCTTATGATACACAAAGGGAGACGGGCATGTCTCGCCTGTTGGAGATATCACGCCACCCATCCACCCATTCATTCGATTTTGCCGGTGCTAGATCAAATCAAAGATGCCCTGCGCCGCGGCATCTCATACGGCCAAATCTGCGCCGGCAAGCCCACTGGAGGCGGCAAGGTCGATCATAGCTTGATACTCGTTAGGCCAAACGTATTTCGTCGCTATCGCGAATTGAATCCCGATTTCGACCAGTTCGTCCGGACTGCGCTCGCTAGTAGCAACAGCCGCGGTCAGAGAATCCGGTGGACTCGCGTTCATACTGCTTCCGTGCGTGATAACAACAGCGACTACTATAGGATTCGCGCTTTGATCCCGGAGCAAAATCTGCATCGCGACGATATCGTCGCCCGCATCTTCGAGGACCTGCTTACTAAGGCACTCAAGCGCGAAGACGTACCCACGCGCATCACGCGCTATATCGCTGAGTTCAACAGGCTCTACCCGACAAAGTTCGCAACGTTCGGCGAGGGCCGGCTCCTATCGCTGGATGAGGCGCTCTACGAGGACGGCGGCGCCGCTAGGATCGACACCATCACGCGGGCCTGTGGGACTAGGCGCCGAGGCGCTGGGATGCCTGCGGAGCCTGAGAACTCCCGAAGCAGTCCCTTGCCGGGGATTGCGCTTCATCCGCGATAGGCGGGGCCAACGGTCTGTGGAAAGCTAATCCCTTGCTATTTGCAGGGCCAAGCTTGTTCAAGGCCTGCTGCGGCCAAGCCCCGAAAGTCTTGATGCAATAGCTCGGGGTGGGCAATCAGGTAATTATAGACGATCCTGACGGCCTGCTCCTGCGTCACGCCTTGCGGCCTGCAATGCCTTACCTCTACTGGCAGATGCCGCCCAAAATAAAGCAGCGTGCTGACGACCCCACCACATTCTCCGTCAAATACATCGTAAGCACGGCTATCAGAGAGATAATGCTGGCAATGCGGCAACATGTAATTCCCGCTGGCAGAATCCTGCCTCTCGCTCCGCAACTCCAAAGGGCCCAGCCACAAAGGAGGACGGCGGTGATCAGAAATTCAATTCGGCGCGGTCGGATCATTTTTTCGCCTTCTCAATCTCCACAAGCCGGCGGACCAATATTCCTTTCACTTGCCGGGCCGATCTTTACGAGTCTCTCGGAACGGGCTCGGCCCTTGTATCAGCTTACGCTTGCGTACCTGCCGTTCTTCGGGCGGCGCCTTCGGATCTATCTGCTTGTCTATCGCCTTTGCCGCCAGTTCAACTGCGCGAGCGGCGCTCTGCTTGCTTGTTGAGATCACGCGGGGTTTCTTGATCCCGGCAGACTTAGACAGCCCAATTTCCACCAAGCGGCGGATTGCTTCCGACAGCGATGGGTTGTCCGGCTGGTCTTCAGCCCACCTCACAACGGAAGCGCGCATTACCGGCGACGCGCGAAAGCCCATGAGCGGATCCTTGCCGGTGGCAGGCCTGCCGCGTCTTTTAGGTTTAACCTTTATTGACTTTGCCATAATTTAGGTTTTACCTTAAAGGCGAGCCGAGGGGAAGTTGCCGCTTCCGCCTCGGCCCTAACCCGAACCATGAAGGGCTATTCCACATGACCCAGGCTAATTTTGCATGTTAGCACGCCACCCCTAAGCACGTCCTTAAACAACGTCACCGCGGACCGCGTCGACACCTCCCGGCGCCGATTCCTAACCCAGGCCGCCGCGGTAACCGCTGGAAGCGCCGCCCTTGCGACGGCCCTCTCGGTGCCCGGATCGGCCGCAGGCGCTAGGCTAGCCCCTGATCCAATCTTGGAAGCCATTGAGCGGCACAAGGCAGCTCACGCCGAATGGGTCTTGTGGGTCGATCGCCATGGCAAGCTCGAAGATGAGCTCCCGGCGGAAAGGCGTTGTTCCGACACAACCCGCGACAACATCGTAGAGACCGACGACACCAGATGGATCGAGGCCGAACGTCAGCTTGACCTGACTGGAGGTGCCGAGATCGAGGCGGCTTACACACTCATCGAAGTGATGCCTACGACACGGCTCGGAGTGCTGGCCTTGCTCGATCACGCCGTCGTCCACGAGGCGGACCGCTTTAGCTGGCCGGAGGGCTGGCACAGCGGCTTACTGGAGAACCTCTCCGAGTTGCTTCCGGAACTCTGGCAGGAAGGAGTAGCGGCATGAAGGCCTCTGAGCACCAGATCATCACGCCCCGGCGCAACTTTCTGATCCGGGCGTTGGGCTTCACTGCAGCCGGCGCCACCGTGCCGATTGGCATCGTGACGCTCGCCGATGCTAAGGCGAGGATAGAGCACCATAAGGCCGAGCTGATGCGAGCCTGGTCCGATTACTACGACGGTGCGAATTGCACTGTTCAAGGTAACGACCTAGAGCCGCACGTTGTAAGAGAACAGCCTCCTGCTGGCGCCTGTCTCGTATTCTATGCGTCAAGGCTTCGCCCCGATGAAGGAGTGTAGCCGAGCGGCATAAGGTGACTGCCAAAGCCCGGCTTCACCGCCGGGCTTTTTCATGGGCAACGACGCGGACGATGCTGAACCGCGACGACGATTCCCAAGAGGGGCGCAACAGCCGCTGAAGATGACCTGTCTGGCAAATAAATAGCCGCAGGCATTAGCGCACTGCGGCTTTAGCCGGATCAATGGTTGTTGGTGATGAAACGTCGGCCCGCCGGCCCCGGCGGCTAGAGACTGATCCAAACCTGAATGCACGAGGAGTCTGGTTTTCTGTTCCGCGATGGAAACTGCGGAGGTGTTGCCGCTGTGCGATAGGCAATGATCTGAGCGTTCAACCTGCGCTCTCCATTTAGAGCGTTGAGGGTTAGGCTGGCATCCGATGCAACTCGCGCATGGGTGTTGCCGACTGCGGCCTCTCGACCGTCTGTTCCGGGACCCACAGCCAATTCTGCTTGGAACCACGCGCTGGGCTGGCAATTGAACTCTCATGAAGATGGCTAAAGCAATCCGGCAGCAGGCGGTCAC
>NZ_JADPKF010000115.1:0-6076 GCF_023073815.1 Bradyrhizobium sp. 157 | reverse complement strand
TTTGGGCGCAGCGGGCTCAGTTCCAGCAACGGGCGGTTGGTGCGCAACCGCCCGTTCGCACATTCTGCCAAATTTTCTGGACACAAGGGCGCAGGGAAGGCCGGGTGCTGGCTGGCACCCGCGGTCTCGTATGCAAAGATGCGCAAAGAAACGCACACGAGCATACAGGTATCAGCCGAAACAACCGGCCTTCCCTGCGCAATGGTTTGACGGCTTATGCCGCGCTCTCCCTGGAGACGAATTCCTTTTGCCTCCATCGCCGGCCAATTAGCGGCTCGCATCGCCCGGTTGAGCTTTGCAAACCTCCGCCGGCTTGACACCAGCCACGGGTGCCAGGACCACACGTCTATATTTTGGTATTCGGTGAAACACGCCGAAACTAAGAAACGCCTTTAAAATAAGCCCTTTTCGCCTAGCCTGTTTCAAGGTGCTTCGGCGGGTTTCGCCAAATCTAGGGCCCGGCCCCAAGCCTTTCAGTGCCCTCGCAACAGACTGAAAGCCTCAAAGCCGAGCCCCTTTGGTCTCAACCCTTAGGAGCCGAAACCGAAATGGATAGTACCACGACCGCCACATCCGCCAGCAAGCGCGCCCGCAATGGCAGCGTCATTCTGACCGATCGCCTTTGCGAGAAGCGGGTCACCAAACGGGTCAAAATCTACGACCGCAAATGCCCTGGCCTCTACGTCAGCATCACGACGGCCGGAGTGGCAACATTCTCATTCAAGTTCACCGATCCGGAGACCGGCAAACAATGCACCGGCTGGCTCGGCGTCTACAATCCCGAGACGTTTGCCGTCGAGGACGCCCGCAACAGGGTTTACAGCCTCAGGGGCTCGGGTGCTGCGGCGGTCGCCGAAACCTTCCGCGACCGGAAAGCGCAACAGGCGAAGCGCGGCAAGACCGTCAACAAGATCATCGAGGAGCGGATCGAGTGGATGAAGACGCCGGTTCGCAAGCCGGACGGGGAAATGCGATCCCGGCTGGAAAGCTGGGAAAATACCGCCAGCCACTTGCGGCGCTTCATCAGCCCAAGGCTCGGCAAAAAGCTGCCGAGCGAAATCACCAAGCATGACATTGCCACCCTGTCGAACGATATCGTAGCGGGAAAGTTCGGGGTTCCTTCGGTCAGCAATGCGCGGCATATGCGCAAGGCGGCCTCGGGCCTGTTCAGTTGGGCAGCGGAAGCCGGCCGCGACTATGTAACCGCCAGTCCTTGCGTAAACCTGCCGAAGCTCGACCCGGAGCATCCGCGCACGCGCGTTCTCTCGGCCGACGAGATCAGGATTTTCTGGCACGGCCTCGATCGTGACGATCTGCCGTGGGATCGCCGGACGAGGCTCGCGCTCAAATTCGAGTTGGTTACCATGTTGCGGTCGGCTGAACTGCTCGGCGCGCATCGCGACGAACTGTTCGATCTTGACGGCGAAAATCCGCGCTTCGATGTACCTTTGAAGCGCGTCAAGAAGCGGCGGGTTATCCAACAGCCGCTTTCCGATCTGGCGGTGGAGATCATTCGCGAGGCGCTAACCAGCGACAAGCAGCAATTCGTGTTTGCCAGCCCGCTCGGCGACCAGCCGATGAACCGCAAGGTGATGGCGACCGCGCTGCGCGGCACCAAGGGCAAGGGCAAGGTGAAGACACCCGGCATCTGCGCACTGCTCGGATTGAAGCCGTTCACGCCGCACGATTTGCGCCGGACGGCGGCGACCCTGGCTGGCGATCTCGGCTTTGATGATGCGTGGATAGCGAAGTGTCTTGATCACGCTGCGAGCAAGAAATCGGAGCAGATCGTGCCCACCGTCACCGGCAAGGTCTACAACCACTCCAAGCGGATGAAGGAGAAGCGCGCGGTGCTGGACGGCGTCGCAGCGGAGCTTCGGCGGATCATCGGAACGCCTGCATCAATCCAGCAAGCGGAAACCGGACTGCGTCTAGTTGCCTGACATTTCAGCCCGATCTCATCTCTGGGTCGGGCTTTTCTTTTGAAACACGCTGAAACGCGCCATTGGGCTACTGGTACGTTTACGGGGCGCGCGGGGAAAGGGGCCGGTGCCCTTGCGTAAACGCATAGGCAGCCGTTCGGCGCCAGGCACGCCCTGGATCGTTTCGCTGCATCGGCTTGCCCGTAACTGAAAACATCAACAGCTTCGGTAAGAGGCGCGGAAGCGCATCCAGATAATCGTCGCCATTCAGCGACTCGCGGTGCTCGGGATTGACGACCAGATTGCTCGTTCCATTCAGGTTTCGCGGAAAGCGCGGGAGAAGCTATCGAAGGCCGGCTTCATGATGTACTCGAAAAACGTACGCTCTCCGGTCTTGATGTAGATGTCGGCCGGCATGCCGGGTGTCGGGATGAATTCAGGCATGTGCTTGAGAATATCGTCTTGGTCTAGGCGCACCCGAACCATATAGAATTCCCGATGCGTGTCACTCGCAGGGCGTGTTTCGGCCTTGATCTGTACCGGCTCCGTCAACGCGTCCGCCGACACGTAGATGACGCTCGCGCCGACCATGGGCGTGATGCGCTGGTTGAGCGCCGACAGCCGCACCAGCGCCTCCTGACCTACGCTCACGTGCGAAATGTCCTTGGGACTCACATGTGCCTCGATGACGCGCTCTTCGCCTATCGGTAGGAGCTCAAGCAGCACGGCGCCAGGAGAGACGACGCCGCCCGGTGTATGGAAGTTTCTCTTCACCACGATGCCCCGGACCGGCGAGCGAACGTCGACGCGGTCGACGACATCCTGCGCGGCGCGAATCTGCTCCTCCACGTCATCCAGGTCCGCTTCGGTCTCGCGCAGCTCCTTGATCGCATCCCGGAGCGCCGTCGAGTGGAGCTGGGCTATTCTTTCGTTCGCCTGAGCGATCCTCTCCTTTGAATCGGCAATGCGACCAAGATACTCGCCGAGCTCTCCCTCGAGACTCGCCTCGGAGCGTTGCAGCGCCAGCACATCCGACTTGCGGACCAACTGCTGGCGAAGAAGCGAATTCTTGTCCTTCAGCTCTTCGGCGAACAACGCAATACGCTGTTGGGTGGACTGCACTTGAGCCTGGTATCCGCGGATGCTTTCCTCCAGCCCGGCGATTTGCTTCATGAGTACGCTTTCCTGGGTCACGAGACTAGTCCGGCGTGCCCTCAGTTCGGCACGTTGCCGCTCAAGAACCGCTTTGATTTCCGGATCACGTGCGCTCGCGATGAATGCTGCGGGAGTTTCGATTGTCTCTGAAGAGCTCATTTCAGCTTCGAGACGCGCCTTCATGGCGAGCAGCCGATACTTTTTTAAAACCAACCGCCTCAGCTTGGAGTTGGCAGCGGTGTCGTCCATGCGAACGAGCACCTGGTTCGCCTCCACGGCATCACCGTCCTTTACCGCAATCTCGCGGATGATGCCGCCCTCGAGGTGCTGCACCAGCTTGTTCTGTCCGGTAGCCACGAACGTGCCCGAAGTGACGACCGCACTGTTCAGTGGAGCGACTCCGGCCCAAACACCGAAACACCCGAGCCAAACGACCAGCATGGCGAGGCCGGTGAAGATGGGCCATTTGGCGCTCAGCGGAACGCCGCGGTACCACTCACCGGTGCTGTCCTTTTTTGCTTTCATGCTGTCCTCCCGCGCGGTCACCTCACGGGCCAGAGGATTCGATGCGTTGAGGCTGCTCCGGCTTACCTGCGGCGGCCCCGCCGGGCGACCGAACCAGGCGATGCAGCACGTCGCTCGGAGATCCGAATGCTTCGACCCGTCCGGCCCGCAGGATGAGCACTTTGTCCACGCTGTTCAGCAGCGCAGGGCGCAGGGTTACCACCACCGCGGTGACCCCCCGCTTCTTGGCGCGCTGCAGGGTCTCGGTCAGAGCCAGCTCCCCCGCCGCGTCGAGATTCGAGTTGGGCTCGTCGAGGACGACAAGGCACGGATCACCGAAGAATGCCCGGGCGAGCGCGATGCGCTGCTTCTGGCCCCCGGAGAGCGGCCCGCCGCCGCGGTCGAGCACGGTCTCGTATCCTTGCGGCAGCTGACAGACCATGTCGTGGATGCCCGAGAATATCGCCGCCTCATAGATGCTCGCGTCGGGCAGGTCATCCCGCATGCGGCAGATGTTCTGCTTGATCGTCCCGGGAAATAGCTCGACCTCCTGCGGCAGGTAGCCGGTATATTCGCCAAACTGGCGGCGATCCCAGTTGCGCAGCTCTGTTCCGTCCAGCCTGACCTTCCCGGCGGTCGGCACCAGACAGCCCACCAGAATACGCGCGAGGGTCGACTTGCCCGACCCAGACGGTCCGACAATGGCAAGAGACTCTCCGGGCGCGAGCTCGAGCGACACGCTATTGAGCACCGGCTCCTTCGAGCCGGGCGGCAAATACAAGACCCGATCCACGGTCAGGCGCCCTTGCGGCTTGGGCAGGCGCAGCTTCGGCGTCTCGCGCTGGAATGACTCGACCGCCTGTTTGACACGCGCATAGGCCGATCGCGCCTGAACGCAGCTGCGCCATCCCTCGATCAGGCCCTCGAGCGGCTGCAGGGCACGGCCGACGATGATTGCGGCCGCGATCATCATGCCGCCGGTGATCTCGGCGTTGAGGGCAAGATAGGCGCCCACGCCCAGGATCGTGATCTGGGTCACGAGCCGGACGAATTTCGACGCACCGCTGATCCAGAAATTCCGGTCAAGGGCCTGGCTCTGCACCGTCAGGGCCGGCGCCTGCCGGCGACCCCAATGAAGAATGCTCTCGCTCAGCATTCCCATCGCATTGATCACCTGCGAATTTCGCGCCAGCGACTCGGCCGCCGCATCGGCCTCAGCAGCATGCAGGCCTGCCTCGCTCAGACGCTCCGACGTCGCTTTCTGGTTGAGCACCGCAATCAGCACCAGTGCCAAGCCTGACACGACAGCGATTAAGCCGAGATCTCGGTGAATGAGAAATATGACTCCGAAGTAGAGGGGCGAGAGCGGCGCGTCCATCAGCATAAGCATGACGGGGCTCGAGATGAATCCCCGCACCTGGTGAAGGCTCCGAATCGCCTGGATGGTCCCGCCTTCGCCGGCCCTGGCGTTGTTGATGCTGCTCGCCAGCACTGCACCGCCGAGCACCGCCTCCATCTTGGTCGCAAAACGCCCCAGCACCTGCCGACGCAGAATGTCGATGATCGAGAGGATGCCGATGAACGCCAGCGCGAGAGCCGAGAGCATCAGCAGTGTTTCGAGGCTGCGGCTCGTCAGCACGCGATCGGAAATCTGGAACAGGTAGATCGGCAGCGTGAGCATCAGCAGATTCACGACGACCGAAAATGCAGCGACCGCAATCAGGTTCGTGCGCGCGACCGAACGCCAGGTGGCCAGCGGGTTGACAGGTCCAACATGGTCGCGGGCCTCGCCGCCGGGTGTGACGCGAAGGTGATCTGCAGAATGGCTGCGCGGCGGATTGTCCAATATCTCGACGGCCGCCATGTTCGCCCCCGCTATAGGATAGCAAGTTCAGGGTCTGTTGGCTGATTCGTATCCGCGATCTCGGGAGGCGGCGGCGCAGTGTCAGACGCCGACGCGGCGTCGGCCGAAGACCCGGTATCCTGCGGGGGAACTGCGCTATCGCTGCTAAGGTTAACGCCGTAATCGGTGTACTCGGTTCCCGTGTGCAGAGCGTTTTCTGGTGGCGGTGGCTCATCGTTCAAGGCGATCACGTCGCCTGCGGCCTCATCGACCGGCGCCGCATCCGCAACAGCGTCGCTGGCCGCGGTCCCGGTGTCGGCCGGATCTGACACGTCGCTGGTCGGATCGCTCACGGTGGCAGCTGTTGTCGTCGGCGCCGGCTCGGTCGTCTCAACGACCGGCGCCGCATCCGCAACAGTGTCGCTGGCCACGGTCCCGGTGTCGGCCGGATCTGACACGTCGCTGGTCGGATCGCTCACGGCGGCAGCTGTTGTCGTCGGCGCCGGCTCGGTCGTCTCAACGGGCGCCGCATCCGCAACAGTGTCGCTGGCCGCGGTCCCGGTGTCGGCCGGATCTGACACGTCGCTGGTCGGATCGCTCACGGTGGCAGCTGTTGTCGTCGGCGCCGGCTCGGTCGTCTCAACGGGCGCCG
>NZ_JADPKF010000114.1:0-6493 GCF_023073815.1 Bradyrhizobium sp. 157 | reverse complement strand
CGACTGTGATAATCTCTGACACGGACGCCTCCCTTAAGTGGTGCTCAACACCTCCACTTTGGCACATCGATGCCGTCGGCGGGGCGTCCACCCCATCATTAAGCGACTGACTGATGTCCGCTCAACCGTCAACAGCGGCGGAATAGCGGACATAGCCCGATGTCGCAGAAGGGCCGTTTTCAGACTCATGCGCTGCAATAAGCAGAACGGGTATCCTTGAACGTCATCCCTCAGGCACCCCTGCCATCCGCATGCCCTCAATGACGCGTTCGCGCCCGGCAAGGAAGGCCGGATTCTCGCTCCGTGTAATGGTCGTACGCAAGCGGCGGACAGCGAAGCTTGGATCCCGTCTGCACCACCGCCCGTGCCTGGTGCGCAAGCGCGGCGGCGAGATGGAAATGCGCGACTGAATAATTTCGGTTTGCCTTGAGGCCCCGGTGGAACCCGCGACCGGCTTTATTTGTCCTTCCATTTGATCGAACAGCCAATAGACGCCTTTTGGTCAGCCGGCGCCACACCGGTGGTCGCAATCGCCCGCATAGCCTCGACAAGCTCTCGGGGCGCCCCCGCGCGAGGCGGAGTCGTGCGGCCTTCGTCGAGCCGGCCGCGATACTTGAGCTCGCGGTCGGCATTGTAACCGAAGAAGTCCGGCGTACAGACCGCTCCATACGCCCGAGCGACTGTCTGGGTCTCGTCGTGGAGATATGGAAACGGGAAATCATGGGCCTTCGCGAAACGCTTCATATTCTCAAATGAGTCTTCGGAATAGCTCGCCGCATCGTTCGAGCAAATCGCCGCAAAGCCTACGCTCTCCGCCATCAGCAGGCGGGCGTCCGAAACCATACGGTCGATCACCGCTTTAACATAGGGACAATGGTTGCAGATGAAGACGACGACCGTGCCTTTTTCGCCTGCAACGTCGTCCAGTGCGTAAGTCTTGCCGTCGGTCGCCGGAAGCCGGAACTCCGCCGCCGGCGTATCAAGAACGGCTTGGGTAGCTGTTGTCGCCATATCGCACCTCCTTGTGCCTAAATATATGCTGACGACGGCCTGCCGGGGCACGGTTTCCCAAGCCTGCTCGCCGGTCGCGTCGTTTTGGCCATACGTCAGCCATTTCCGGTCTACCCCCTGACAGCCGACGTGGAAAGAAGAGTTCACGTTGGTCGGTCAGGGCCAATAGCGGTCATTCGATCACCTCGTCGGCGATGGCGAGGAGTGCCCGCGGCAGTTCAATCCCGAGCGCCTTGGCCGTCTTCAGATTGGCGACGAACTCGAATTGGTGCCGATGCGCGGCAACATGGTGTCGCCGCCGTCTGGACCCAAGAGATCGCGGCCGTGTTCAAGGAACGCGATGTCATTTACCTTGCGGACAACGACAAGCCGGGCGCGACAAAGCTGCCAGGGCGGACAGGCGCTCACAGGGCGTTGCCAGGAGCATTCGCATTGCGAGCTGCCGGTCTTCGGCCGAGCGATGTGGCCAGCGTGGATATTTCGTTGGGGCAGGATCGTGAGGTGTACCGTGTCGATCATTCCCTGGTTTTTCGAGCCGTTGTTGCCGCGTTCATTCCGGCTCGTGCTGATTGATCCGCCGTGGGAATTTCAAACCTACTCGCGTGCCGGACAAGGCAAGTCGGCTCAGGCACATTACACCGTGATGCCGCTCGACGCGATCAAGGCGCTTCCTGTCCGCGATCTCTGCCAGGATGACGCCATCGTGATGTGTTGGGCCACCATACCTATGCTGCCGGACGCGCTCGCCTGCCTTGAAGCGTGGCGTGTCAGGTATAAAAGTAACATCGTCTGGCGCAAGGTCACGAGGCGCGGGAAGCTGCGTATGGGTTGCGGATTTTGGACGCGATCAATGCACGAGCAGGTCCTGATCGGCACCATCGGAAAGCCGCCACTGATCACGTTTCCATCGATCTTTGACGGCATCGCGCGCCAGCACAGCCGCAAGCCGGATGAGCTTTATCAGATGATCGCGGATCGCACGCCGGGTTGGCGGCGCGCCGACATCTTCTCGCGTGAGACGCGCCACGGCTGGCACGCGTGGGGTAGCGAGGCTGGCAAGTACGATGATGAGGTGCGCGGCGCCCCAATCCGTCAGGCTGGCATCAAGCAGCGCCAGGCGCAAAAGGAAACGATAGGCGAAAGCGATGCCCCAAAGCTGGATTGTGTTCCGGCTCCGGACATTGACGCCTTTCGGCGTCCAACCTTGACCCCGGTCGCGGCAATCTTTTTCGGACGCGGCCTCAGTCAGTTAATCGATCCATAGTGGGGTCAATATTGGACGCCAAAAGGAGGCAAACCAGACGCCGATCTACACCTTTGGATATGGCCGCTACTTTTTCATGCCGACGAGAATCGAGCGCGCGTGGTCGCCGAAATCGACACGCAGCCGTACGAGCCTCTCCGAATGTGCCACGTCCTCGACAGCGAGAATGGTCCCGACGCGGACGTCGATCTTGTCGAGGTCAGAGATGGAGATTGAGGGGTTTGATGTGCGCCGGATTCATGTTCCACTCTTTGCTGAGGCTCGGTCGATCGCGTCGAATTCGGTCTCACTCAAGCGCCAACCGAGTGCATCGAGATTGGTCCTAGCGTGATGAGGCTTGGTCGCGCCGGGGATGGGAATCACGTGACTGTCGCGCGCCAACAGCCAGTTCAGGGCGACCTGGCCGATGCTGGCGTCGTGCGCGCGGGCAATATCGGCGAGACACGTCAGCAGCGCTTTCGTGCCCATGCTGTCCGACGGCTGCGTGAGGCGGCCGGACGCAAGGGGAAAATACGCCACCAGTGCCACATCGAGCTCACGGCAGGCTTCGAGCACGCCATTCGTTTCCGCTGCTCGTCGGAGCAGGCTGTAGTTGACCTGATTGGCGGCGAGCGGAACGCCTGCCCTTGCGAGGTGATCGGCGATGCGGCGCATCTGGTCCGCATTGAAATTTGCCACGCCGACCACGCGTGCCTTGCCGGACTTCACCGCTTCGACGAGGCCTTCGGCGAACACTCCCACGTCGATGAAGGGCAGCGGATAATGGACATAGTAGAGATCGATTGTCTTGAGGCCCAAGCGCGCGAGCGAACCGTCAAGCGCGCTCATCAGGCGTCGCGGAGAGGTTCGGCCCGGAAAGGGAAGGAACTTTGATGCTATCACCGCGCGGGTGGGACCGGCGCGCAAGCAGTCACCCACGACGCGCTCCGAGAAATAGATCTCAGCCGTGTCGATCATGCACGGGCCGGCATCATGAATGGTCCTGTAGGTTTCCAACACGGCCCCACGATCGGCACGCCGCCACTTGTTCGTGCCGATGCCCAAGGGCAGCACATCGATGCCGGTTCGACCCAGAGGGCGCGTATCATGGCGCGTATCATGATCTGCGGGCATCGCTGGACCTCTCACAAGGCGAAAGCGCCGTTGGCTGGCTGGTGTGATGACGCTGGCGTTTCAAGGTTACGCCATAGCGACTACGGCCGCATCATCTTCTGCGGCTACGTCCGTATCAGGACGACGCCAAGGATCAGCAAGGTTGCACCGGCAAGTCGGATCAGCCTCGCGGGGTGAACGGGAATGCCGAGCAGACCGAGGCGCTCAGATGAGGCAGAATTGATGTCCGCTTGTCCCCCCAATAGCGGGGCAAAAACGGACATGCCCGTGGGTCCGGGTTGGGCCAAACCCGGGCATTCGGCACTCTCCGTTAGCACGGCCGATCTCTAGAACCGCTCGTTGAGTACAGGCCCTATAGTCCTCCTGAGCGATGGCCTACCAGTGCTCAGCCGCGCAGCAGCGGCGCGAGATCGGTGATCGCCTTGACGATTGTATCAACCTGGAATCCCAGTTCCTCGGGAACCTCGACGGTACTGCGCTGAATCCAAAATGTCCGCAGTCCGGTCGACGCGGCGGCGACAGCGTCCCAGTTATTCGCCGAGACGAAGCCGAGCTCGGGGTTGCTTACCTTCATGCGCTCGGGCGCGAGGTTGTAGACGCGCGGGCTGACCTTGAAGATCTTCACCTCCTCGACGCTGATGATTTCGTCGAGCAGATCGCGGATGCCTGCGCTTTTCGCGGCCGCCTCGAGCATTCTGGGCTCACCGTTGGACAGGATCGCAAGCTTGATCCCCTGTTTCTTCAGTGCATCGAGGCCCGGCTTCACGTCCGGGAAGGCCGCGAGGCTCAAATAAGCATCCATCAGCTGTTTCTTCTTGTCGGCCGTCAGGTCGAGCTGGAGATTCTTGCTCGCCCAGACCAACCCGTCCTCGGTCAGGCCCCAGAAGTCGCGATGGCGGCCCATGAGGCTGCGCATTAGGCTGTATTGCAGCTGCTTGAACCGCCAGATTTGCGCCAGCTGGTTGCCCTTGCCAGGGAACAACTGCTCGCACAACGCCGTAACTGAGAAGACGTCGAACAGTGTGCCGTAGGCATCAAATGCCAACGCCTTGATAGACTTGAACTGCCCGCTCATCTGGGCGGCGGCCGGTGTCGCAGCCCATGCCGTGCCCACGACTCCCGCCGTGGCACCGGCGAGTTTCATGAACTCTCTACGATCTCTCGACATTTTCGCCTCCTTGTGGATTGCCGTTACTCATTCTCTCAGAGGAAGGTCGATAGTCGTTGGCGGTGACTTTACCCAATCTTCCGAGTGAGCCGAACGCCGAGCGTGAGAGTCTGCCTGCTTGGCTCTCGGCGCAAGGCCGATCGGCAGCGATCCATTCGGTGGCGCACTCAACCCAGCTAAATGTTTGCTCCGAGTCAACGAGTCCGTTGAGGGTCTTGGTTGTGTAAAAACGCTCGGACGTGAGCTGTCGAGTGTGCGTGAGCTGGCGCGCGGCTCTCCCGGCGGCTTCTGTGCGTTGTTCTGTTTCGAACTGCCGAGCGGGTGGGAACCGGGTTTTCGGCGCGCTAGGCCCGGATTGCTGCGACTAACGGTCCAGGACCCATGATGTTCATGACACGCGTCATATTGTAGGCCAGTACGTGCAACGCCATCTCGGTGGCTACCCGTGGCAGCGTCTTCATAAGAAAGTGGGTTGCGCCCATTCGGGCCTTGATCGTGCCGAAGGGATGCTCGACCGTCTCGCGCCGCTGGCGCATCTTCTCCGGATGCGCGTCGAGCCGGCGCTGCACGGCCTCGAGAATGTGCTCATGCTCCCAACGGGTGATCCGACGCTCCTTGCCCCTGGTGCAGCTGTGCTTGATCGCGCAGCTCTGGCAAGCCTTGGTCGAGTAGCGATACAGGACCAATCCATTTTCCTCGGTCGTGAATGAGTAGGTGAGCCTTTCACCGGCAGGACAAACGTAAACGTCCTCCTCAGCCAGGTAGCGAAAGTCTTGCTTGCCGAAGCGTCCTTCTGCCTTTGAGTTCGAGGTCATTGGCTTTGGCAGGGTGACTGTGATGCCTTCCTCCTCACACGCCAGGATCTCCTCGCTGCTGAAGTAGCCGCGGTCGGCGACGACATCGAGGTTCTCAGCTTCCAGTGTCGCTTTCGTCTCCGTCGCCATGTGGCCAAGTTGCGATCGGTCGGTCCCGACATTGGTCACCTCATGTGTGATGATCAGATGATGCTCAGTGTCGACGGCGATCTGGACATTGTAGCCCACGACACCAGAGCCTCGGCCGCTCGTGGCCATTGAGCGGGCATCAGGATCGCTCAGCGATATCTGCTGGTCCGGTGTGGCGAGCATCCGCACCTCCAATGCTCGCAGGCGCTGCATCTCCTCCTTCAGCTTCTCGACCTTCTCTTTCAGGCGGCTCGTCTTGGTTTTGAGAGCCTCGGACGGCTCCTGCCGGTCTGCGGTATCGAGCTGCTGCAAGTAGCGCGCGACGCTCTCCTCAATCTGAGCCATGCGCCGGTCCATCTTGGCGCGCGTGAAGTTCTTGTCGCGATTGTTGACCGCCTTGAACTTGCTGCCGTCAATGGCGACGCTGGCTTGCGTGAGCAAACCCATCATACGGCACAGCGCAACGAAGCGTGCGCACACCCTGCGGATAGCAGCGCCATTGTCCTTGCGGAAATCAGCAATCGTCTTGTGATCTGGAGCCAAACGCCCCGTCAGCCACATCACCTCGACGTTGCGTCCAGCCTCGCGCTCAAGCCGGCGGCTCGACTGGACCCGATTGAGGTAGCCGTAGATGTAGAGCTTCAGCAGGACCGACGGATGATAAGAAGGTCGGCCGGTCACCTCAGGCTCGACACCGTTGAACCCAAGGTCGGCAAGATGGAGTTCGTCTACAAAGACGTCGATCACCCGAACCGGATTATCCTCGCCGATCCAGTCTTCCAAGCATTCCGGAAATAGCGTGCTCTGCCCGCGATCCGTGCCCTCAACAAAGCGTCTCATCCGCTCCCCCCGCAAATCGCGCGGGAAGCATATCGCGAGAATCAAATCCGGCGACGCGTTTTCACACATGGGGTAATTCCGGGCCAGAGCCATACTGAAGCTCTCAGAATCAGCTCTCCAGGAATCGATGAGGCTCATCTCTTGGGCCCTGCA
>NZ_JADPKF010000026.1:0-6841 GCF_023073815.1 Bradyrhizobium sp. 157 | reverse complement strand
TCGATGAAGTCTGGTGACCCTAATGGTTGCTCGCCAACCTGTCCGCTAATGAGACCAACGATGCGTGCGTACTCCCATCAAGGCCACGGCCCGCGAGCCAGCCGGTCCATACATAAGGGTCAGAAGCGCCGTTTCGGCAGTCGGCAAGACACTTCCGGTCTTCCCCAGATAGTGTTGCAAAAGTCCCGAAAGGACGCGCGGCTAGTTTTCCGCGAAAGAACGAAATAAGCGACAATCGCCGGTCAATGTAGCCTCAGACCGGTTGTCGGAATCGCCGGTGAGTTTAGCGCCCGACAGAGTGGTCCCCCACGTTATTATTCGATCGTCGCGCCTATGGTTCTAAGAATTTGAGTCGCATGCCGCAAAAAGACTTTTGCAACACTATCCCCCAGTAACCAGACATATTCAGCGTCCGTCGGCATGTCTCAAACGTGCCAAAAACAGACTCATGCCCTGCAGCAAGCAGGTCTATTCGATCACTTGGTCGGCTCGCAGCAATATGGAGGTGGGCATCGTTCGAATGTCGACGGCTCGGCTTCAGGGGCACCACAAGCTGGGACAACAGCCCGAGACCCGGTGCCGGCGAAAAGCTGTCCCTCTTACCGGCAAAGGTAGTAAAGGTTGGTCCATGTCAGACCTTGGACAAGCTCGACGTTCCACGCTTCTCGACGCTGCCTGGCGGACAGCATACCGCGTCGGTTTCCCGCTTGCCCGCATCTGGTGGCGACTGCGGCACCAGCAGCATGAGGGGGCGCTTGTGGCTGTCTACGTCGGTCAGGCGCTACTGCTGGTGCGCTCGTCGTATAGGATCGAGTGGAACTTCCCCGGCGGCACTGTCCGGCAGGGTGAGACGCCTGAAGCAGCGGCCCGGCGCGAGCTGGCAGAAGAGATCGGCCTGCCGGAGCATTCCCGCTGGTCGCCGTGGGCGACGCCTGCGGCCTCTGGGACGGGCGAAAAGATAAAGTGCATTTCCTTGAACTACGACTGGATCGGCTGCCCGAGTTACAGCTCGACAACCGCGAGATCATCGGCGCGCGGCTGACATCGCTGAGTGAGTTGCGCGGCATGGCGCTGACCGGGCCGGTCGCCGTCTATCTCGGCAGGACGATTCCGCCGGGCTGCCATTCAGAGTGACCGCGCAACGCTACTGCAATGTTCACGATCCTTGAAGGCTGAAAGCTTCTGACCGACGCGAGCGGATGGCAATCGATGGTGCGAATGGCACGGCTTGGGAGCGACAACCATACCCTACCACATCATTTGCATAAGGGGCTGTGTTGCGCGTCACAGCAAAGATTGGCCGCTCATGTCTGAATCGGGTCAATCGCGTCCTTCTAACCGTCCGCTGACCACTTCCGGTCTACCCCGATAAGCAGACAATTTCAGAGGCCGCCTGGACTTCGCATTGGTGCCAACAGCGGACGTCGTCGCCTCATTCGATACGTCGTCGGCAGTCGCGACAGTTAACGCCATTCGATTCCGTATACGTCAACAGGCTGCAGGAAGCCTTTGAGATGGCAGGGACCAATGTTTGTGACATGCAAGCGATCCCGGATGCGATCCTGAACGGCACTTGATACAAGAATGGCATCGGGCTCGGCCAACTGACACAAACGAGCAGCCAGTTGAACGGTCGCACCAAAAAGGTCGTTGCTGTCCGCAATCGGTTCTCCGACGTCAATACCAATTCGCACTTGAAGCTTCTCCTTGCTTGCCAGATTGAAGGCTTCAAACGCTTGCTGGATGGCGCGGGCGCATTGCACGGAGGCGGCCGCGTCGGCAAAGGATGCCATGATGCCGTCGCCAGTGTGCTTCACCACATGCCCACCCTTGTCCTTCAATGCGCGGCGAACCAGCGCGTCATGTGCCCGAACCATCTCCACAGATCGGGCATCGCCAAGACGCTCTGTCATGCTGGTAGAGCCAACGATGTCGGTGAACATAATGGCCCGCAGGGCCGAATCGATTGTGACGTTGTTGGCCTCGCCGCTCGGTTCCGGATCAGACACTCTCCCCAGAAACGCCTGAACGGCTGAGAGGTCCACCTCGATCACATCTTTCGCCACTTCGCCGTGAGCTTCGTCATGAACCCGCATCGCAGTTTGAATATCCGGTGCGTCAATGAGACAGAAGCCCGTACCGCGCGATTCATCAAACCAATACGTCAAGAAACGAACTCCGTATTGATCTTGCACTTCCAAGTCTTTTCGATGCGCCTCGGCGATATCGGAAGCTGTCAGGCCTGAGAGATCGTGTCGGTCGAGGAAAATTGGCACTGGCGTTGCTCCACCCGTTTCTTCAGACGGACTCGATTAACACCTGCACCAAGCATGGTGTTTCGCCGAAAGCGCCATTTAATGTAACAGCTTGGTAAAGCTTTGGAAGTGCAGTAAGCCCGAGCCGGGACAATTCCTGCGCCCTGATGTCATCGCGTCAGTTTGGCTGCGTGCCGGTCACTTCCGGTCTTCCACGAACAACGGACACCATGAGACCGCCCTGGCATGTCTCAAACGTGCCAGAAGCGGACCAATGCCGCGTCACCAGAATTTCCACTGTGAGGGAGCGTTCATGGTGCTTCGGGAGTCTTGGAACTGTTGGGGTACTCCAAAGGGGGACTGTTGCGAAATGCGACAAGTAGTATTCTGGAAAGACCACAACTAATAGACCAGAGGCCGCTTGAGCTGGTTGAGCGCCGCGGTCGAAGAGCTTTCTTCCGCAAATAGCGCATGATCCAAGCGGCCGCCGCAAGCAGACGGAGGCACTTATGGCCTATTCTCAAGAGCAGGTAACAGCATTCGAGAAGGCCCGCTACGGCCAAGATTCGGCAAACAATACTTCAAAGGTGTTTCCCGCCGACAGCACGGCTCTTATCGCCGGAGCCAACATTGATGTGAGCAATCAGGTGGGTGTCGAGGGTGAAGTCGGCATCTCGGTGAATCCTCTCAATCCGCTCAATATCGTTGCTACATCCAATAACAACGAAGACCTTAGCCGGATGGCGACTTACTTTTCTGACGATGGCGGAACCACTTGGACTACCGTCTTCATCGACGAGAACCAGGACGGTCACGGGGCCGCTATCCGGTTCGATCCAAATGTGGCCTTCGACAGTGACGGCAACGTCTACGTTGTTTACAGTGTCAACACAGGTACTACGTCCCATTTGATGCTCGCTAAGAGCACCGATGGTGGCAACACTTACGCCCAGGTCACGGAAGTCACGACAGACCCGGCCAATAGCAGACTGCATACAGCGATGGTGACGACAAGGGCCGACGCCCATGGGGCGGATGACGTGCTGGTCCTCTGGGCAAGAGTGGTTACCGAGGAGAACATCCAGGCGGCCCTATCCCTAGATGGGGGAGCTACCTTCCCGATCGTCAACAACAATATCAACGACGCCACCCAAAGGACATTCCTTCCTTGGGCCGTGGTGGACGATGCGGGTGATTTCCATGTTGCCTGGGAGGCTAACCTGGAGGGGACCTCGCCCGATGGGCGTATTTTCCATGATGTCCTTGACGGCGCTACACTCGCTGATGGCACCGACGTCGCCGTAAGCGACATTCAAATCACGGACCAGTTTCAGGCAACCAGCAAGTTGCCAGCACAGCCTGACAGGGGTGTCTGGTCAACAGTTACTATCGATGCCGACCGCAGTGGCGGGCCCAACGACGGGCGCATCTATATCAGTTATACGGACCGGGCTAGTACGGCGACCGACGACACCAATATCTTTGTCCGTTTCTCCGATGACGGTGGCTGCAATTGGAGCTGTCCCATCCAAATCAACGACGACGGCGGCACCACAAGCCAATTTCTACCTCGCCTGGCACTGGATCAGACCACCGGCGATGTCTACGCTGCATGGTACGACGCGCGCAACGACGCAGCCAATAACCAGCAAGTAGACATCTTCACAGCCGTGAGCGTCAACGGCGGCACTAGCTGGGGACCCAACGAGCAACTGACCACGGCGCAATCGGACGAGTCGATGAATAACCCTTTGCGAGATCCGAACAATTACACGGAGTACATGGGACTGGCCGCATTCGGTGGCGCCGCCTTTGTAGGCTGGACGGACGCCCGAGCCGCCAACTTCACCACCGGGAACAATGAAGAGATTTTTTTCGGTCAAGTATCGCGCGCGGGTAAAATCGCCGACGACAAACATGACGATAACGACAAGGTCGTAAAGGGTAAACACGGTCACGACATCCTGGCCGGCAACGACGGCGCAGATGTCTTCGCCTTCCGGGACAATCAAACCCGCAACGCCATGATCACCGACTTCGATGGATTTGGGGATGTTGTCAAAATGGTCGACTTCGGCGCAAGCTTCGATCCATTAGCAGCGGTGAGCGCGACATCGCCCGGCACCGAGCTGGATCTCGGAGGCGGCAATAGCGTGCTGCTCTTCCGCACCGCGGCTGAGTTCAGCGCTGACCATTTTCTATTCCTGTGAACGTTACCCAATCGCGCCACAGAGCAGCGGTACCGACTGCGTCACCCCGCCATTGGGCGTAGGAACACCGCCGCCGCGAAAGGTGCCTGCTCAGGCGGCAGCGTATCGTGGTGGGGCGCCCTAACAGTCAGGTGCAGCTCAGAAGCGGCATGTGCCACCAGTCGCACGTCCGCCTCGGGTCAGACAGAGAAGAACTCACTGCGAGCAAATGTCTTCCGGGTTACCCCTGAAAGCGGACATTGCTCAATGAGTCGGCACTTCGCATTTGTGCCAGAAGGCGACGTTAGCGCATTCACGTCGGCTTACTAAGCCTTCGCCCTGCGAGGTGTGCTGGTCATCTGCTCTGTCCATGCCGGGTTGTGGGCTCAAAGGCTATGGGTCTGAGGTTGACAATGGTGCGACGTGGGCTCACGATCACGTATCCTCCGACGAAAATAATCAAGAGGAACAGCCGGGGGAAGAAGTCAGCGAAAAATTGGGAGGAAGCCATGGTCCGCATGTCGGTCATCGCCTCCGTGCTGCTGTGCCTTGTGGTTCCATCCAACGTAACGTCTGCCCCTTTGGTCAAGGACGTCGATGTCAACGGACTGCGCCTGTCCTACGTCGACCAGGGCTCCGGCGAGCCCGTCGTCTTTGTCCACGGCGCAATCTCCGACCTGCGCACGTGGCCGTCGGCGGTCAGCGAGACGGTCGCCAAGAAATATCGGTTCATCGCATACACGCAACGATACCACGGCACTGGCGCTTGGAACGATGACGGAAAGAAATACAGTGTCGCAACGCATGCTGATGATCTCGCCAAATTCATCTCAGCGCTCAATGCCGGACCCGCTCATGTCGTCGGCTGGTCGTATGGCGGTCAGGTCGCCATCATCGCCGCGCAAAATACGCCGTCGTTGGTCCGCAGCCTAATTCTTTATGAAAGCGGCCCCGCCTCGGTGCTCGCGCCAGATAGCCCGGAGGCCAAGACGGCCGCCGAAGACCGCGCCAAGTTCATCGGTCCGGCGATGGCGGCGCTCAAGGCCGGTGACGCCATGCAAGCCGCCGGGCTGTTTTTCGAGGCGGTGTCTCAAACCCCGCCGGGCGGATTCGAACACGAGCCGGAAGCGATCCGGACGACGGTGCTCGACAACGCGCGCACGCTACCGGTGCTTTTCGCCAGCCCACCGTCAGGCATCACCTGCGACAGCTTGAAGAATTTGACGCAGCCGACGCTGGTGCTGAAGGGCGAGAAGACGCAGACCTTTTACGCACTTATCAGCGATGCGATCAGCAAATGCGTGCCGAACGCTCAGCGGGCCATCCTCCCGAACGCCAACCATGCCGGGCCGGCTCGTGATCCAGCTGGGTTCGGCGCTGCCGTCGTCGAGTACCTGTCAAAGCGTTAAGAAGGGCCGCGCTGTTTAGCGCGGCAGGGCGGCGGCCAGGCGCTTCCGAGAGAGTAAGGGCCGCCGGGAATGGCTCTTTTTCTATTGATCGTCCTCCGCACGAGGCCAAGCGGGCGTTGCCTTGGTCCAGACGGTGAGCGCAACGATGCCTGCAAGAATAGCGACCTCTGGGCTGAGGGCGACACTGCTGTGGCTTTTCCTGATGGCAGCGAGCCTTTTCGTGCTGGCAGGGAGCCTGGATGTGCCGGCGTTTTGGAGATACCTGGCCATCATGGCCACAGTCTCCGCCGTGAGCCTGTGGCTCGCCGATCCGGACCTGTTTGGGGAGCGGAAGAGACCGGCCGGCAAACCGCTCAGCCTGACGTATTGGCTGATTGGCACTCGCGCGAGGTATCGACTTGCACCATCTCTCCGGTAGGGTGGAGACTGATACGCAGTGGATGTCGGCTAATGGGATGGTCCGGCCGTGCTCCGGCCCTGCCAGCACGAGAAGCTGGCAAGGGGCGCTCAAGACAAGGAGCACGCCATGTCTCAGAAAATCAACGCAGCGATCGCCGTGATCGGCATCGATATTGGCAAAAACTCGCTCCACATCGTGGGTCATGATCACCGCGGTGCCATCGTGCTGCGGCAGAAGTGGTCACGCGGCCAAGTGGAAACGCGGCTCGCCAACCTGCCGCCGTGCTTGATCGGTATGGAGGCCTGCGTAGGCGCCCATCATCTCAGCCGCAAACTCCAGATGCTTGGCCACGACGCCCGCCTGATGCCGGCGAAGTACGTGCGCCCGTATTCGAAGGGACAGAAGAATGACTTCCGAGATGCGGAAGCCATCGCCGAGGCTGTCCAACGCCCGACGATGAAGTTCGTCGCGACCAAGACCGCCGAACAGCTCGACCTTCAGGCACTGCACCGCGTCCGCTATCGATTGGTCGGTCAGCGTACCGGCGTCATCAATCAGATCCGTGCGTTCCTGCTGGAGCGGGGCATC
>NZ_JADPKF010000018.1:0-7810 GCF_023073815.1 Bradyrhizobium sp. 157 | reverse complement strand
ATCTTCGTCATGGACGGTCCCCTTGTCTGGTTCGACTCAGCATCGCCAGTCTGGCACATCGATGCCGTTCGGGGGCCGTCCACCCCATCATTGCGAGCGACTTGTCCGCCGAAGCCTTGGCGAAGGCGGAAGCAATCCATAGCGCCGCAAGCGGGACGATGGATTGCTTCGTCGCTATCGCTCCTCGCAATGACGGGGAGAAGCCGCGGCGTACTGGAGTCCCGCCTACGCGGAGATGACGATGGTGTATTGCGTCGCTACCTCCACGTCATAGCGAGCGAAGCGATTTGTCCGCCGAAGCTCGGAGAGCGAAGGCGGAAGCAATCCACCTCACCACTCAGGGATAGATGGACTGCTTGGTCGCTGGCGTTCCTCGCAACGACGGGGAGGGGCATAGCCGCAACAACGCACCTTGACTCCCGCCCGGCAAAATCGTTATAAAACATAACTATTCTGCGCAGGACCTAAAATTGCCCATGGGAAACGCCTCCACCGCCGCTGCGGGTCAATCCGACCTGCTCAAGATCGAGCAGAAGGGCGCGGTGCTGACCGTGGGCCTCAACCGCCCGGCCAAGCGCAATGCGCTCAACGATGGCATCATCCTCGCGATCCAGGATTGCTTCTCCAATCTGCCCGACGGCACAGGCGCCGTGGTCGTCCATGGCGTCGGCGACCATTTCTCCTCCGGACTTGACCTGTCCGAACTGACCGAGCATGACGCCACCGAGGGCCTGCGGCACTCGCAGATGTGGCACCGAGTGTTCGACCGCATCCAGTATAGCCGGATCCCCGTGATCGCGGCGCTGAAGGGCGCGGTGATCGGCGGCGGGCTGGAGTTGGCCTGCGCGGCCCATATCCGGGTCGCCGAACCGTCAGCCTATTTCGCGCTGCCCGAGGGCCAGCGCGGCATCTTCGTCGGCGGCGGCGGATCGGTACGGCTGCCGCGGCTGATCGGCGTGGCGCGGATGATCGACATGATGCTCACGGGGCGGGTCTATTCGGCGACCGAAGGCTCGGCCTACGGCTTCTCGCAATATCTCACGGACGCCGGCGGCGCGCTGCCGAAGGCGCTGGAACTGGCGGAACGCGTGGCGGCGAACGCGCCGCTTACCAACTTTGCCGTGCTGCAGGCGCTGCCTATGATCGCGGAGGCCAATCCGCAGACCGGCCTCCTGATGGAATCCCTGATGGCGACGGTGGCGCAGAGCGACAAGGAAGCCAAGCGCCGCATTCGTGCGTTTCTCGACCACAAGACCGCAAAGGTGAAGCCGACCTGACATGAGCGCCAAGCCCAGCATGTCCGCCTCGACCGATTCAGCCGCGCGCGCTGATCATCCGCTGCGCCCGATCTCGTTCGGCACGCCCGCGGTGCATGTCGAGCGCCGCGCCGACGGCACCATCTATCTGCGGCCGAGAGCGCAACTCCGCGACTATCCGGCGCGCATCACCGACCGCCTGCATCATTGGGCCGCAGCGGTGCCCGATCGGGTCTTCATGGCCGAGCGCAACGCCGCACGCGGCTGGCGGCAGATCACCTATGCGGAGCTGTTAACGTCGTCGCGGCACATCGCGTCTGCGCTGCTGGCGCGCGGGCTTTCGGCAGAAAAGCCGGTCGTCATCCTGTCCGGCAACTCGGTCGATCATGCACTCGTCGCGTTCGGCGCGCTCTATGCCGGCATTCCCTTCTGTCCGGTATCGCCGGCCTATTCGCTGGTATCGCGGGACTACGGCAAGCTCGGCTATCTGATGAAGCTGTTGACGCCCGGCCTCGTGTTCGTCGACGACGCGACGAAATTCGCCGATGCGCTCGCCGCCAACGTGTCGCTTGGCACCGAGATCGCGGCGTCACGCGGTGCGGTGCCTGGCCGTGATGTCACAACGCTTGCAGATCTGATAGCAACACCAGTGCATCCACGGCTCGACGCGGTGCACGAGGCCATCGGCCCGGACACGATCGCAAAATTCCTGCTGACGTCGGGCTCGACCGGCAATCCGAAGGCGGTGATCAACACCCAGCGCATGATCTGCGCCAACCAGGTGATGCTGCGCGAGACGCTGGCGTTCCTGAAGGACGAGCCGCCCGTCATCGTCGATTGGCTGCCGTGGAATCACACGTTCGGCGGCAATCACAATATCGGGCTGACGCTCTACAATGGCGGCTCGATGTACCTCGACGAAGGCAAGCCGATGCCCGGCGGCATCGAGGAGACCGTACGCAATCTGCAGGAGATTTCGCCGACGGTCTATTTCAACGTGCCCAAAGGTTATGAATCGCTGTTGCCCTATCTGCGCGACGATGCAGCCTTGCGCAAAAAATTCTTCACTCGCCTCCACGCCATGTTCTTCAGTGGCGCCGCGCTGTCGGCCTTCGTCTGGAACAGCCTCGACGAATTGTCGGTCCGGGAAACCGGCTATCGCGTGCCGATGCTGACCGGCCTTGGCGCGACCGAGACCGCGCCGTTCTTCATGTCGGTCAATCCGCATACCAGCCGTTCCGGCCATGTCGGGCTGCCGGTTCTGGGCAATGACGCGAAACTCGTGCCCAATAATGGCAAGCTGGAGGTTCGCGCCAAGGGGCCGAATGTGATGCCCGGCTATTGGCGTCAGCCTGATATGACGGCGAAGTCTTTCGATGAGGAAGACTTCTACAAGATGGGCGATGCGCTCAAGCCGGCCGATCCCGATAATTTCGACGCCGGTTTTGATTTCGACGGCCGCATCGGCGAGGACTTCAAGCTCGCAAGCGGCACCTGGGTCAGCGTCGGCCCGTTGCGGGCGCGCTTTGTCGCGGCCTGCGCGCCGCTGGCGCGCGACGTCGTGATTGCCGGCATCAACCGCGACGAAATCTCGGCGCTGGTGGTGCTCGATCTTGACGGTTGCCGCCTGATCAATCCGACGCTTCCACATGACGATCTGGCCACCGCGGCGTCGGATCCGCTGATCGTAGCGGCCTTCCGCGAACGCTTTAAGAAGCTCGTCGAGGGCGCAACCGGATCGTCGACCCGGATCACGCGCGCTGTGCTGCTCGATACTCCGCTGTCGATCGATCGCGGCGAGGTCACCGACAAGGGTTCGATCAACCAGCGTGCTGTTCTGGAGAACCGCAGCGTGCTGATCGAAGAGATCTATTCGCCCGCGCCACCGGCGCAGGTGATCACGCTGTAACCGAATTCGCGCAAAGCTTGTCAGGGAGAGCACCATGCAGTTGAAGGACCAGGCCGCCATCGTCACCGGCGGCGCATCGGGATTGGGCGCTGCGACCGCGCGCCGCCTCGCGGCGCAGGGCGCCAAGGTCGCAGTCTGCGATCTCAACGCCAAGCTTGCTGAGGACGTCGCGGCCGAGATCGGCGGCGTCGCCGTGATCTGCGACGTCTCCGACGCATCTTCGGCGGAAGCGGCGATCGCCAAGGCCGCGGCGGCCCATGGTCCGGCTCGCGTGCTGGTGAACTGCGCCGGCATCGGCGTCGCCAAGCGCGTGATCGGCAAAGACGGCCCGATGGCACTCGGTGATTTCGACAAGGTGATCAAGGTCAACCTGATCGGCTCGTTCAACATGCTGCGGTTGGCGACCGCTCCGATGTCGAAGCTCGAGCCGCTTGCGACCGGCGAGCGCGGCGTCGTGATCTCGACCGCCTCGGTCGCGGCCTATGACGGCCAGATCGGTCAGTCGGCCTATTCAGCCTCGAAGGGCGGCATCGTCGCCATGACGCTGCCGATCGCGCGCGAACTGGCGCAGTTCGGGATTCGGGTGCTGACGATTGCGCCCGGCCTCTTCCTCACGCCGCTGCTCGCCAACCTGCCGCAGGAAGCGCAGGATTCGCTTGCCGCCTCGATTCCGTTCCCGCGCCGCCTCGGTCAAGCCGACGAGTTTGCCTCGCTGGCGCTGCACATGATCGACAACCCTTACCTGAATGGCGAAGTGGTGCGGCTCGATGCCGCGCTGCGCATGGCGCCGCGGTAGGGACCCTTCATGTTCGTCAACCGGCGCGACGTGCAGATCCAGTGGGGCGATTGCGACCCCGCCAACATCGTTTACTACCCGCGATATTTCGCGATGTTCGACGATTCGACCTCGATCATGTTCGAAGCCGCCGGCTTTTCGAAACAGGACCTCATCCGCAAATATGGCCTCGTCGGCATTCCCATGGTCGACACGAGGGCTAAATTTCATATCCCGTCCACCCATGGCGACTGGATCCGGATCGAAAGCCGGATCGAGAGTTTCAAACGCTCCAGCTTCGAGGTGGTCCACAACGTGTTCAAGGGGGAGGCATTGGCGATCGAGGCGTTCGAGACCCGCGTGCTGGTCGGCAAGCATCCGGATGATCCCGCGAGGCTGAAATCGGCGCCGATGCCGCCGGAGATCATCGAGCGTTTCATGCGGGGCTGACTCAGTCTTCCGCATGATCTAAAGGAGGGGCTGAATAGCCCACCGAGTTTTGCTTAAAACAATTAATGATAATCCAAGGGAGGAATGAATGAAGAAGGCCTTTTTGTCCGCTGCGGCCGTTGTAGCGGCTCTCGCCTTGCCGGGCTCGGCGGTTGCGCAGACCAACGAAATCACGATCGGCATCACCGTCACCACGACCGGGCCCGCGGCGGCCCTGGGCATTCCCGAACGCAACTCGCTCGATTTCGTGCCGAAGGAAATCGGCGGCGTGCCGCTCAAGATCATCGTGCTCGACGACGGCGGCGATCCGACTGCGGCGACCACCAATGCACGGCGCTTCGTAACCGAGTCGAAGGCCGACATCATCATGGGCTCGTCGACGACGCCGCCGACGGTTGCCGTTTCCACCGTCGCGAACGAGGCGGGAATTCCGCATTTCGGCCTTGCGCCGCTCCCGATCAACGAGGCGCGCATGAAATGGTCGGTCGCGATGCCGCAGCCGATCCCGATCATGGGCAAGGTGCTGTACGAGCACATGAAGGCGCATGGCATCAAGACCGTGGGCTATATCGGCTACTCCGATTCCTACGGTGACCTCTGGGTCAACGACTTCAAGACCCAGGCCGTGCCCATGGGCCTGACCATGGTGACCGAAGAGCGTTTTGCCCGCCCGGATACGTCGGTCGCGGGCCAGGTCCTGAAGCTGGTCGCCGCCAATCCCGACGCCATTCTCATCGGCGCGTCCGGGACCGCCGCAGCGTTGCCCCAGACCACGCTGCGCGAGCGTGGCTATAAGGGCCTGATCTATCAGACTCACGGCGCCGCCAGCATGGACTTCATCCGCATCGCGGGGCCTGCGGCGGAGGGCGTGATCATGGCTTCCGGTCCGGTGATGTCGCCGGAATCCCAGCCCGACAGCGCGCTGACCAAGAAGCCGGGCCTGGCGCTCAACACCGCCTATGAGGCCAAGTATGGCGCCAACAGCCGCAGCCAGTTCGCCGGACATTCCTACGATGCCTTTGAAGTGCTCAAGCGCGTGATACCGGTGGCGCTGAAGAAGGCCAAGCCGGGCACGCCGGAATTCCGCGAGGCGATCCGTCTGGCGCTGATCTCGGAGAAGGAAATCGCGGCGAGCCAGGGCGTCTACAACTTCACCGAAAAGGATCGCTATGGCCTCGACGACCGTTCACGCATCATCCTGACCGTGAAGGACGGCAAGTACGTCCCGGCGAAGTGAGGGAAGGCAACGATTGAACCCTCAATGGTGAGGAGGCGCCAACGGGTCCGCGCGAATCGCGGCCCGATGGCGGCTACTCTGGATGGGGTCTGACAGGGGGGACGGCGCGAAGAGCGCCTTCCCACCCTACTTCTGGAAATTGAGCGGCGACAGATTGACCGCGACGTAGGGGACGTTGAGTCCGGCTTGACGCCAAGCGGCCATCTGCCGGCAGGCTTCGCGGATCGCCCATAGACCGATCTGCTCGATCAGGCCGCACTCCTCGGCCAGCGGGATGAACTTGAGGGGAGAGACCTCGCTGAGTACAGGGGCGGGCCAGCGCGCTAGCGCCTCGACGCGATAGAGGACGCCGCCGATCGTCCTGGTCTGCGGCTGATAGTGCAGCGTCAGCCCATCGCTTGCATTGGCCTGGCATAGCGCCGCGCTGTAGACGAGCCGCTGTTCGGCGAGCCTGTTCATGTCGGCGCTAAAGAAGCGGTGGGTGCAACGGCCTATCTGCCTGGCCCTGTACATCGCCGCGTCCGCTTGCTGCATCAGGGTGTCGATATCGGTGGCGTTGTCCGGATAGATGCTGATGCCCATGCTGGCTGCAATCGTTACCTGCCTGTTGTCGATCCAAAGTGGCGTCGCCAAGGCTTCGGTGATGTTCGATGCGACAGCGAAGCTCTCGCGATGCGCCGGGCGTTCCCTACCCATAAGCACTGCAACAGCCTTAGGCAGTTACAAAAAGTGAATTTTGGAGGGTTGCAGTTCGAGCCGAAGGCTGTTGCGCGCATGCTTCGAGTGTCGTTGCTTTATCGGTGGAGTGGGCTGGGAGATTGTTCGAAAGGACGCTCCCGATGGCACGACAGCAGATTGAGAGGTTAGATTTCGCAGACCGGAGCAGGATGACGTATCACCGAATGGATCGGGAAACCGGATCTTGTTCTGGCGCAGGAGTTTATTTCAAGTCTTGCGAAAGCTGCCACCATGTGGCGGCGGCAATTACCCGGACCTTAGCCGGCGCGATCCGGCCTCCTGATCATTTCTTCGGATCGTGTGCAAGGGCCGCATCTTTCACGGTGGCGGACCTGAGGTTTGCCTGGGTCGGCGTCGTGGTGGGCATCGCCGGGTTGGCTGCGCTGCTTCTTTTCGTCTGGAGCGAAATTGGAGCAGGCACGGTAAGTGCGACCGAACGGCGCGCAGATCCTTCCAGGCCGGCCGCCGTCCCTTGGGTTGAAACGCAGGCTGAGAGGATGGAAGCGATAAGACGACGGGGTCTGGATTTGTTGCGGGCGGACATTCCCGAAGACGAGCCGCCCCAATCGTTAGCGCGCGGTGACCGCCTCGAACTCTATGACGGGACCATAAAGCCAGTCATGCGCATCGCAACGGCCGGCGAGGGCGACAACAACGTTGCAGCACCGGCTCCGTTGCCGGCGGAGCCTGCTGCGAGCAAACCTGCCAAAGCAAAAGCAAAGGAGAAGCATGCAGTGAAGGCGCGTCCAGCGCATGGTGGTCATGCGCGGCGTGCTTCAAGGTATTCCCGTGATCGGGTTAGGGTGGTACACGCCAAGAACGTGCAAGCCGAGCCGCAGATGACCTCAGCCGGCGGACTGCAGGCAGACCGGGCGCCGCCGGAGGAGAACAAGTCGTTCGGCTGGTTCAAGCGGCTGCCGGACACGATCGTGCCGTCCTCGTGGATGGGCGGCTGGGAGAACCTGTGGGCGAAAGGAAATGGCGCTGGAAGTTCATCCTGCAGCCCGTCTGTAAATCCGGCCACAGGATGCCCGCGGGAGGTTCAAGCCGGCCCGCGATAGCGGTCCACAAGTGGCGCCTGCAATTGACCACGACGTCCTCCAGCTGCGTGGCCGAGAAACCCGTAAAGGACTTGAGATGCGATAACGCGGCGGCAGAGACCGTCATCGTCTCACTGCCGGGCGGCAGTCGAAGGATCCGGTCGAACAGATACGAAAGGTCTGTGACAGAAACAGGCTGCCATACCTTTGCTAATGGCCCTTCGCGTCATTCGCGGCGGCGCAGCAATTCAGTCGCTCTTGGAGCGAAGCGAACATTCAGCAAGTTGCATTTACCGAACCGAATTTATGATGGGGTGGACGCCCCGCCGACGGCATCGATGTGCCAAAGTGGAGGTGTTGAGCACCACTTAAGGGAGGCGTCCGTGTCAGAGATTATCACAGTCG
>NZ_JADPKF010000006.1:0-8983 GCF_023073815.1 Bradyrhizobium sp. 157 | reverse complement strand
ATCATGCGGAGGGCATGCCCCTACCGCGGAGAGAACCATGAACCCGGCAAGGATGTGTTTGGAGAGTCTTGACCGCAGGCCCGGAATTAGAGAACAGCCAGGGTCAATCGCGTCGTTCTGGCTGTGCGCCGATGACTTCCGGTCTACCCCGATGAACAGACATTCTCAGTGTCCGCCGGCATGTCTCAAAGGTGCCAGATTCGGACTCATGCACCGCAGCAAACACCTAAATTTATTCGATCACTTCGTCGGCGCCGGCGAACAGAGGATGCGGGATTGCGATCTCGCTGAATTGGCCCGCGTGAAGAGAGTAAATTTCCCGAAAGCAATTTGCGCATGAGCGACAGAGATCACCCCAAAGCTCTGCGCCCTCGCGTTAATGCAGCCGGAACACTCCGTCCACGGCGCGTAGTTCGGCAGGCTTGATCAGTTTGGAGTGCGCGACGGTGACCGCAAACAGCGGGCCGTCGAGCTTTGTTTCCCAGAACGCGAGGAAATCCTTTAGCGCCGGGAAATTCGGAAACAGATCGTAGTCCTGCCAGACGTAAGTTTGCAGCAACCAGTGACGATCCGGGCGGCGATAAACGATTTCCGCTGTTGTCAGTCCGTAGCCTAAGACCTGCTTCCTGAAATCCTTGGAAACCGCATCTTTCTCGACCATGCCAGCCTCCAGCCCAAGCTGAAAAAAAGTGCATGATTCTCGCGCCAAAAACGAAAGCGTTCAATAGCTCATAGCAATCAACGAGCTAGCAGCATGTTACTTCGCCTGCTAGCAATCGCCCCAAGCGCTCCTCCTCAAGGAACTCAAGTTGCAGTCGAACATCGTGGGCCGAAGCCCTTGCGCCCCCACGTCACAGGCTTATGTGAAGGACGGCTAGCACTCGCTCATTGCGACTGCCAATCCAGAAATAATCACAAAAGCCATGGAGGATCGCATGAAGTTCCGTCCGCTCCACGATCGCGTCGTGGTCAAACGCATCGATGCCGAAGACAAAACCGCAGGCGGCATCCTCATTCCGGACAGTGCCAAGGAAAAGCCCTCGCAGGGCGAGATCATCGCCGTTGGTCCGGGCGGCCGTGACGAATCCGGCAAGCTGATCCCGATCGACCTCAAGGTCGGCGACCGCGTGTTGTTCGGCAAGTGGTCGGGCACCGAGGTCAAGCTCGATGGTCAGGAACTTCTGATCATGAAGGAAAGCGACATCATGGGCGTTCTCACCGACGTTCCCGCCGCCAAGAAGAAGGCCGCTTAAGCGCCTTAGCCCGTTCCCTCATCCTGAGGAGCCGGCGCAGCCGGCGTCTCGAAGGATAAGGCCCGCAATCCAAATCTCATCCCTCAGGAATCCGCCCAGTCGCGCGGACCTTGGGATCTGGGAATACGGAGATCATTATGTCAGCCAAGGAAGTCAAATTCGGCGTCGATGCCCGCGACAGGATGCTGCGCGGCGTCGAAATTCTCAACAACGCGGTGAAGGTCACGCTCGGTCCGAAGGGCCGCAACGTCGTGCTCGACAAATCGTTCGGCGCTCCCCGCATCACCAAGGACGGCGTCACCGTCGCCAAGGAAATCGAGCTTGATGAAAAGTTCGAGAACATGGGCGCGCAGATGGTGCGCGAAGTCGCCTCGAAGGCGGCGGACGCTGCCGGCGACGGCACCACCACCGCGACCGTGCTGGCCGCGGCCATCGTCCGCGAAGGCGCCAAATCGGTTGCCGCCGGCATGAACCCGATGGACCTGAAGCGCGGTATCGATCTCGCGGTGGACGCCGTGGTCGCCGACCTCGTCAAGAACTCCAAGAAGGTCACCTCGAACGAGGAGATCGCCCAGGTCGGCACCATCTCCTCCAACGGCGACGCCGAAATCGGCAAGTTCCTCGCCGACGCCATGAAGAAGGTCGGCAACGAGGGCGTCATCACGGTTGAAGAAGCCAAGTCGCTCGAGACCGAACTCGAAGTCGTCGAAGGCATGCAGTTCGACCGCGGCTACATCTCGCCCTACTTCGTCACCAACGCCGACAAGATGCGCGTTGAAATGGATGATGTCTATATTCTCATCTACGAGAAGAAGCTCTCCAGCCTGAACGAACTGCTTCCGCTTCTGGAAGCTATCGTGCAGACCGGCAAGCCGCTCGTCATCATCGCGGAAGACGTCGAAGGCGAGGCTTTGGCCACGCTCGTCGTGAACCGTCTGCGTGGCGGCCTCAAGGTTGCTGCCGTCAAGGCTCCGGGCTTCGGCGATCGCCGCAAGGCCATGCTGCAGGACATCGCCGTTCTGACCGGTGGTCAGGCGATCTCGGAAGATCTCGGCATCAAGCTCGAGAACGTCACGCTGCAGATGCTCGGCCGCGCCAAGAAGGTGATGATCGACAAGGAAAACACCACGATCGTCAACGGCGCCGGCAAGAAGGCCGACATCGAGGCCCGCGTTACCCAGATCAAGGCGCAGATCGAGGAAACCACCTCGGACTACGACCGTGAGAAGCTGCAGGAGCGTCTGGCCAAGCTCGCGGGCGGCGTCGCGGTGATCCGCGTCGGCGGCGCGACCGAGGTCGAGGTGAGGGAGCGTAAGGATCGCGTGGATGACGCGATGCATGCGACCCGTGCGGCGGTGGAAGAAGGCATCGTGCCGGGCGGCGGCGTCGCCTTGCTCCGTGCCTCCCTGCATCTCAAGGGGCTGCGCACCAGGAACGACGACCAGAAGACCGGCGTCGAGATCGTGCGCAAGGCGCTCTCCGCGCCGGCCCGCCAGATCGCGGTCAACGCGGGCGAAGACGGCTCCGTGATCGTCGGCAAGATCCTGGAGAAGGAGCAGTACTCCTACGGGTTCGACTCGCAGACCGGCGAATACGTCAACCTGATCTCCAAGGGCATCATCGACCCGACCAAGGTGGTTCGCGTGGCGATCCAGAACGCGGCTTCCGTTGCGGCGCTGCTGATCACCACCGAAGCCATGGTGGCCGAAGTGCCGAAGAAGAACGCAGGCGCCGGCATGCCTGCGGGTGGCGGCGGCATGGGCGGCATGGGTGGTGGTATGGATTTCTAAGTCCAACCGTTCAGAGCCCCAACTGTAAGAAAGGCCCGGCAGCAATGCCGGGTAGCTACACGTCCATCTCGACGACGATATCAGGAGAATCATATCATTGACGGCGTTTCAAGGCCGTCAACGACGCGCGTGTCTGCTACATGGTTTTGTACGGCGGTTGCGGCCTTCTTAGGCACAATCATAAAGAGATGGCATCACAAACAGATGGCGCACGCTTTATGGCAGCCGCACTGTCTTGAAGTCGCCTCGCGACTGCACCCATGTTGGGGTGGTCGATGAGACGCGTAGGACTTATCGACATCACGGTAGGCAATGCGACGCGCCTCGGCGCATCGCAACGTTCCGCCACGCGACGCTGCGCGTCGCAACACATCGCTACGCAACGCTTGAGCCGCTGGGGAAGCCCGGCGGCTCGCGCGCGTTTAGCGCGGACGCCCCCCTCAATCGCCTGTGGCGACGCCTGCCGCAGCCGGCCGGAGGCTGAAACCGAGGAGATCTGACCACGAAGGCGCGAGCTAGTCCCGCGCCGTCCGGTCCGCCGGTTCACGCCGGCGGGCCTTACTTCGGTGAGTGCAAATCGCCTTGAAGCCAGCGTCCAAGGCCCTTGGACTTCATGGGGTCTTCAAACGCGGCAAAGTTCGTAAGTACCTGATTGCAGACAGCGCATTCAAACGTTTGCAAGTCGACGCCCCGGGCGCGTGCTGGCTCGATGCTCACGAGCATCATCTGGGCCTTGCACTTCGGACAGGCGGGGCGCTGAATTGCAGCGAATGGAATGACGGACGAGAGGCGTTGAGATTGGGGCATGATGCTTCCCTCGAACAGGCGGGAGCGCAACACTCTCTGTCACCGGTAATGCCCAGGAGGCGGAGCGGTGATTGTCGGAGTATACGCCTCCAGGGATCTCAAACGCGAGTTAATTCGCGGATATTGGAAGGAAGGTAAGCGCCTCGCGGAAATTGCGAAGGCGAATGTTGCGGCGCGGGCGCTGTTCGCCTCAATCACCCGCGCCGGGATTTGGCGAGAAGTATGGAAGTTTGTCCGGCTTCCCCTCCCACTCCTTAGAGTCGGGCGGGGGCGCTTTTTTGACCGTAATATTTGGCCAGATTTTCGCGTATTCCGCATTCAGCGACAGCCATTTCTCAAGCCCCGGCTCGGTGTCAGGCTTGATCGCGTCGACCGGGCATTCCGGCACGCAGACCCCGCAATCGATGCATTCGTCCGGGTGGATGACGAGCATGTTCTCGCCCTCGTAGAAGCAGTCTACGGGGCACACGTCGACGCAGTCCATGATTTTGCAGCGAATACAGCTCTCGTTGACGACGAAGGTCAATTAAGCGTCCTTTCAGCAGATCACAGCGGCGACCTCATTCATGGTGTCGGCCTGTCCTCGCGGTGCTCGTTCATTGGTTGAAAATGGACGCACAGAAGACCTACGTCCTCTTGCTGAATCGGAACACCGAGGAGCAGGCATTCAGCGGCCGAGGGGTCCGTGCTCGGCAGGTTGCCGCACATCTCTCTGCCGAAGTACGTGCAGTCCTGGCAAACACCGAAGCGCCGATGCGCACCACTCGTAGCTAGAGTGGACAGCACTTGGTGCAGGGCGCGACGCATCGCAGTTCGCTCTGTCGCGTCGAGCGAATCCACGGCGCGCACCAGAACCTCGAACGGATCGCGTGCATTCGCTTTTTTGCCCTTGCTCGTCAGTCGCAGACTTACGCTTCGCCCGTCCGTCTTGAATGGCTGTCGGACCAAGTACCCACCCGCTTCAAGCGCCTTAATGGCTTGTGTTGCGGTGCCGCGGGTTGTCGCTTGAAATTCCGCGAGTGCCGACGGGGTCCGCGAGAATGGGTTGGCACGGGCGAAGAAGCGGAGCGCCATCCATTGGGCCGGACTGAGTTCGCCGTCATAGCCCTCAGCTTGTACGAGCCGTCCCACTTGCAGCAGGAGCTCTGCCGTTTCGCGCGCTGACATGTTTGTGCCTCTTTGGAATAATAGCGTTTCGAAATTAACTTGACAACCGATAATCGGATACGGATAATTTTGTTTCGAAACTAGTTGGAGGGCTGGATCATGGCCCGCAATCTGGCTCTGCCGATCCTCACGGCCGAACCCGGCCTCACTCATTATCTTGAGGAAATCCGGCGGTTCCCGATGTTGGAGCGCCAGGAAGAATACCTACTAGCCAAGCGCTGGCGCGAGCACGGCGATCGCGACGCGGCGCACAAGCTGGTCACCAGCCATCTGCGGCTCGTGGCCAAGATCGCCAGGGACTATCGCGGCCACGGCCTGCCGATCGCCGAGGCGATCTCCGAGGGCAATGTCGGCCTGATGCAGGCGGTCGAGCGCTTCGAGCCGGAGAAGGGCTTCCGGTTCACCACCTACGCCGTGTGGTGGATCAAAGCGGCGATCCAGGAATACATTCTGCGGTCGTCGTCGCTGGTGAAGATGGGCACCACGGCCAACCAGAAGAAGGTGTTCTTCAACCTGCGCAAGGCCCAGAGCAAAATCTCCATCCTCGACGATGGCGATATGCGGCTCGACCAGGTGAAGGTCATCGCCCGGCGGATCGGCGTCACCGAAACGGACGTGATTTACATGAACCGGCGGCTTGGCGGTGACGCCTCGCTCAATGCCGCGATCCGCGAGGACGGCGATTCCGGCGAGTGGCAGGACTGGCTGGTGGACGAATCCCCGGACCAGGAGACGACGCTCGCCGCGAGCGAGGAGTTCGATAACCGCCGCAAGACGCTGTCCGATGCGCTCACCGTGCTCAACAAGCGCGAGCGGCGCATCTTCGAGACGCGCCGGCTCGCCGAGGAACAGATCACCCTCGCGGAGCTGGCCGAGGAGTTCGGCGTCTCGCGGGAACGCGTGCGCCAGATCGAGGTGAGCGCCTTCGAGAAGGTGCAGAACGCAATGATTCAGAGCGTCGCGTCGATGGCGACCCCGGCGCCTCTGCAGGTGCGTTAGCTTCCAACCCTCTCCCGTGGTGGGAGAAACTGACGATGCCCGGGTCGCTCTGGGTACGCTTTACGGCAACCGAACGGCGCGAGAGGGGCGCCGCTCACCGGGTGCTGATCGAGCCCTCGCTCGACGATCCGTGCACGGCACTTTGCGTCATCGATCGGGCGCCTAAGCCGCGCGCTGCAGATGGAAAGTTATCCGAAGTTTCATAATGAAGTCGGGGTGCCGACCGTGCGCATTGGCTGCCGCGAGTTCAAGTGCATTGGGGATAAACCACCGCAAGATCACCCACACATCTACCTCAAGATGGGCGATGCCGGTGAGATCGTCTGCCCCTATTGCTCTACGGTATTCCGCTTCGATCCGAGCTTGGGCGCACACGAAGCTGATCCGGCAGATTGTGCTTACGGTGACAGGGACTGAGTTGAAAAGCAGCAACACTGCTTCCTTCGTCATACCGGCCGGGGCGGTTCACGATGGCCACGAACGATCCGAATTCGGCAGGATGCAAGCGTCACGACGGCCGAACCAGCGATAGCGGTTTCGCGCGACCAAATCATAGATCGCGTCGCGGATCACCCGTGGGATGAATTGGAAGACCCATGTCCACTGCCAACGCGGAAGCTCGCGCGCAATGCGCAGCACGGCTTCGGATTTTACATAGGCCTGTCCGTTCGCCAAGAAGGCAAAGGAATCCGGGTGATCAGGATCGATGCCGAGCTGCTGAGCGAGCGGACGTCCCTCGGCCAACTGGATCGGAACGAAGCGAAAATAGCCGCGGCGATCACGTTTGCTCACGAAGCGGCAGCCGCGCGAGCATAGGACGCATACGCCGTCGAACAGGATCAGGCCGTGCGGCGAGTTGATGCCGCCAGGACTTTCTGGGTCAGCGACGATTGACTGCTCCGCCTGCATGGAACAAGCAAACACCCGCGGCACGGCCGGCGCAACAGGGGTGGTCGTCCCTTAGAGCCGGTCTCGAAATGGCTGCCGACATCACTGATGACCGGGTCCGAGCTTGAGCGGTAACAGCACCACCTCCGAGAGGTCGATATCTCCGAAGCCGGAGAACCTTGATGGAGGAGATGCCGCGTAAATCCGCAGCCGAACTTGAGGCCGAGTGCCTTCGGCTTCTGGCGATGGATCCGCACACGCGAGGCATTAAGCGCGTCGAGATAATTCGCACGTACCCTAAAGGAACGGGGCCGAATTGGACCTACGGCGCGCTTGATCCGATGCCGACGCGCGCGGGCGTGGCCATTGCCCAAACGCTTATCGCGTCGGTCTATGGAAGATGGGCGCTGGCAGATTAATGCGCTCATGCAGTCCTCGCTTGTAGGGGGCCGGATAAACCACCATATGTTAGTCTCACCCCCGTCTGAGGACCATTCTCATGGTTGTTGCTGGCGGCGATTACGTCCATTTCGTTGTGGAGTACGGCGGCAAAATCGAAAAGTGCCGGGTAACGGAGACTGCCCTTCTGAACAGAGAGCGTATGAGCAGAAAGGACGCAGGCTATGCACAGCTCATCGCTATCTTTGTAAGGCACCGAGCCGAGATCGAACATCTCGCTCTCGCGAAGTTGCAGCGGGAGGGGCACTCTGACCGCGGTGTTGTAGTGACCACTGAGGATCTGAACCCTTGATGCAGGCTGGCTGTTCGACGCCCTCGCTTGCGCAAGCGACAACGTGGCCACTAGCTGTTGAGCGGCGATGACGTGAAAACGGAGAAACCCGTATGAACAAGACGCTGATATCGATAGAAGAACTGAAGCAAATCGCCCTCAGAGAAATCCACACTTGCCCGGGATGCGAGGACGTATGCCCTAACCCCTGATTACGCGACTTGGCCACCACTAACTTCAACAGGGCGTCGCGGTTGCGGACCGCTACCATGCTGCGGTGCATCTGCTTTGCCATCGCGGCGACACTTATGCCCGTCAACGCTAGCTTTCGAAGGCGCTCGTCTTCCTCCGGCGTCAATGGAGGGCTTCCAGCCACCGGAGTCATTTCTTCGCCCGAGCTCGACACGAGGCCCTTCGGGAGCGCAACCGGCGTTCTCATCACCGATAACTGCCGTGAGACTGTGCGGTGATAAGGGTTAACCGCCCGAGCCCGGATGGGTTCAAGAACGCAGCATTACAAATGGCCGTTTCGGAATGTTCTCATTTGGTAAATTAGGACACTGCGCGATGCCAAAAAGCAGTGCGTAGTGCGAGCTTTGTACGCACTACCCTCAGGATGAATTAGGTGAGTTGCTTAGACGGCATCTGAGACGATGGAGTGCTTCTGGGCAATCGTCATCGAGATACAAATTCAATCGTTCTAACTTTAGAGCCCAGCTGGGCTCTCTTCGTCCCAATTTCGGCAATCGCCTTCGATCGTATTCGGACCCATGGCCATCGGACCCAGACCCACTGTTTGAAAACGAGAAGCAGTTTCACGGTGCGTGAGGACTCTCCAGCGTTCCGCTTCGCCAAGCCACTTCCAACTGTGTTGAGTATCAAGCGCGGCTCGGCGCCGGCACAATAATTCCATATCACGACAGCCTGCTAGGTCTTTCATGAGCATCTCCCTAGACTTGGTTGTCCGCACTCTACGCCGCTCGCGCGACGCGCCGCATTAAATCGGTGTGACCCTTTCGAGTCGGCATTGCGTTTCCTGGATGAAGCGACAGTGCGCCTGACAGATGTTTCGCGCGGTTGGAGTTGATGGCGGTACCTTCAACAATTTCGGCGGCGTCGCCATCACCAACGTCTACAACAAGACCGTGATCAACGACACGACGATCACGCGGGTGAGCTTTAACGGCGGGCACCGGCGGATGTTTTGCGACGTAACAGCAACCGTTCGTCAAAAGGCGCGACTTCCGGTATGGGTCACAAGCGGCGGTAGGAAGCGGTGCGATGAGAGGTCCGGTCTAGCCGTCACAGCGGACGTGCGGGAGACTTCGAGCTTCTTCAGCTCAGGGCCA
>NZ_JADPKF010000053.1:0-9572 GCF_023073815.1 Bradyrhizobium sp. 157 | reverse complement strand
TAAGCAATCGCTACCTGCGCGCGCTGTTCGTGCAAGCCGCGTGGGTTGTGCTGGTCAAGATCAGGTGTTGGGAGCGCTATGGCCTCAACTCTTGGATCCAAGCCGCCAAGAAACGATTGCATCACAACGTGCTGGCGATTGCGCTCGCCAACAAGCTCGCCCGAATTGCCTGGGCGGTTCTCAACAAGGGACGCGCCTTCGAATGCGTCAAGACGGAGGAGACGGCGTCCCGACCTGCCTGACCCTCGCGCCGTGCGCGGGGCCGTCAAGACGCAGCCTGGCAGCAGAGAGCAAGACGTCAGGACAGCACGACGGCCGGCCTTGACGACCCCTTGCGCGCGACGCGTCTGCGCGCGCAGGCCGGGACGAAGGAACGACCGCCAGGCACGAACAAAGGAACAGCGCGAAGTGAGGAGCTATCGATGACGTAACAACACCCTTACCCGCCGAGGTCTGCGAGAGGATGAGACGACGATGGAGAATCGGTCTTTCCCGGCGCATGCGAACACTGGTGACCCAAATGGCCCGGTCGAGGCCTGTCCGCTAACCAGATCACATGCGCGCTGATATCCATGATGGCCCGGAGCACTGCGCTCCAAGCAGAGGCCGGATACATTGATGCAAGACCGCATCTACCGGATCGTCGAAATCTTCTTGCACCGCACGGCCGGACCATACATAGGGGTCACAAGCGGCGGTGGAGGCGAGCATGGCCCGGCGTCCGGTCCGCCTCTGTCAGCCGACATGACAACGGCTTAGGCGCTGTTCTGCTTGGGGCCAGAAGCTGACTTCGCACTGTCCATTACCGCTGAGGAAATGCCATTGGGAGATTGGGCAGACAGGTTGACTTGTAATGGAGCCGAACCTGAAGGAAGAATCATTGGTCCCGCTGCACTCGTGGTCCGCGCGTGGCGCGCGCACTGCAGAGAAGGAGAGAGGTTCGTCCTTGCGGCCATAGAGGGCGATCTCGAGCGAAAATTGACCGCACAGAACTCGTCCTTTTCGTGGACCTCCTCCCTCATAGGAGGCAGTCAAAGACGCTATTGATTCACACCGAGCCTCACGGCGAAACGCTACCGCGAGCGTTTCTTCTGGCGAAAGTCGGCTTTGTAGACTTCTGAGGAGGTTTACGTGGAGGCGGAACGCCGGCAAGTCACTGTCCTGTTCACCGATGTGGTGGGGTTCACGGCCTTCTCGGAACGGTGGGGAGAGGAAGCCGCCTTTAGCTTAATGCGCAGCCTTGCGAGGCTGATGGACGAGGCGGTGCGCGAACATGGCGGAGTCACGCAGGCTTTTACTGGCGATGGCATCATGGCGGTCTTTGGAGCGCCGGTCGCGTTCGAAGACGCGCCGCTGCGGGCGTGTCGCGCGGCGATGGCAATCCTGCAGCGGCTTGAGGCCGATGGAGAAAGCCTTAAGAGCAAACACGGCTTACATCCGCAATTGCGCATCGGCCTCAACACAGGCGTCGCGGTCGTCGGCAAGGTGCAAGGCGGCACCGACGCGCCCGTGACGGTTCTCGGCGACACTGTGAATGTTGCGTCACGTTTGCAAGCGCTGGCCGAGCCGAATTCGGTGTTCATGAGCGAGACGATGCACCGGTTAGTCCAGGGAATGGTGGACGCGAATTTCGAGGGGCGTCACGAGGTCAAGGGAAAGTCCGATCTGCAAAATGTCTACCGGCTGGACGCTGTTCGTAGTCGGGCGACCCGATTTGAAGCGGCCGTGAGCCGGGGTCTCAGCCCGTTCGTGGGTCGAGAACGCGAGTTAGAGGTTTTGGAGCGCGTGCATTACGAGGCTCGCTCCCGACTTTGTGTCGTCGATCTCGCGGCCGAACCAGGCATGGGAAAATCGCGCCTGCTGCACGAGTTCCGCCGGCGTCTCGACCGCACTTTGGTTCTATCAGGAAGTTGTTCACAGGATAGCCAGCGGACAGCGTTCCTGCCCTTCATCGAAGTGGTGCGTGGTTTGTTCCGAGTGAGCATCGGCGAACCGGAGACGGAGATTAAGCAAAAGCTCGAGATGGGGCTCACGGCGCTTGGCCTGCATTCAGCCCGCAACGTTGGTCTCTTGCTTCACTTGCTCGGACTCAAAGTTCCGGACGGTGCCTTAACCGGACTCGATGGCGTGCTGATCGGCCTTCGCACGCGCGAACTCTTGCAGCAACTGCTGGAGGCGCGCTCCGGGCTGTCGCCAGTCGTCATGACGATGGAGGATTTACATTGGATTGACAGCGCATCGGAAGAGGTGTTGGGACACATTGTGGACAGCGCGGCCAAGCTCCGGCTTCTGATCCTCACTACCCGGCGGCCGGAATACCAACCGACTTGGCTGGACCTCAATGTAGTCACCAAACTGCAACTGGAGCCGCTGCCCATGGGCGACATCCGGCGGCTGGTACAGGCGCGACTTGGGGTCGATGCAGTGCCCGAGGCGTTTGCGCGGCAGGTGATTGAGAGGGCCGAGGGCAATCCGCTCTTCGCCGAGGAAATCGTCAGCTATCTCACCGAGCGAGGTATAATTCACACCACGGTCGATTTTGACGCCAGCGCAGTGGCAGCCGCCCTGCCTGCGAGCGTGCAAAGCCTGCTGACAGCGCGCATCGATCGTCTCGCACCTAAAGACCGTGCGCTCCTGCAGGCAGCATCCGTGATCGGTCGCAGATTCGATCCACAATTGCTGTCGATCGCAGTCAATGAAACGGACGTCGATGCTCGAATAGCAGCGATGCAGCCCCTAGATCTGGTCCACCTCGAACATGCGTCGGGCGATTACACATTTAAGCACGCTCTGGTACGAGACGCGCTCTATCAGAGCCTGCTCAGCGATGTTCGCACGGCGCTGCATGCGAAGATTGCCGCCGAAATCGAGCGCCGCAGCGGCAACCGCTTGGCTGAAGTGGCCGAGATGCTCGCTCATCATTACAGCCATGCAGGCCACGTTGGCAAAGCCTTTGCCTTCCTCTCCATGGCGGGAAGCAAGAGCCTCGGCGTGTATTCAATCGATGAGGCGACGACCCATTTCTCCGGCGCGCTTGATCTCCTCGACAAAAACCCGGATTGCGCATCCGACGATCAGATCGCTGACTTCCTCCTCGCTTACACTCGGCTATTGAGTATGAGCTGTAAGCTGAGGTTAGCGGTTGAAGTCACGCAGCGCTATTTTACGCGCATTGATCACCTCGGAGTCGATCCAAAAGCGGTACTCATACGTTGTCAATACGTGTGGGCGCTTCTGTGGAATGCTCGGTATCAAGAAGCAGCGGCAATGCAGCGAGATGTTTCGCTAATGGCCAACCGCTTGGGGGACAGCACATCAAAGGCCTACTCTTTGGCTGGTGAAATACATGTGTCGACAATGGTTGCGCCGATGCCAATGGACAGATTTGAGGAGGTTAAAGGAGAAGCAATTAAGGCCACGGCCGATACAGCGGATGCTTACATTCAAAATTGGACCCGGTTTGTCATTGGTTGGGACGAAATTCACCGAGGACGCATGATCGAAGCTCGTGATGCTGCTCATGAGCTTATGCGAGTAGGTAGACTGATATCCGATCCACGATCAACCGGACTCGGTCTGGCGCTATTGGCGTGGATCGCTTTGGTTGCTGATTCGTACGCTGAGGCGCTTGAGTACAGTGAACAATCATTGGCGGTTGCGGTCACTTCCTTCGATCGAAGCTGTGCCCTCAGCGGCAAGGGCAATGCGCTGGTAATGCTTCGACGTACGGATGAAGGTCTCCAGTTGTTAGAGGCCGCCAACCAGCGTTCATTAGCTGATGGTGACCTTTATACGTTGGTGGGTAACGAAGGCGCGATTGGAGTATGCAAAGTGCTTCAGGGCCATATCAGGCACGGAATCCGTTTATTGGAGGAGGCAATCTCAAGGCGGGAAAAGGAGGGCTATCGAACTGCTGCGGACTGGTATCGACTCTTTCTATCCGAGGTATACTTGCAGATCATCGCTGGAAATGAAAAGCTGTCGCCCGTCACGTTATTGAGGAACTTGCCGACTCTCGTGAAGATTATGTTCACTGCGTCTTCGCGCGTCCGGACATTAATGACGGCGCTCAAGGACAACCCCCATTTCAATCCTGAAGGCCATCATGCCGGCCGGATAGAAATGATTTTGGGAATGCTTTACAAGGCGAAGAATAAGCGAGCCGCTGCCCTTCAGCACCTGACCGAGGCAAGGCGGATACTTTCCAAATTCGGAGATACTCCAATTCTCTCGCGGGTCGACGCGGGGCTTGTAGAGCTTGGAGCATAGCGTCTATCCAGGCGCAACCTGTGACCTCAGTGGCTATGATAAGCACGTCAACTGGCGACTCTCTGGATTTTTCTTCTGTTGAAGTCACGTCACGGGAGCGCGGCGGATTGCCCGTTCCTACCGCGCGACCTCGTCCCGCGCTTGTACGGGGCGCTCGCCGAGCAGAACGCGCAACTCGCGGTCGCCGCCTCCGGCGGCCAGTCGCATCCAGTGATCGGATTGTGGAGCGTGGCCCTGCGCGAACAACTCCGTCACGCCCTCGTCGTCGAGGATATGAGGAAAATCGACCGCTGGACCGCCGGCTACAGGCTCGCCACGGTGAGCTGGCCAACCGAGTCGCTCGATCCATTCTTCAACACGAATACGGTGGAGGACATCGCGGAGGCGGAAAGGCTCGCCGCGCTGGATGCCGCTTCGGACGTCTAGGTCGTGTACCCACAAATCGGCTTGCTTGATGGAGTGCTGATGTCCGCTATGCCCATCTTAGCTGCGGCAAAAGCCGGACATCGCGCGAGGTCCGAGTTGGGCCAGAAGGCGACCTGACGCCGAGAGACCTTTCATGCAAACATCGCCGGCGTTACCTGGTCCACCTCGATGATCACGTCAGCCGGAATATTGGCGCGCCTTGCTGCATTGCGAATGGCGTCAGCGCTTTCGGCTTCATAAAGACAGTAGGTTTTCCGCTTGTCGGCACTCAGAAAGGAGAAGATCCACCTCACTCCTTCCTCGTCGTTGATTAGGTCGACTCGTTCGACTCCTTCCTTCGTGAACTCTATTTTTTCTGCGAAGTTTCGCTCGATAATGAAACGCGGCATGGCTCTCTCCCATGTACGACGTGGCACGTCAGTGCAGTTGACCGCGGAGCCTCGTGAGCAGCGCGCTCATGTTGAGGCGACTTGCCGTCGCCACCGATTCGTTCAACAGCGATTCGGCGTGTTCCGTGTCGCCGCGCCGGCCCCGGCGACGCAGCATGCGCGCGTATCGATGCTGCGTATGTGCCAGCCAGGGCCATGCATGCATGTGCCGGTCCGTCCGAAGCGCCTCCTCGAAATGCTCTTCGGCGCGGTCCCAGTCGCCCAGCACGTTGGCGAGCGCTCCGAGGAAGCGGCCGGCCGATCCGTAGCAGACGGTCACGATACCAGCCGTGACGGTCATGTGGCGGTAGGGCTTGAGCAGATCGTACAAGGCACGCGCGCAGCGCTCGTCCTCGAGCGCCGTGCAGACATCGGCAAGATAGGAAAGCGTCGTGCTCCGCTTCGCATCCATTGGGAAGGCGAAATCGGTCTGCCGCAACTCGTCCAGCATCCTTTGTGCCTGCGGCTTGAAACCCAGCTCCATCGCGACGAGCGCGAATCCGGGCTTCCAAGTATTGCCCTCTGGTTGGTTATTGATCAACTGTTTGATGACAGGGGCAATCTCCGCTAGGCGTCCCTGCTCACGGCGGATCGTGAACATCTGCATGCCGTAGACGCCTTCGACACTTTCCCCATGCGTCCTGCGACCCATCGCATACGCGTTCTCAGCGAGCTTCTCAGCGGCCGCAAAGTCGCCGATCAAAAGAGCCTGCATGGCTCGCCCTAACTGCGCAACCCATTCCTGGTGCAGCATCTGACGGCCTTCAATTGATGACTGAAACTGGTCCAAAGCCGCGATCATCCCCTGGTAGTCGCCAAATTCGGCCGAATAATAGATGTGCACAGAAAGGATTCGGGTACGGAGGTCGGCGTCATTCAGCCGATCTGCAATGGCGAGCGCCTCGCCGAGGCGGTTGCGTAGGTCCGCAGATTGTGTCCCCGAGAGTGCGGCCGGAACGAGAAATGGAGTGAACAGAACTTCACAGAGAGAGCGGTCGTCCTCGAGGCGGCGCGCCATTTCGATGGCCTCGGAATTGAAGACGTGAGCGCGCTCGAAATCACCCTTCATCAAGAACGCTCTACCGAGCGCACTCAATATCTGGCAGCGCTGCCGGCTGTCTCCTCCTTCGATCGACGATAAAGCTTCGAGCAGCAACGCGATGGAAGGATCAAGAGAGTCGTGGTAGTAGAAACGGGCGTGTCCCAATCCGATGGCGCAGTTGGCGAGCGCATCGCTGTTTCCACGGGCTCGTGCCTCGCCAGCGGCGCGCTCGAATGTGGCGGAAGCCTGTCGCAGATGGCCAGCCGCTGACTGCGCCCGACCCAATGCAATTCTTGTCTCGAGCAGGGCATCTTCGCGCCCTTCCGAATCGGGCAGTCTCTCGGCGATGGCCAGGGCCTTCCCGTAGTGATCGATGGCTTCGTAATTCGCCGAGCGCGCCAGTGCGCGCTCGCCGGCACGCCGCCAGAACGGCAGGGCCAACTGTGGTAGTCCGGCCTCGGAAAAGTGCCGCGCAACCAGCTCCGGCTGGGTGTCTGCTATCTCACGGCGGTACTCGGCAATGGCGGAGGCGATCGCAGCGTGATATCGTTGTCTCTTGCTCTTCAGCAAGGACTGATACGCTGCATCCTGAATGAGGGCATGCCTGAAGGTGAGAGCATCTTCGGAAGAGCCAGCTCTCAGAACCAGGTGCGCCGCCATGAGCTCCGCGACGGCCGCATCGAGGTCTGCTGGCGGAAAGCCGCACACACGGGTAAGCAGGTCTCGGCTGAACTCGCGGCCGATCACGGAGGCAATTTGCGCAGTCTCCTTTGCTGTCGGCCGGCAGCGATCGAGGCGTGCCATCAGGGAGCCCTGCAGTGTCGCCGGCAACGACGTCTCAAATTTGCATCCGGCCGCGTCGCGTTCGACAAGAGAGCGAGCCAACTCCTCGATGAACAGCGGAATGCCGTCGGTCCGGCCAACGATCTCATCGACCAGCCGCGCGCTGGCGCTGGCGCCGACAATGTGCCGTACCATGTCAGCGATCTGAGGCTTTGCCAGCGGCCCGAGGGAAAGCGGCAGCACATGGCCGTAAAGGCTGGGCCATTCGGAAGTCCAGCTCGGCCGATTCGTCACGAGCAACATGATCGGTGCTCGGCTTATTGGCGCCATTAGCGCATCGAGCAGCTCGGTCGTGGTGGGATCGATCCAGTGAGCGTCCTCGACAATGATCAGGACTGGAGAGCGCGCGGCGCGCTGTAGGAACCGGTCCACCAACGTCTGCAGTGTGAGGCTCTTCCTTTGCTGTGGTGTCAGGTCGATCTTGCCGTACCGATCATGGCAATCGAGGGACAGAAGCTCCGCATAAACGGGTGCCACCGTCCGAATGTCCGCGCCCACGTCGGCGAGCATATGCTCGAGCTTCTCGAGCCGTTGCTCGTTGCTATCGCCCGGCCGAAAGTCGGCGGCACGGCCGAGATTTTGAACAATCGGAAACAGGGTACTATGGGTATGATAGGGCGAGCATTGAAAACGCAGGACGACGTTGGGCGTCGCGCCCAGCTTTTCTGTAAAGGCCTGTACCAACCGGGATTTGCCAATGCCGGCATCCCCCGAGAGCAGGATTGCCTGTCCCTCTCCTGCGCGCGCAAGCTCCCACCTTTCAATGAGCAGCGCGGTCTCGTGCACGCGACCTACGAAAGGCGACAGCTCTCCGGCGTGCGCCGCATGGAATCGGCTTTCGACCTCTCGTTCGGACTTGACGAGATGCACGCGGATGCCCGTCCCGAATCCCTTGAGAGGCTTCTCACCGAGGTCCTCGACGGCGAAGGCGTCGCCGATCAGTCGCCTGGTCGCCTCCGCGATGACGAGTTGACTCGGCCGCGCGCTCGCCTGGAGCCTGGCTGCGAGATTGGGCGTGTCACCCGCCACCGCACCTTCCTCGCGGACCGAGCCTCCAACGAGGTCCCCGACAACGACGAGCCCCGTGGCTACGCCGACCCGGGCCTCGAGATCAATGGCGTCAGGCTTCAGCAGTTGCACGGCGGCCAGGGCCTCGAGCCCGGCTCGGACCGCGCGTTCGGCGTGATCCTCGTAGGCGCATGGCCATCCGAAATACGCCATGACGCCGTCGCCCATGAATCTGGCGACGTAGCCGCCATAACGGGTGACCGCGCCGGCGACCCTATCCTGATAGCTGCGAAGCACCTCGCGCAGATCCTCTGGATCGAGCCGCCGCGACAGCTCCGTGGAACCAACCAGGTCGCAGAACATGACGCTCAGCAGACGTCGCTCCGGCGGCCGCGCCGGGGGAGCGCGCGGCAACGGCTTATCATTCGCATGGAGATGGTTGGTGCCTGCTGCCGACAGCGCGACCCCGAAGGACTCGGCCACCGCCGCCAAGATGATCTTGCGGTGTCCGAGCGATACCCCCAGTTCGCGAAGATCCGCCTCCGTGAGATGCGGGAGTGCCCTCAGATCGACCTCACCGGCGGCGAAGACATCACAATATTGCCCGAGGCCAAGAGCACGCAGCCACGTGTTGATGTCTTGCCTCATGGGCCGCTCGCTGCTTTAGGTGTTTCCTCCGCGTGTGCGCCTTTCGCCGGGGAAAGCGCCTCGCGCGCTCTCTGGGTTCCGGGTACAGCAGCCCCCGACGATACTCTGCCGATGCAACACTTAAGTCCCTACGACGCACGCTGCATTTTCGGGCATTTTACTGCAAACGTGCAGCCGCGCATAGAGCTGCAGTAGCGCGACACTTTGGGGGGAGCGTGATGGGCAGCGGGTGCAGGTCCCGGCGCCCACGTGAGGCTCGTTTCGGCGGGTGGCTGAACGAGCACCTTGGGAATCAGGCTTCCGCAAATCTCACTTCAGGTGGAGCTACCGAAGAGGGACTCAGTCTACTGCAGCCTAAGCTAGTGGCAGACAACCATCCGATTCAGGTGCGAGCGGACCAGGACGGCGATTTTCACCTCCGCGCATCTCTGTTGAAGGTCGCAAATGCTGCCATAAATCGCATTCGGTCCGAATAGCGAAGCCGTCCAAGTCGACATCGACTTGGAAGGCCAAGCCAGCCATGGCCTTGTTCGGCTGTGGGTCAAAAGCGTCGTTTTCACCGTCTGACGAAGACTTCCGGTGTCCCCCGGTGAACGGACATTGTAAGGGCCGGTCGGCATGTCTCAAACGGGCCATAAGCGGACTCATGCGTTGCAGCAAACTGCGTCTCTTAGTCGATCACCTCGTCTGCGCGGGCGAGCCGCGCCGCGGGAAGATCGAGGCCGAGCATTCTAGCGGTCTTGAGGTTGACGACCAGCTCGTATTGGTCAGCGCTTGCAATGCGAGCACTTCAAACAGCCTTGAATGACTAACTTGTAAGCTGACTTTCCGCTGGCGACCTCTAATGTTCTGGTCAAATCCGCTTTGGACATTGGCGCGACTTGGTCTGAACGACGGTGCCGGATAGC
>NZ_JADPKF010000123.1:0-9765 GCF_023073815.1 Bradyrhizobium sp. 157 | reverse complement strand
GGTGCAATCGCTACCTGCGCGCGCTGTTCGTGCAAGCCGCTTGGGTTGTGCTGGTCAAGATCAGGTGTTGGGAGCGCTATGGCCTCAACTCTTGGATCCGAGCCGCCAAGAAACGATTGCATCACAACGTGCTGGCGATTGCGCTCGCTAACAAACTCGCCCGAATTGCCTGGGCGGTCCTCAACAAGGGACGCGCCTTCGCGAGCGTCAAGACGGAGGAGACAGCGTCCCAACCTGCTTGACCCTCGCGCCGTGCGCGGGGCCGTCAAGGCGCAGCCTGGCAGCAGAGAGCAAGACGTCAGGACAGCACGACGGCCGGCCTTGACGACCCCTTGCGCGCGGCGCGTCTGCGCGCGCAGGCCGGGACGAAGGAACGACCGCCAGGCACAAACAAAGGAACAGCGCGAAGTGAGGAGCTATCGATGACGTAACAACACCCCTTACCCGCCGAGGTCTGCGAGAAGATGAGACGACGATGGAGAATCGGTCTTCCCGGCGCATGCGAACACTGGTGACCCAAATGGCCCGGTCGAGGCCTGTCCGCTAACCAGATCACATGCGCGCTGATATCCATGATGGCCCGGAGCACTGCGCTCCAAGCAGAGGCCGGATACATTGATGCAAGACCGCATCTACCGGATCGTCGAAATCTTCTTGCACCGCACGGCCGGACCATACATAGGGGTCAAAGGCGCCGTTTTAACACTCGGCCGGCTACTTCCGGTCTACCCCGATAATCGGACACCGTCGGTGTCGGCCGCCACTTCGCAAAAGGGCCAAAAGCAGACAAGTCCGAATAGGTCTTTCAGTTCTGGTATTTTTTAATCGGGGCGTTGGCTTTTCCTGTTCTACCAGTTCGTCTCCACTGATGATCAGTACGGCGGCGCCTTGCGCTGCCGTTGCGCCTTGCCGGCTTCGACCCACCACATGAGATCGTCGGCAAAGCGCGGGAACGCATGCTCGAGCGCCTTGCCGGCCTCACCGGTCGGCATGCCTTCGACCGACAGCGTCTGACTGATCGGACCCACGGCGATCGTGCTCGAGACCACCACCATGCCCATTTCTGAGAGCGTACCGTGCCACGCGGTTGCTGCGCGTGCACCGGACAAACGACCCGCGGAATAGCTGACAATCGCGGCGGGCCGCCAGAACCACTCTTCCAGAAAATGGTCGGTGAGATTCTTCAGCCCGGGCTGGACGCCCCAGTTGTATTCGCCGGTGACGAAAACGAAGCCGTCGGCGGCGCGGATCTTCCGCGCGAGTTCCTCAAGAGCCCCGGGTGCCTGCCCCTTCGGATATTCCTTGTACATACGGTCAAGCATCGGAAGATTAATCGCCTTGGCGTCGATCAGCTCGACGTCCTCGCCTCGGCGCCGAAGCCGCTGGACCACGAACTCGGCCAAGCGGATGCCTGCTCGGTCGGAACGATAGGATCCGTAGAAAACGAGGATGCGGTTGCTCATGGCGGTCACTCAGCGGCCAAAATTCGGGCAGCACGCGGTTCGCCGGCCGTCGACGAACCGCAGCTGTTTGTTGCACACGCAGTCGCTCACCTACTGCGGCAGTGGCTTGCCGGCCTGCTCGTTGACGATGTACTCGGCGTACCAGTCCGGCCAGTTCACATCATGCTCGCCGGTCCGCTTCTCGTGCTGGCCATGTGCCGCCGCCGCCCGGCGGAGCGCGGCTGCCACATCGGACACCGAAGCGAAGGTCGTGTCCCCTTCCACGCGTCCGGGAAAGCGTGTGGTCACCTCCTGCAGCAGCCAGCCGTTGCCGTCCGGATCATTGAACGATGCCAGGGTGAAGTAGCTCCGGTTTTCGGGATCTCGACCACTAACCCGGACGCTCCCGAACAGGTGCGGTTCGTCGGTGCCGCGGTATACTTCGCCGCCGCCGTGAAACGCCTCACTGACCTTCACGCCGCGCCGGAGTAGTTCCTCGCGTGCCGCTTCGATATCGGACACGACGAGGTAAAGTCCCTTTGCTGAACCTGGCGCCGCGGCGGTGACCTCGGTGCCGAAGAGGACCGAAGCCGCGGAACCGGGTGGCGTGAATTGGACGACCCGGTAGCCATTATCGAACGCAAAGTCGGCATCGAGTCGCCAACCGAGGCTGGCGTAGAATTGCTTTGAGCGTTCCACATCGGAAACAGGGATAACGGCGAACTCGAACTTCATGTCCGTCGTCCGGACCTTTGCGGGATTGACTGTGAGTGTCATGGTTCTCTCCTTGATGTTGGGTTGACACATTCCGCGCACGCCTTACTGGGCCCCGACGCGCACGAGACTTGTTTCGGTCGGCTTCGAACTGAAGACGACCAGGGGACCAAACTGTACAAGCATGAGAAGGATGATCGCCGCGAGCGCGGTCGGAGCGAACAGCTTGCGGGCGGCAAGAGTCGCCGCGGTGGGGCTGATGAAATGACGGCGGCCATGATTGATTTCGTGCGGCATGTTCGTGCTCTCGTTAGGCGTCGTGTTGCTGCGACTTCGCTCTCATGTCGGAGCGGATATGCACCCGAACCGGGATGTTTGCTCGTTAAGCGTTGTTAGACGTTGTCAGCGCGATTTCGCCCGACAACGGCCGAAGCAACTGAAATCGCTGACGGGGATAATCGAAGCTGACGGCCGGACACGGCAGCGCATGGAGGGTTCTCATCAGAATTCGCTTAAGGCTTTGACCAACCGGCGCTTTCGCCGCCCAACACCGTTTAACAACACCTAACGGGTCATTTACCGGCTTTTGGGCGAACGTCGGGGCAGGCAATTCAAGGGGAGTCACCGCATGGGCCTTACCGACGACGCTACCCGGTCCTGCATCCCCTAATCGACAGCAATGGCGACGCGCAGGTCACAAACAACCGGCGTGAGCGGTGGGAGGTATGATGATTTCACTGTTGGCAGATGCCATTGACGCACACGGCGGGCTGACCCGCTGGAACGCCCACCGGGAGCTCACAGCAACCATCATTAGTGGCGGCGACCTTTGGGATTTGAAAGGCGTCGGCCAGGATCAAAGCTCCCGGACGATGCGGGTCGACCTTCATCGACAATGGGCTTCGGTGGCGCCATTCGGAAGGGACAGGCACACCGACTTCACGCCGGACCGCATCGCGATTCTTGCGGCAGACGGCAGCGTAGTCACCGAGCGACGCAATCCGCGCGCCTCGTTCGCGCGGCACGACCTGCGCGAACTGGGATCCGCTCCATCGCGCCTACTTCAACGGCTACGCGCTCTGGACTTACCTGACCACGCCCTTCCTGCTCGCCATGGACGGATTCAAGATCCGGGAGATCGAGCCTTGGCGCGAGGGAACGGAGATCTGGCGCGGCTTGAGGGCCACCTTCCTTCCGGAGATCGCGAGCCATAGCACCGAGCAGGATTTCTATTTCGGGGAGGACATGCTGATCCGCCGGCACGACTACCACGTGGAGATCGCGGGCAGCTTCCCGGCCGCCCAATACATCTCCGATCCCGTGAACGTGGACGGCATCTGGATTCCCACCCGGCGGCGAGCCTATCTGCGCGACGATGATTTGACGCCGATGTTCGATACGCTGATGGTGTCGATCGACCTCTCGGACTTTCGCTTCGGCTGAGGGATGAGCTATTTCGAAGTCTCGTCCAGGAGCTGTCGAGCCGCCCTCAGATCGGCAGTCGAGAAACCTTCCGTGAATTGCCCGTAAGTCTCCGCTAGTCCGTCCAGCGGCTTCGCCTTGCGCTGCTTGAGTCGAAGGCGGGCAAGAGATGTCTCCGTCCGCAGCCGCCACGACAGCGCACCTTGTCGTTCCGCCAGCGCGATCGATGCCGCAAAGCTCGCTTCCGCGGCTTTCAGGTCGCCGCCGCATATCTCGAGCTCACCCCGCAGGCGCAGAAGCTCGGGCATGTCGAAGGCGTCGCCTTCCGCCTCGATACGCTTAATCGTCTCGTGCAGAAAGTTCAGCCCTTCCGGCAGCCGTCCCGAGGACGCAAGTCCCTGGCACAAGTCCGCGACTAACGCCGACACGTAGAGTTCGTAACGATCGGCACGCAGACGCGGCAGCACAGTTCGCATCAATTCAATGCCGGGCTTCAGCTCGCCGCGGACGATCATGGTCTGTGCGCGAAAGCCGTCAGAGACCGCCTGATAGGGCGCCAATCCATGCGCGCCGGCGTGAGCTGCCAGGCGACTGGTCATCTGCTCGACCGCGGACCAGTCGCCAACCCATCCAAACAGAGACGCGGACCAGCAAAGCGCTATGCAGTACATCACGACGTCCCGCGGCGCCGACGCAGCTGTCAGCGGCCGGGCGCATTCGAGCGCTTGATCGGGAAACCCTCGCAACCACAAGACACGTGCGAGTGGAATCTGCGGCGTTCTCGAATAGGCAAAGTGGCCAGGCTGCATGCTGCGCAGAGCCGGGTTGCCAGCGACGCCCTCCTCCAGATGGAGCTGGGCCGCACGCTGGTCGCCGATCATGTGGTAGGAAACGCCGACAAGGCCCTTGCCGCCGGCGATCCCCGCCGGGTCGCCAATCTCCCGAGCGGTCCTTTCGGCCTCGAGGGCAATCGGCAACAAATGCCTGTACTCGCCGGTCCGACGGTAGAACATGTTCAGCCGCGCCAGGAGCCTGAACTTGTTGGCGAGGTCGCCGAGAGCTTCGGCGATTTCCAGGCCACGCCGCAGCGCGCCTTCGGCGCGCTCGCTGTTTCGCTCCGTAAACATGAAAGCATGTCCGAGGGTCGCCTGCAGTTCGAGCTCCCACGCACTGCCCAGGGTTGAATCGTCGAGCAGCGTGAGTGCGCGGCTGGACCAGACGTGCCCCTCGTTCAGCAGGTTGAGTTCAACGAACAATCTGGCGCAGGCGCCGGCCAGCGGCACGCGCCGTTCGGCGCCGTCATCGTTGGTGTACGCCCAATTCAGCGCTGCGCGCGCATCAGAAAGCAGCGCCGTCCGCTCGCGCGCGCGGGAGGCCTGATCGCCGCTGCCCACGTCTGCCGCGGTCGTCTCCAGTGCATGCTGGACGTAGCGGGCGTGCCGGCGGGCAATGCTCTTGGCTTCGCCACTGTCGGCGAGCTTCTGAGTGGCATAGGCCCTGGTCGAGTCCAGAAGCCGATAACGCGTCGAAGAGCCGTCCGGCCGAGCCGAAACCAGCGACTTCGCGACGAGCTGCTCCAGCGAATCCACGATCCGCTCGGCCGGTTCGCCCTGCTCGCCCGCGACCGCAGTCGCGCCCTGCAGCGTGAATGGTGCGGCGAAAATGGCGAGACGACGAAGAACAGTCCGTTCGCTCTCGCGAATCAAGCCATAGCTCCAGTCCAGCGTCGCACCCAGCGTTTGCTGCCGCGGCGGGGCCGTCCGTCGTCCACGCCACTCCAGCTTCAGCCGGCCGTCGAGCAGAGTAACGATCTCCCGCAATCCGTGCGCGCCGACCCGCACGGCGGCGAGCTCGATCGCCAATGCAATGCCGTCGAGCTTTCCGCAGATCTCGGCGAGGACATCTGCATCATCGTCGGTGATGTCCGCACGATGGCCAGCGGCGGCGGCTCGTTCAGCAAACAGGCGCGCTGCGGGATAGGCCAACACCTGGCTTGCGCTCAGCCCGCCTACTAGCGGCGGCCCCTCGAGAGGGTCGAGCTCGAAGATCTGCTCGCCCTCCACCAGCAGCGATTCGCGGCTGGTGGCGAGGATGCTGACGCCGGGAGCCCGCTGATGAATGCTCTCTGCCAGCCTGGCAACGACCTCGATGACATGCTCGCAGCTGTCGAGGACGAGCAGCAGACGCTGGTCCCGCAGGTAGCCGACGATGCTGTCGGTCGGATCGGCATGATGCACGACGAGCCCAAGAGCCCACGCGACCGTGCCAGCGACAAGCGTCGCATCCTTCAACATGCTCAGATCGAGGAAGCGAACCTGGCCGTCGAACTCTGTCGAGAGGTCATGGGCCAGCGCGATCGCGACGGTCGTCTTGCCGATTCCGCCAGGCCCCCTGACCGTGACGAAGCGTTCGCTCATCAATCGCTCCGACAATTCCCGCAAGACCTCCTCCCGTCCGACCATCCGTTCCAGACGGTGAGGCAGTGAGACAGGCGTCGTTGTTTCAGGCAAGCCGGACGATCGTGCGAAGGCCGGTACGGCTGCTGGCGCCGACGCGATGCGCTGCACCGGAGCGACGAAGCAATAGCCGCGGCTCGGCACGTTGGTGATGTATCGCGCACCTGCCTTGCCGTCGCCGAGCGCCTTGCGAAGTTCGGCAATGTGAACCCGCAGACTGATCTCCTCGACTACAAGGCCGGGCCACGCGTAGGCGAGAATTTCGTTCTTGGGGACCACCTCGCCCGCGCGACTGACCAGCAGCCGAAGAATATCCGTCGCCCGGCTCCCTAACTTGACGGGCACTCCGTCCTTCTCGAGGAGCCGCGTCTTGAGGGAAAACGGTCCGAACGAAACGGCATCCGCATCATGCGGCATCTCTGCTCGATTTGTTCGATCGACGCCTGATGCCTCGCTCACGAGTGGTCACTCGCGTCGTGCCGCGGACCGCAAGGCGGCGTCGTGTCGAAAGGCCTCCTGTAGCTACAGCCTGCCATCTTTCTTGCCCTTGTAACGCCGTTGTCACGAGGCCTGCGAGCAGCTCCGGCCCAGATTGTATCGAACCGAGGGGCTTCTGGGAACTGGCAACCGATAGCTAGACAAGTTACAGCCCGCGCGGCGTTGGCATTGTGACGTGTCACATTCGCTCCCAGTCCCTTCGGGGCCCCGGGCATGCCGGCTTCAAAGCAAGGTGCCAATCTCGGATCACCGTGAGAAGTTCTCACGTTGTGAAGCATTTGGCTTAGCTGTCGCTGCTCGGAGCCGCTTAACAGCGCTTAACAACACGTAACGAGCAGTTTGTCGACTTCTCCGTCAATGTTCCTGAGCGCCGTCCGGATTACCCGGCCATCTCCGAGTCAAGTCACCGCAGCCATACAAGGAGAGAACACAATGACCCCGCTCATCAATACGCTTGCCGCAGTCGCGGCTGGTACGTTGCTCGCCACAAGCGCTTTCGCCCAGAGTGCAAGGGACATCCGGGGCGCTTCACCATACATCGCCATCGAGAATGAGCCCGCACCCAAGCTGATCGTGGACCCTCCGCTTCCTGAGGGGTTGGCACACGGCATTTTCTGGGCCCAGTACCGAGTGGAGAACCTGCGTATCGTACCGGTGTTCGGGGCGGGCGCAGTCAGCGCATCTCCACGTGTCGGTCATCTGCACATAACCGTCGACGACCTGCCCTGGTGGTGGGCGGACGCGAGTGACAACAACACAGTCGACATAGCCGGGTTTCCGCCCGGCCCGCACAAGGTGAAGATCTCGCTGGTCGACGCCAATCACAACGTCTTTCCCGGCCAGGTCGTGGTGCTGAACTTCACCGTGCCCAAGCATTCCGGGCACGCGCACTAGCCCTGGGGACGACTCCTCGTGACAAGCCATCCAGAGAGGTAGTGTCATGTCTTTCGGAACAGACATCATCGCGGCGCCAACGATCCAAACTGCCGAGCAATCCTCCGCAGAGCGTGCCGGCGCCGCCAACCCCCGGCCGCAAGAGCTTGGCGTAGCCGCTGTCGCTGAAGCTATCAGGCGCGGCGAGGTCAGGGCTGAAGCCCACGCAACCGCGCTCCTGGAGCGGGCGCGGGCTTACTCCGATCTGAATGCGTTCATCACCATCGACGAGACTGCCGTCCTGGAAGCGGCCAGGGCAGCGGACCTCGCGCGCGCCGCGGGCAGGACCCTGCCGCTCCTCGGCGTCCCGATCGGCGTCAAGGACAGCTACATGACGCGCGGGCTCAGAACGTCGTTCGGCACGTCAGTGCTGAAGCACTTCGTGCCCACCCGGGATGCCACCGTCATCAGGTCCATTCGCGACGCCGGCGCCTTCGTTTTCGGCAAGAACAATCTGGTCGAGATGTCCTACGGCCTGACCGGCGCGAACCCTCATCACGGCCAAGTCCGGAACCCCCACAACAAGTCCCACGTCGCCGGAGGCTCGTCTTCGGGTTCGGCCGCATCGGTCGCTGCCCGAATTGTCCCGGCCTCGCTTGGCGGCGACACGGTCGGCTCGATCCGCGTGCCGGCGGCACTCACCGGCGTCGTCGGCTTCAAGCCGACGCCTGGCCGCTGGTCCGGCGACGGGGTCGCGCCGATCTCGCACACGCTCGATACCACTGGCCTGCTGGCGCGCAATATCGATGACTGCATCCTGCTGGACAGCGTCGTGACCGGATCGCCCTCTTCCGCAATCGGCGGGCCCGCCGATCTGGACGGGTTCAGAATAGCTCACGCTCCGCGGCAGTATCTCAGCGGCATCGATCGCGAGGTCGAGGATAACTTCCGTGAGTATCTGCTGAGATTGAAGAGCGCCGGGGCCGAGCTCGTCGAGGTCGACCTTGGTGCGAACTTCAGCGGCCTGGCGGAGCGCGCCACCTGGACCATCTTCGCCAGGGAGACGCGGCCGGCGATCATCGAGTTCCTGAAACTTCAAGGGATTCCAGTTTCATTCGAAGAGATCTTCGCGGATCTGGACCCAGAGATCAGGAGAGGATGGGAATACCTGGTTCTCCCAAACGGAGGGGGCTACCGTTCGGACGAAGCCTACAACGATGCCATGAACAAGGATCGCCCGGAACTGCAGCGCCGCTTCATGCAGAGGGTGTTCGATCGCGCCGACTTCCTCGTCTTCCCGACGACGCCGACCACGGCTCCCGCCATTGAAGCACAGCGCAAGTTCGTCGTCCGCGGCAAGGAGGTCACCGACCTACTGCTCGCGAGAAACACGATCCCGGCCAGTTGCGCCGGCCTGCCCGGCATCAGCTTGCCAGCGGGGCTTTCGCGCAGCGGATTGCCATTCGGGATCGAGGTCGACGGCGCGCCGGGGCAAGACCGCCAGTTGCTGGCTTTCGCGCGGCGGGTGGAGTCCGTGTTTGGCCCTGTCGCTCCGCCACCGGGCTTCTGAGTCAGCGTTCAGAAGTCGAGGATAGATGTCTGATCTCCACCCACAGCGATGCTCCATGGCGTCGACATCGGACCCAATGGCACACACATCTGTGGCTGGAGGGCCCACCCCGCTAAGCAGCCGCCTCGTGAGGCATTGTTCGCCCTTGGCCCCGGCGGCTAATTACCCCGAATCCTCTGTTGATCAGCTGCCCGCGACACGTTCAGTTCGCTCCTGGTTGCGGCAACGGGAGCTGACGGGCAGATGTCCGCTAATGGGATGGTCCGGCCGTGCTCCGGCCCTGCCAGTACGAGAAACTGGCAAGGGGCGCTCAAGACGAGGAGTACGCCATGTCTCAGAAAATCAACGCAGCGATCGCCGTGATCGGCATCGATATTGGCAAAAACTCGCACCACATCGTGGGTCATGATCACCGCGGTGCCATCGTGCTGCGCCAGAAGTGGTCACGCGGCCAGGTGGAAACGCGGCTCGCCAACCTGCCGCCGTGCTTGATCGGTATGGAAGCCTGCGTAGGCGCCCATCATCTCAGCCGCAAGCTCCAGATGCTTGGCCACGACGCCCGCCTGATGCCGGCGAAATACGTGCGCCCGTATTCGAAGGGACAGAAGAATGACTTCCGAGATGCAGAAGCCATCGCCGAGGCGGTCCAACGCCCGACCATGAAGTTCGTCGCGACCAAGACCGCCGATCACTCGACCTTCAGGCACTGCACCGCGTCCGCTATCGATTGGTCGGTCAGCGTACCGGCGTCATCAATCAGATCCGTGCGTTCCTGCTGGAGCGGGGCATC